>NZ_JBNZGA010000007.1:72328-213432 GCF_050573415.1 Paenarthrobacter sp. NEAU-H11 | reverse complement strand
GGCGTCGGTGGCGCGGTCTTTGACGTCGGTGGCGGCGTGTTGGCCTTCGGTTTTGACGTTTTGGGCGGCGTCGGTGGCGGTGGCTTTGACGTTTTCCATGGCTTGCTGGGCGGGTTCCTTGAGGTCCTGGGCCATGTCCTTGGCGGCGTCGGTGACCTGGGTGGCGAGGGGCTCGGCGGCGGTCTTGAGCTGCTGGGCTGCCTCGCGTTCCTTGTCGCTGGCGGGGATCAGGGAGGAGATGAGCATCCCGGCGCCGAACGCGATCAGGCCGGCGGCCAGGGGGTTGCCCTGGGTTTTGGCTTTGACCTGGTCCGGGGCGTTGGAGATCGCGGTGCCGGCGTCGGACAGCGTGGAGGCCACGTTGTCCCTGGCCCCGTGCAGGGTGTCCCCGGTGGAGTGCATCGCGTTGCTGGTGTGCCCGGCGCCGGAGTGCATCCGGTCGTTGACGGTGTTGGTGGCTGAGTCTGCTGTGCCCATGATTTTCTCCTTCACGCCGGTGACCGCGTCTTTTACTTTGTCGGTTTGGCGGTGGACGATGTTGGACGGGGTGACTTTGTCGGCGACCGCGTCAACGTTGGTGCCCAGGCGGGCGCGGGTGGCTTCTATGTCTGAACGGATTGCGTCCGGGTTATCGCTCATCGGTTTACCTCACCTGGTTTTAGGGTTGGGGGAATTTCGGACAGGGTCTCGCCGGTCTGGGGCAGGCCCTTGATCTGTTTGAGTTCCTTGCGCCCGATCGAGGCCAGGACCGCGGCGGTGATGCCCCAGACCACGGCGACGATCAGGGCGGCCCAGCCCAGGGGCATCAGGGCGCCGAGGGCGAACATCAGGGCCAGGGACAGGAAGACGAGCACGAAGTGCCCGGCCACGCCTGCGCCGGCGAGCATGCCCGAGCCCTTGCCGGCCTTGGTCGCGGATTGTTTGAGTTCGGCCTTGGCGAGTTCCACTTCCTGGCGCATCAGCGTGGACAGGTCGCGGGTCACGTCCCCGAGCAGCTCACCCAGCGAGGCGTTATCAGCCTTCAGGTGCGCCTCGCTCGGGGGCATCTCCGGAATAGAACTACTCATCACAGCCCGCCAGACTGGCCATCCCTGGAGCGGTCCCGGGTGAGGGGATCACCTGCCATAGGATCGTCGGCGAGGTCTCGGTTGCCAAGCGGATCGTCGGCAACCCGGTTTCCGGACCACGGTTCTTCAACCAGCTGGGGGCTGTCCAGTGCGCTGGCCGGATGCGTTGGCTCCCCGTAGCCGCTGCCGGGAGCGCCGCCGTCGTACCCTGCGGTGGTGGTGGCCGGCCCGGGAAGCTGGACCGGAGGAGGCGGCACTGTCCCGCCTGCCGGTGCATACGACTCGGTGTACTGGTCCCCGTACTGCGTACCGGAATACCCGGCGCCCGGGTACTGGCCGGCAAGGCCGGCCGTGGTGGTGCCCGTGCCGTACGAGCTTTCGGGGGCCCCTGCGGTCAGTCCGCGGGTGAGCCGTCCGGCCAGGACACCCGCGCCTGCAGCGATCAGCAGGAACGTGCCGGGGCGGTTGCGGGCGAACCTCTGGACTTCGCCGAGAAGGTCGCCCGGCTGCTTGGTCTCAAGCCAGGAGGCTACCGTTTCGGTAGTGCTGGCAGCCTGACGGACCAGGTCGCTGGCCACGCCCTGCTGGTCAGGTGCCTCGGCCATGCTCTGCAGCTGGCTGGAAATGGAGCGGATGCCTTCCGCTGCCTTCTGCTGCTGGGTTCCCGCCTGGCTTGTCAGGCCCGACTTCGCCTGGTGCAAAAGATCCTGCGCACTGGTCTTCGCCTCGGAGGCCACATGCGCGGCTTCCTCCTTGGCGGTCTGGGCAACGCCCTGGGCGGAATCCTTGGCCGTGCGCGCAACGTCTGCTGCTTCTTCCCTTGCCGCATCCTTGCGGGAAGCCCCGGAGATGTCGCCGGTCTGGGTTTGGCCATAGGGGGGAGTGGCGGCGGACGGGAAGGTGGCGGCGGACCGCTCACCCGGAATTCCTGTGGAGGCCGGCGGGGCCGTGTAGGCGGGGTCCTCGGGCCATTGGTTCTCTGTCATCTTCGCTCTCTCTTTCCAAGAAGGCCGGTTGTTGATCAAGAACCAGCAATACTGGCCGTAAAATAATAAGCATGATTACTAATAAAAGGTAAGTACCCTTGCTAAGCGAGTTGCATTAGGTTCCAAAAGAGTCGGCCGGTAAGGCGATCGCCTGCCGGGTACATCGAAGTGGAAAGTGGTGGGTAGGTTGGAAACAGCTCCATGGATTTGGGTATTGGTTGCCGTCGTTGTGGTGGTGCTGGTGGTTCTGCTGTTGCTGGCAAGCGGGCGGCGCCGCAAGGCGATGCAGCAGAAGCGGGATGACGCACATCGGGAGAAGGCGGCTGAAATCCGCCGCGAGGCCGAGGCCAAGGAGCTCGATGCCCGCGAGCGCGAAGCGAAGGCGATCCGGGCCAGGGCGGATGCGGAGCAGGCACAGGTGGATGCGGCGCGGTTGCGCCAGCAGGCGGACCAGCAGGCCACGGAGGCCAAGTCGCTCCGCGACGACGTGAACGAACGGACACGCAAAGCCGACGAGCTTGACCCTGACGTCACCTTGGACCCCGACGGCAGGGGCGACCGGCGCGACCGTGCCCACCGCGACGGTGCCGGCCATGCAGACCGTGAGTACGCCGACCGTGAAGATGTCCGCCACGCCAGCCGCGAGGGTGCCAACCGTGAGGGCGCCGCAGGCGGCCGGGCTGACACTGCCGGGGGCCCGGCATTACGTGATGAAGCCAGCCCCGACGCTGAGCGCACCGACGCGGACCGCACCGATGTTGACCGCGCCGACGTTGACCGGGACGGCCGGCGCAACGAGGGCCCCAATCCTGCCGGGGGTGCCCACGGGGACAGGCAGAATCCCCGCCCGGGCATCTAGTCCGCGGGCGAAGGAACGTTCCTCGGTTTCAGGACGGGGGAGGGAGCAACTCCTTCCCCCGTTCCCATGCCCGCCAGTACCTCGGTGACTGCCTCGGTGGATGAGAGCCGGGGTTCCCAGCCAAGTATCCGCCGTGCCCGGCCAGTGTCCATGACGGGGGCTCCGGCCGCCATCTCAATCCACCCGGAGTCTGTGGGCTGGAGCCGCAGCCTCCATGCCGCACCAACGACGGCGTGGAGCAGTCCCATGGGGATGGGCAGGATCCTTCGGGCCCGCAGGATGCGGGCAAGTTCCTGGGGTGTCAGGACGGGTTCGGCTGCAACGTTGAATGCCCCGGAGGCGCGCTGGTCAATGACGCGCCAGTAGGCATCAGCCACATCGTCGGCGTGGACCGCCTGGAAGATGAGGTCCTCCGGGACTGGCAGGACAGGCACCCGCAGCCTCCCCGGCAGGAGCCTTGGGATGAGCGGCCCCAGGAAATATCTCCCGATCTCGCTCCCGGCGTCGCGCTGGAAGATCAGGGCCGGGCGCAGCCTGGCTACGGAGATGCCCGGCTCCGCTGACATGAAAGCGTCCAGGGCTTCTTCCTGCTCCGCCTTGTGCCGGCTGTAGTGTGAACCCGGCATGCCCCGGGCAGGCCACGACTCATCCGTCCGGCGATCCTTGGGAGCCTTGCTGTAGGCGCCCACGGACGACGCGCAGACCACCTGTTTCACGCCGGCCTTCCCGGCTGCCGCAAGGACGTTCCTGGTGCCGGTGACGTTGGTCCGGTACAGCAGCTCAAGGTCCCGGTTGGGCTGGATCTGCCATGCCAGGTGAACGACGGCGTCCACTCCTGCCAGCGCAGCGTCCAGCAGGGGCCGGTCGCTCGCCAGGCCCACGTCAAGGGTGTGCCACTCCACCCCTGAATAGGGTGCCCGGCTGGTGTCAGGGCGGCGCCTGCTGATCCCCGTCAACTGCAGGCTTCCCGGTTTTTGGGACAACTCCGCCTGCAGCTTGCGCAGCAGGGCCGTTCCCGCGTTTCCGCTGGCTCCGGTGATGGCGATGTGCATTGGCAGGGACTCCTTGGCGTGGCCGGCTAGTACCGCTTACAGGGCGAGCCTATAACCGGGAGGGATTGTTTTATAAGCAACCTTATGATTTCCTTCTTCTGAGTCTTGCCGCAGGCTTTCGGACCCCCGACCCGAGGGAACCAACGACAATGCCCGAATACCTTCCCGCACTTGCCGCGGATACTACGGCCGCCCACCAACATCAGCCCGAATTCATGGGAAATAGCCCGTCCCGGGCCAAAATGGGACGGCTGCGCCAGACCTTCGAAAACGATCTTGTGCTTGGCTACCTGGACCTGGCCGAGGCCCTGGCCGCCCGCTTCGAGGCCCGCGGACGCGAGCGGGCCGACCTGAACCAGGTGGCCTATCTGGGGCTGGTCAAGGCGGCCCGCGGCTTTGACCAGTCAAAGGGCGAGAGCTTCCCCGCCTACGCTGCCCCCACCATCACCGGGGAACTCAAACGGTACCTCCGCGACCGCACCTGGGTGGTCCGGCCGCCCAGGCACATCCAGGACCTGCGTTCCCGGATGTTCCGGGCCGAGCCGGAGCTGACCCAGTCGCTGGGACGGAACCCCAGTGTGGCCGAACTTGCCGGTGTGCTGGATGAGGATCCGGCCGCAGTGCAGGAGGCCATCTCGGCGTCCAGCAGCATGCACCCGGACTCCCTGGACGCCGTCAACCCGCATTCGGACGCGCCGTCCATCGGTGAAGTGCTGGCATGCCCCGAAACGCCGCTGGAACGCCTGGAGGAGCTCGCCTGCCTGCGCGACGCGATCCAGGACCTGGACACAGCGGACCGGGAGCTCCTCTACCGCCGTTACTTCTGCGAGGAGACCCAGGTGCAGCTGGGGAAGCGGCTGGGCATGTCCCAGATGCAGGTCTCACGGCGCCTTGCCAAAGTCCTGGTGGAGCTCCAGCGAAGGCTTGAGGCAAGCTTGCACCCGCGGGAACTGGACGCAGTCCGAGGGAAAACAGTCCGCGGAACCGGAAGCCATGGCGCAAGTAGGGCAACGGCCTCCGAAGCGTGCTTGCGGGCCCTCCACGGGCCGGGCAATCCTGCCTGGCCGGGCCGGAACCCGGCCCGCAGGGGCACCGCCCAGGCCAGGAAGAAGTAGCAGCCACGCTCCCGCCGGAGCACCGAAGCCGGCCCTCCCCGGGACGCACGGGAGAAGCCGCAGCAGGCAATCGCAGCGTTATCTTGCCTGCTCAGTGGCTTGGCGCCAGAAGCGGCCGGCAGGTGAGAAAACCGTCCGGCCCCGTTTAGGGGCAGCGGCAGAGGGGAACAGGGAGGGCATGGGAAGCACCGCAACATCCAGGCTCAGGGCTGTCCTTTTCGACCGGGACGGAACGCTGGTGGTCGACGTCCCCTACAACGGGAACCCCGACCTTGTCCGGCCAATGCCCGGCGCCAAAGCCGTGCTTGACGCCCTGCGGTCCGAGGGCATTGCCACCGGCGTCGTCAGCAACCAGTCAGGCATTGCCCGCGGCATGATCACTGCCGCCGAAGTGGCCAGTGTCAATGCAAGGGTGGACGAACTGCTGGGCCCCTTCGACGTGTGGGAAGTCTGTCCCCATGCCGAGCAGGATGGCTGCCCTTGCCGGAAGCCGGCGCCGGGCATGGTCCACAGCGCATGCCGGAAACTCGGCATCCGGGAGGCTGAGGCCGCGCTGATCGGTGACATCGGCGCGGACGTGCGGGCCGCGGAGGCAGCCGGCGCCACTGGAGTGCTGGTCCCGACGCACGTGACCCTTGCCGGTGAAGTGGCTGAAGCCCGCCTGGTGGCGCAGGACCTTGCGGGCGCCGTGCTCCTGCTGCAGGAGGGGCGGTAATGGGGCGCGTCCTGGTGGCGCGCCTGGACAGCATGGGCGACGTCCTGCTGGCCGGTCCTGCAGTCAGGGCCGTAGCCAACGGCAGGATCCCGGACGGCAGCAGGCCCAACCACGTCGTCTTGCTGTGCGGCAGGCAGGGGGAGGCGGCGGCCGGCGTGCTGCCGGGAGCCGCTGAGGTCTACAGCTGGGACAGCCCGTGGATCATGAATCCCGCCCCAAAGATGACCGGACCGCACGCCGACAGGCTGATTGAGTATGTCCGGAACTCCAGGATTACCGAAGCCGTCATCCTCACCTCCTTCCATCAGTCGCCCCTTCCGCTGGCGCTTTTGCTGCGGCTGGCGGGCGTTGAGCGCATCACGGGGGCTTCCACTGACTACGCGGGATCCCTCCTGGACGTCCGGCTCAAACCGGGGGAGGACTTCCCCGAGGACCAGCCCGAGGCGGAACGCGCCCTGGGCATCGCCGAGGCCGCCGGCTTCAGGCTCCCGGCCGGCGACGACGGCAAGCTGCACCTGGCATCCGTGCCGGATGTCCGGGACCTGGTGGGCGGGGAGCCTTATGTGGTGGTCCACCCCGGCGCGGCCGTTCCCGCGAGGGCCTGGCCGCCGCTGCACCACGCGGCCGCCGTCGAACTCCTCCAAGGCGCAGGGCACCGCGTGGTGGTGACGGGCGGTCCGGGGGAAACGTCGCTGACCGCCACGGTGGCCGGGCCCTCAGCATTGGACCTTGGCGGCCGAACGGACCTGCACACACTGGCCGGTGTCATGGCAGGGGCGGAGGCGGTGGTCACCGGCAACACCGGTCCGGCGCATCTCGCGGCCGCCGTGGGCACACCCGTTGCCTGCCTCTTTTCGCCGGTGGTTCCGGCCATCCGCTGGGCGCCGTACGGGGTTCCGCTGGAACTCCTGGGGGACCAGAACGCAGCCTGCCGGATGACCCGCGCCCGCGTCTGCCCGGTCCCGGGCCACCCCTGCCTGGACTCCGTTTCCCCCGAGGACGTGGTGGCGGCGGTGGAGCGCCTGATGGGCGGAGTGAGCTCTTTCAGTACCCACGTCAGCACCCGTAGAAAGGCCCGCAACAGATGAAGATCCTGCTCTGGCATGTCCACGGTTCCTGGACGGACGCCTTTGTGCGCGGCCGTCATGAGTACCTCCTTCCCGTCCTGCCGGGCGGCGGACCCTGGGGGCTTGGCCGTGCCGGCAGGGACTGGCCGGCATCTGTGCGGGAGGTGGACCTCGCAGCGCTGGACCCGGAGGAGGTTGACGCCGTCGTCCTTCAACGCCCGGAAGAAATCGACGAAGTTGCCCGGCTGCTGGGCCGCCGGCCAGGCGCGGACCTGCCTGCCGTGTACGTGGAGCACAACACCCCCAAGGGCGATTTCCCCAATACCCGCCACCCGCTTGCGGACCAGCGCAGCATCCCGTTGGTCCACGTGACGCACTTCAACAGGCTGGCCTGGGACAACGGCTCTGCGGCTGCAACGGTGGTCGAGCACGGAATCCCGGACCCCGGACAGCTCTACACGGGGGAACTGCCCGAACTGGGGGTGGTGGTGAATGAACCCATCCGGCGCGGCCGCGTTACCGGAACGGACCTGCTGCCCGCCTTCGCGTCGGTGGCGCCGCTGCAGGTCTTTGGCATGAAGACCGACGGCCTGGCCGCCGCCACCGGGATAGCAGAGTCCCGGCTGACCCCGAGGGGCGACCTGAAGACCCGGGAACTGCACCGTGAACTGGCCAGGTGCCGGGTGTACATCCACCCGATGCGCTGGACCTCCCTGGGGCTGTCCCTCCTGGAGGCCATGCACCTGGGCATGCCGGTGGTTGCCCTGGCCACCACCGAAGCGCCCCGCGCGGTGCCGCCGGAAGCCGGCGCCGTCTCTGCCGACATCGACGAACTGCTCCGCTGCGCGCAGCGGCTGGTGGCCAATCCGGAGGAAGCACGACGGCGGGGCGTCGCCGCCCGCGAGGCTGCACTGGAACGCTACGGCCTGGGCAGGTTCCAGGACCGCTGGGATGAGGTCCTGGCGGACCTCGTTGTCATCAAGTCCAGCCACCGCCACAACGAACGCCCGGACGAGCGGATCCTTGTTCCGGCGCGGGAGAGGAAGACCCCATGAGAATCTCGATGATTTCCGAGCACGCCAGTCCCCTGGCGGCACTCGGCGGAGTGGACGCCGGCGGGCAGAACGTGCACGTCGCGGCGCTGTCCGAAGCCCTTGCCAGGCGGGGGCACCACGTGACTGTCTACACCCGCAGGGATGCAACGGGGCTTCACGCCAGGGTCCGGGTGGGCAGCCGGCTTGAGGTGGTCCACGTGGATGCGGGACCGCCGCGCCATGTTCCCAAGGACGAACTGCTGCCCTTCATGGGCGACCTGGCCGACGGCGTGGCCGGGGACTGGAGCCGGCGGCCGCCGGATGTGGTGCACGGCCACTTCTGGATGTCCGGCCTGGCCGCCCTGGACGCAGCCAGGCGCCCGGATGCCGGGTACCGCATTCCCGTCATCCAGACCTTCCATGCCCTCGGCACCGTCAAGCGGCGGCACCAGGGCGCAGAGGACACCAGCCCGCAGGAACGCCGCTGGCTTGAACCAGGCGTGGGCCGGTCCGCGGACCGGATCATTGCCACCTGCTCGGACGAGGTGTTTGAGCTCAAGGCCATGGGCATCAGCACCGCCAAGATCTCGATCGCCCCCTGCGGTGTGGACCTGGGCTTTTTCTCCGCTGAGGGACCCGTGGATGCCCGCGCGCGCCGGCACCGCATCCTGTCGGTGGGCCGCCTGGTGCCGCGCAAGGGCGTGGATTTGGTGATCAAGGCGCTGCCGTACCTGTGCGAGGCGGGGTTCGACGACGTCGAGCTCCTGATAGTGGGCGGCGGCGGGGACTCCGGGGCGCTCCATGCCGATCCCGAAGTGCGCCGCCTGATGGACCTTGCGGCCGAATTGGGGGTCTCGGAGCAGGTGAGGCTGCAGGGCCAGGTGCCGCGGGGGGCGATGCCGGGGATTTTCCGCAGTGCCGATGCCGTGGTGTGCGCCCCCTGGTATGAGCCCTTCGGCATTGTTCCGCTGGAGGCCATGGCCTGCGGCGTCCCGGTGGTGGCCGCGGCCGTGGGCGGCCTCCGTGACACCGTGGTGGACCACGGGACCGGGCTGCACGTGCCGCCGCGGGATCCCGAGGCCATCGCGTCCGCCCTTGCCATGCTGCTGGACAACCCCACGCTGCGGGCGGAGCTCGGAAATGCGGGCAAGCTCCGGGCCCGCACCAGGTACTCATGGGACCGGGTGGCCGCCGAGACCGAAAAGGCCTATCAGCTGGCGATGGCAGGGGCTCCCGCCAGCCTTGCCCCGATGGAAGGAGCGGCACTGTGACGGCGGAATGGTCCCTTCGTGAAACCGACCTGCGGATGTTGGCCGCCCCGCCGGCCCTGCCCGCGGCGCTGCCCGGATCCGGCTTTGTGGACCCGGTCAGCTCGGACATCGTGTTGACGCACCTGGACAACGTGATGCCGGCGCTGGATTCGCTGCGGAGCCAGTCCAGCCGCCTTGCCGCCTGGGGCCTGGAGCTGGCCCAGCGCCTGCTGCGCGGGCAGCGGCTGCTCGCAGCCGGAAACGGCGGTTCGGCGGCTGAAGCGCAACACCTGACTGCCGAGCTAGTGGGCAGGTTCGACGGCGAACGCGTCCCTTTCTCCGCGATCTCGCTGCATGCCGAATCCTCGGCAGTAACCGCGATCGCCAACGACTACGGCTTCGACGACGTCTTCGCGCGGCAGGTGCGCGCGCACGGCCGGTCCGGCGACGTGCTCATGCTGCTGTCCACCAGCGGCAAGAGCGCCAACCTGCTGCGCGCGGCGGAAGTTGCCGCCCGGCTGAACATCACCACCTGGGCGCTGACCGGCGTCGGCCCCAATCCCTTGGCCGATGCCTGCGATGAAGCCGTGATGGTCGACGCCCTCAACGCCAACGCCCAGGAAGGGCACCTGATCGCCCTGCATGCGATGTGCCGCGCCTTTGACCTGGAAGTGGGCCGGCGCAGCGGCGCCGATGCCGCCCTGTCACTGCGGGGAGGCCGGCCATGAGGATCGTCGTGGTGGGCGACGTCATGCTGGACGTGGACCTGTCCGGCGACGCCACCCGGCTCAGCCCCGATGCGCCCGTTCCCGTAGTGGACGTTTCCGGCGTGAAGCGGCGTGCCGGCGGTGCGGGCCTGGTGGCGCGGATGCTCGCCCAGGACGGCTGGCCCGTGACGCTGGTGACGGTCCTGGGCGATGACGACGCCGGCCGGCAGCTGGAATCGCACCTCACCGGAGTGCGGCTCGTTTCCGGTCCCAGCGGTTATGCCTCGCCGGTCAAGACCCGGGTCAGGGCAGGATCGCACCCGGTGGTCCGCTTCGACCAGGGCTGCGGGGAGGTCCCCATCCCGGACGCCAGCCCGGCCATGCTCCGCGCCGTCGAGATGGCTGGCACGATTGTCGTGGCCGACTACGGCAGGGGCCTGGCGGCAAATCCGCAGCTCCGCGACCTCCTGGCCCGGCTGGCCGGCACCATCCCCATCATCTGGGATCCGCATCCCGCCGGCCCGGATCCCGTGCCGGGCGTCGCCGTGGTGACCCCCAACCTCGCAGAGGCCAGCAAAGCGGCCCAGGCATTGGCGGGGGAACGCCGGCAGGCCCCGGTGCCCGGCGGCCCTCGCCGGGATGTCCACGGGCTGGAAGGGCATTCGCCGGAGCGCCAGCCGGAGGACCCGTCTGTCCAGGCCGGCAGAATCCTGCTGGAGCACTGGCAAAGCCGCGCCGTCCTGGTCACCAAGGGCGAACACGGCGCGGTGCTGCTGCGGGCGGGCGGTAATTCCCCGGATGCCGTGCCGGCGCCCCGGGTGGAAGCGGGCGATCCCTGCGGTGCGGGCGACCGGCTCGCGGCCAGCCTGGCCGTGCACCTCCTGGCGGGCAGGGACCTCGGGGAGGCCGCCAGGCTCGCAGTCCATGATGCCGCCGACTTCCTGGCCAACGGGGGAGTGTCCGCCTTGCCGGACCCCGGTTCCGGCCGCGACGCCGAAGCCGCTTCCGACGCCGGCTCCGACGCCCCGATTGCGGCACCGCTGAGGCCCCCGACCCCTGTGGGCGGCAAGCGGCGGATCAGCGAACCGCTCCTGCTGGCCCGGGTGGTGCGGGACAACGGCGGCAAGGTAGTGGCGACCGGCGGCTGCTTCGACCTCCTGCACGCAGGCCATGTCAGGTCCCTTGCGGCCGCGCGCGAACTGGGGGACTGCCTGATCGTCTGCCTCAACTCCGATGATTCGGTGCGCCGGCTCAAGGGCCCGGACCGGCCCATCATCGGCCAACAGGACAGGGCCGAGCTGCTGCTGGCCATGGAATGCGTGGACGCCGTGATGATCTTCGATGAAGACACCCCGGAAGCGGCCCTGGAGCGCCTTCGCCCCGACATCTGGGTCAAGGGCGGCGACTACAAGGGCGCCCGCCTCCCGGAGGCCGACCTCGTGGAGAAGTGGGGCGGGCGCTGCCTAACCGTTCCCTACCACCCCGCCCGTTCCACCACCGGACTGGCCCACGCCCTCGCCAAGGTGAGCTGACCGGCCGCCGGCCGCCCACCCGCCCCAAAGTTTGTATTCCCCAGTGAAAGGAACACCATGACTGCAGAAGTGAATGTGACTGCCCCGAACACCCCCGGCCGCGTGCTCGTAACGGGAGGTGCCTCCGGACTGGGGGCCGCCGTCGTCGACGCCGTCCTCAAGGCGGGCGGCACGCCCGTGGTGCTGGACCGGGACATCAGCAACGTCTCCGGCGTGAAGGCCTTTGAAGTGGACGTCGCGGACCGTGCGGCCGTGGAAGCCGCCGTCAAGGAAGCCGCCGAATCGCTGGGGGGACTGGAAGCCGTAGTCACCGCAGCCGGCATCGACCGCTGCGGCAAGCTGGCCGACGTCGAAGCCACCGAGTGGGAGAAGGTGATCGGCGTCAACCTGATGGGCACGGTGTCCGTCGTCCGGGCTGCGCTGCCCTACCTCAAGGCGACCCACGGCCGGGTGGTGACCGTTGCCTCCACCCTGGGCAAGCGCGCGGTGGCCGATGCGACGGCCTACTGCGCCTCGAAGTTCGGCGTGGTGGGCTTCAGCCACGCGCTCGCTGCCGAGACCGGCGGAGAGATTGGCGTGACCACCATGATCCCCGGCGGCATGAAGACGCGCTTCTTTGATGACCGCACCGAGCAGTACAAGCCCCAGGACGATTCCCGCCTCAACGACCCCGCCAATACGGCGCAGGCCATTCTGTTCGCGCTAAACCAGCCCACGGGCTGCGAGGTCCGCGAAATGCTGATCTGCCACGAGGAAGAGGGCTCCTGGCCCTAAAGGCAACAGACCACCAGACCGGAAACGACGGGAGGGACACCATGCCTACCACTGCCATCGAAACAACAACGGACCAAAAATCAGCCGCGCCGGCCGGAATCACCATCCGCAACCCGCGCACCGGCGAGGTCCTCTGGACCGTGCCCGAGGCCGAACCGGACGCCGTGGCCCGGGCGGTGGAGGTAGCACGCAGCGCTTCGCCGGACTGGGCTTCCACGGCCCCGGCTGAGCGGGGGGCCGCGCTCAAGGCGGCAGCACGTGCGCTCGAGGCTGCCGCCCGGGAACTGGCTGGACTGAATGCCAGCGAAACGGGCCGGCCGGTGGACGAGTCGCTGGCGGGGATCGCTGCCGGAGTTTCCACCCTGGAGCAGTATGCCGAACTCGGTCCGGTCCACCGCGGACTCAGTCTTCGCGGCAATGCGCTGGCCTCGGATTACACGGTGGCGGAGCCGCGGGGAGTGGCAGCGCTCCTCACCCCGTGGAATGATCCCGTGGCGGTGGCGTGCGGCCTGATCGGCGCGGCGCTGGTCACCGGCAACACGGTGATCCACAAACCCAGCGAACGCTGCCCGCGGCTCGGCGAAGCCCTGGGGGAGGTCCTGGCGCCGGCGTTCCCGCCGGGCGCCTTCCAGACAATTTCGGGCGGAGCAGGCGTTGGCGCGCTTCTGGCACAGGCGGAAGTGGACGTCATCGCGCACGTGGGCTCCAGCGCCGCCGGTGCCCGCATTGCCACGGCCGGAGCCCTGACCGGCGCGCATGTCATCCGGGAAAACGGGGGGAACGATCCCCTGCTGGTGGACCGCGACGTCGATCCTGTGTGGGCGGCGGAGCAGGCGGCAATCGGTGCCTTCAGCAACAGCGGCCAGATCTGCGTGGCGGTTGAACGGATCTACGTCCACGAGGACATCGCCACCGAGTTTTGTGCCGCCCTGGAGGCGGAGGCAGCACTCCGCAACGGCAACAGCACGGTGGCCCCGCTGGTGGACGGGCGGATGCGGGACGCCGTCCACGCCCACGTGGCCGACGCGCTGCAGCAGGGCGCCCACGCTGTGGAGGGCGGCGCCCTTCCGGACGGTCCGGGCTCCTTCTACCCAGCCACGGTGCTGACCGGATGCACCGAGGCGATGGAGGTCATGAGGGAAGAAACGTTCGGGCCGGTTGCCCCGGTGCAGGTGGTGGAAACGTTCGACGACGGCCTGCGGCTCGCGTGCAGCGGCAGGTATGGACTCGCTGCCACGGTCCTGTCCGGCAATATCGCCCACATCCAGCAGGCGGTGGCCGCCCTTCCCGTGGGCACCGTCAAGATCAACGAGGTGTTCGGCGGTGCCCCCGGCGGCGCGGCCCAGCCCCGCGGCATCAGCGGCGCCGGTTTCGGCTACGGCCCGGAACTGCTGGATGAATTCAGCCGGGTGAAAGTAGTGCACATAGCAGCGCCGCCGGCCGCGGACCCCCGCAAGGACCGGTCGTGAGCACGTTGCCGGAAGCCGGGGACCTCTCGCAGCAGCGGGCACTCGCCGAGTGGCTTCCCGGTCGGCTGGCGGCGGAAAAGCCGGCCATCCTGGTGATTGGTGACGTGATGCTGGACGGCTGGTGGAGCGGCAGCATCGAGCGGCTGTGCCGTGAGGCACCCGCACCGGTCGTGGACATCCAGTCCCGCGAGTCAGTGCCCGGCGGGGCGGCCAACACTGCAATGAACCTGGCCGCCCTCGGGGCGAGGGTGTCCGTTGCCGGCATCATCGGAACGGACGACGCCGGCGCGGACCTCCGGAACCAGCTGGTGGCGGCGGGGATCGACGTCACCTACCTGCTGGACCACCCGGACATGGTCACCACCACCAAGATCCGGATCAGCAGCGGCGGCCAGGTGATGCTGCGCATCGACGACGCGGCCAAGTCCGTGCCCGTCGAAGCGCTGGCGGAGCTGGCCGCGTCGGTGCGGGCCGCCGTCGAGCACCAGGACTCGGTGTTGGTCTGCGATTACGGCACCGGCGTCCTGGCGGACCCTGTCCGCCGTGGCCTGGAAGAGGCCCTGGCGGGCAAAGGGCGCGGGGATGGCGAAGGGCGCCCCCTGCTGGTGGTTGATTCGCACGATCCCCGACCCTGGGCGCCGCTCCGTCCGGACCTGGTGACGCCCAACGCGCAGGAAACGGCGCGGATGCTGGACGTGCGGCTGCCCGAGGGGCAGGACAGGGTGGCCGAGGTGGGCAGGCACGCGGATGAGCTGCTGCAGGCTACGGGCGCAAGGGCGGTGGTGGTCACGCTGGACCGTGACGGCACCGTCCTGCTAAGGCCCGACGGCGTCACGCACCGGACGTGGGCCCGTCCGGCGGCGGAGAAGCAGGCGTCGGGAGCCGGCGACACTTTTGTGGCCGCCCTGACCCTGGCCCGCTCAGCGGGCCTGCCGTTGACGGCGGGCCTGGACCTGGCGCAGTCCGCTGCGGACGTGGTGGTGCACCAGCCAGGCACGTCCGTCTGCAGCACGGCACAGCTCAGCCGCTACCTGAAGGCATTCGCGGACACCGCCCTGGGTGCGGATGAACTGGAACGGCAGCTGGAACTGCACCGGGCCGAGGGCCAGCGGATCGTGCTGACCAACGGCTGCTTCGATGTGCTGCACAGCGGCCACACCCGGTACCTCAACCAGGCCAAGCAGCTGGGCGACATCCTGGTGGTGGCGCTCAACAGTGACGGCTCCGTCCGGCGGCTCAAGGGCGCGGGACGGCCCATCAACGGGGTGGCGGACCGGGCTGCGGTGGTGGCGGCCTTGAGCTGCGTGGACTACGTGACCGTCTTCGATACCCCCACCGCGGCCCCGCTGATCCGGCAGCTGCGGCCCGAGGTGTACGCCAAGGGCGGGGACTACACCCCGGAGATGCTGGCCGAAACCCCGGCCGTGGAGGAGTACGGGGGCCGGGTGGCCATCCTGGATTACGTGGCGGAGCGCTCCACCACTGCCGTGGTGAACCGGATCCGCGAAGGTGAAGGGGCCGTGCAGACCAACTAGGGTTGGAGGTTCGAACTGGTTGGTCGGACTGAAGCGGGGCACGGGTAATGGCGAAACGCGGAAAACCGGGGGGCCGCGGCAGCCGTCCGGCGGCGGGCGTGGTGGAAGTGCCGAAGGGGACCCGTCCGAACGGTCCGGTGGAGGGTGTCTACTACATCGACACCGGGGACTGCGAGCTGATCGCGGACCAGGACAACTCCACAGGCTGGCTCCTGAAGATCAACGGCGTCATGAGCTCGCACATCGACCTGGCGGACCCGCTGTTCCTGGACTTCGAGTACATGCGCTGGATGGCCGCGCTCATCGAGTCCCGCTGGCCGCCGTCGGGCGCTTCCTCCGGCGGCGTGCAGAAACGTGAGGCCCCAAAGCTGCGCGGCCTGCACCTGGGCGGCGGCGCCTGCTCGCTGGCCCGCTATTTCCATGCCGTCTACCCGGACGCCCGGCAGGTGGTGGTGGAGCTGGACGGCAAGCTGGCCGGGTACGTGCGCGGCTGGTTCGACCTGCCCAAGGCGCCGCTGCTGCGGATCCGCGTTGGGGAGGCCCGGGAAGTCACCGAAACCTTGACGGCGGATACGCGCGACTTCATCATCCGGGATGTTTTCGCCGGGGCCGTGACCCCGCGCCCGCTGACCACTGCCGAGTTCAACCAGCACATTAAGCGCGTCCTGGCGCCCGGCGGGCTGTATGTGGTGAACTCCGGTGACGCCCCGGACCTGAAAAACGCCCGGGAGGATGCCGCCACCATCGCGGCTTCCTTCAAGCACACCGTCATCATCGCGGACCCGGCCATGCTCAAGGGCCGGCGCTACGGCAACATGGTGATGGCCGGCAGCGATACACCGTTCGGCGACGATCCGAAGCTGGCCCGGCGGCTCCTGGGCGGTGCCGTCCCGGCGCACCTGTGGGACGACGCGCAGGTCAGGGCCTTCGCGGCCGGAGCCCCGGTCCGCCACGACCCGCCCGCCCCGTCCATTGCTCCGTAGCTGCCGTTTTGAGGCCTGAAAACGGCAGTTACGGAGCAATGGAGGAGGGTTTGCCCCGGCCCAGCAGCTTTTCCCGGTGCGCGGCCACCTGTTCCCGGAGCGCCTGGACTACTGCCGCCACCGCAGGCCTGCGCAGCGAGTCCGGCCGAAGCACCATCCAGTAGGGCAGCAGTTCGGCGATTTCGGTGGGCAGGAGGCGGACCAGGTCGTCGTGGAGGTCGCCCATGAAGCAGGGCAGGAAGCCGATCCCGGCTCCGGCCCGGGTTGCCTCCACGTGGACAAAGACGTTGGTGGACGTCACGCCGTCCCGCATCCCGGGCACCAGCCGGCGCGGCGCGTCGAGGTCGTCCACCTGCAGCATCGAATCCACGAAATAGACCAGCGGGTGCTCGTTGAGTTCGGCCACGCTGGCCGGGGTTCCGTGCTCGGCGAGGTAGGCCCGCGAGGCGTACATCCCCAGCATGTACTCGCCCAGCCGCACCGCTTCGGCCCGGTGCACCTGCGGTTCGCCGACCACTACTTCAATGTCCAGCCCCGAGCGCTGCTGCAGCGCCCGCCTGGTCATGGTCACCACCTCTACACACAGCCCCGGGTGGTTCCGCCGCAGCCGCGCCACGGCAGGAGCAGCGATGTAGGCGCTGAACCCGTCCGTCGCGGTCATGCGTACGACGCCGGTAATAGGGTCCGGTTCCTTGCCGGCAGGTCCCAACGAACCCATCGCCGCCTCCACCTGTTCAGCTACCTGCACCGCCCGGGTGCCCAGGTCGGTCAGTTCCCAGCCGCCCGCTGCCCGTGCCAGCACCCTGCCGCCCAGCGACTTCTCCAAAGCGGCTATCCGGCGGGACACGGTGGTGTGGTTCAGTCCCAAGGATTGTGCCGCCGTCGTGAATTTCGCTGACCGTGAGACGGCCAGCAGGACCAGCAAGTCGTCCGGATTAGTTTCCATATCTGCAATTCTGCACACAAAGGGTGCCCGTTTGGCCATTGAATCGGAAAGTTTCTGCGGCAATACTCATCTGAGCCCATTGAGTGCTGTGGATCACAGCGCGTGTCGACGTGGACACTAAGGAGAAAACATATGAGCGTAGGACAGCGCTCTGCATCATCGGCCGAGGCCGCCCCTAAGGGCGCCGGCCTCAAGAAGATCGTCGCAGCCTCCATGGTTGGCACCGTCGTGGAATGGTACGAGTTCTTCCTCTACGCCACCGCAGCAACCCTCGTGTTCGGCAAGTACTTCTTCCCTGCAACCGGCAACGAGCTGGACGGCATCATCCAGGCCTTCATCACCTACGCCGTGGGCTTCGTCGCCCGCCCGCTCGGCGGCATCGTCTTTGGCCAGATCGGCGACAAGCTGGGCCGCAAGCCCACCCTGCAGCTCACCATCGTGATCATCGGTGTGTCCACCTTCCTGATGGGCTGCCTCCCGGGCTTCGCCGAGATCGGGTACCTCGCACCGGCGCTGCTGGTGTTCCTCCGTTTTATCCAGGGCTTCGCGCTGGGCGGCGAATGGGGTGGCGCCGTGCTTCTCGTTGCCGAGCACAGCCCCAACAAGTCCCGCGGTTTCTGGTCCAGCTGGCCCCAGTCCGCCGTTCCGGTGGGCAACCTGCTGGCCACCCTGGTGCTGTACATCATGTCCTCCACCCTCAGCCAGGAGGCATTCCTGGGCTGGGGCTGGCGGGTGGCCTTCTGGCTCTCGGCCGTGATCGTCTTCGTCGGCTACTACATCCGCACCCACGTCACTGAAGCGCCCATCTTCCTGAAGGCCAAGGAACTGGTGGAGCAGGAGCAGGCCGTCAGCTACGGCGTCTTTGAGGTGGTCCGCAAGTACCCCAAGGGCATCCTGCAGGCCATGGGGCTGCGCTTCGCGGAGAACATCATGTACTACCTGGTGGTCAGCTTCGCGATCGTCTACCTCAAGAGCGTCCACAAATACGACACTTCCTCGCTCCTGTTCGCCCTGCTGATTGCCCACGTCATCCACTTCCTGGTGATCCCGCAGGTGGGACGGCTTGTGGACAGTTGGGGCCGGAAGCCGGTCTACCTCATCGGTGCCGTCGCCGGCGCCACCTGGCCCTTCTTCGCCTTCCCCATGTTCGACACGAAGAATGCGGTCATTATTGTGCTCGCGGTGACCATCGGCCTGTGCCTGCACGCGTTCATGTATGCCGGGCAGCCCGCCATCATGGCCGAGCTCTTCCCAACCCGGATGCGCTACGCAGGGGTGTCGCTGGGCTCGCAGGTCACCTCGATCGTCGCCGGCTCGCTGGCCCCGCTCCTGGCCACCCAGTGGCTTAAGGACACCGGCTCATGGGTTCCCACCGCCATCTACCTGCTGGTGGCATGTGCCGTCACCATCGTGGCGGTGTTGAGCCTCAAGGAAACCAAGGGCATAGCCCTTGAGGACGTGGACAGGGCCGACGCCGAACGCGAAGGCCTGGCGGTAGCAGCCGCCACGCGCTGAGCTGCTTGGGTTTGGCCTGCTCCGGTGCTGCCGGAGCAGGCCGGTTCGTTGACAATTTTTGAACTGGAAGGCTGGGTTAATGGAAAACACGCTGAACGGCCGCAAGGCACTGGTTACCGGTGGAGCAGGCGGCATCGGCGCTGCCAGTGTCCGCGCCCTCGCCGCGCGGGGGGCCAAAGTGGTGATCGCGGACGTAGATGAGGAGGCTGCGGCAGCACTCGCGGACGAGGTGGGGGGCACCTCCTGGGCCGTGGACCTGCTGGACGTGGATTCCCTCTCGGCCCTCAGCCTGGACTGCGACATCCTGGTGAACAACGCAGGAATCCAGCGCATCAGCCCCATCGAGGAGTTTGAGCCGGCCGACTTCCGCCGTCTCGTCACCCTCATGCTTGAGGCGCCGTTCCTGCTGATCCGTGCGGCGCTGCCGCACATGTATGCCAACAACTTCGGCCGGATCATCAATCTTTCTTCGGTACATGGAATACGGGCGTCCCCGTTCAAGAGCGCATACGTTTCGGCCAAGCACGGGCTGGAAGGGCTGAGCAAGGTGACGGCGCTCGAGGGCGGGGCACACGGCGTCACCTCCAACTGCATCAACCCGGGCTACGTGCGCACGCCCTTGGTGGAGTCGCAGATAGCAGACCAGGCCAAGGTCCACGGCATCCCCGAAGCCGAGGTGCTGGCGAAAATCATGCTGACCGAGTCCGCCATCAAGCGTCTCGTGGAGCCGGAAGAAGTGGCCTCCCTGGTCGCTTGGCTGGCGTCCGACCACGCCGGAATGGTGACCGGCGCCAGCTACACCATGGATGGCGGCTGGTCGGCGCGCTAGCAGGGCTCTGTTTGGCACCCAAAAAGCTGGGCCGGCCCGCGGGGCTAGTCCAGCTTTTTGAGCTGCCGGTGGTCGTAGAAGAACACGCCGTGGACGGTGTCCACACCCACGGAAGTGCCCTGCAGAAACACCACCAATCCCTCGCGGCGCCCCTTGAAGGGGTCGTCCGCCACTACGGCATCACCGATTTTGTAGGGAGACCGGGGGGCGAAGGACCTTGTAATCCGGTTCCATGCCTGCACCAGCACGTGGCCCAGGCTGACGGGCTGGCCCAGGCTGGACGGGTCCAGGACAACGGTTTTGACCATGCGTACCACTCCTCGAAAGCGGCAGAGGCCGCTCACCCGCGGTGCAGGTTGCCGGAACGCTCCCAGCAGAGGGCGGCCCTCCCATTCCGGCTAAGCACCTTACGCCTAAGCTAGGCGCTATTCACATCAGTCACACCAGTAACAAGTACTCATTTCCTGGCGGCGCCGACACTTGCCTTCGGATCCCCTGGTTCAACGTTGGCCGTTGACGATGTCGTCCGCGTTCTCGAAGGCCCACGCCACCAGCGGAACCAGCAGGGCACTCAATTCGTAGCCGCGTTCGGTGAGGCTGTAGTCCACCCGCGGCGGAATCACCGGCTGCGCCTCCCGGCGGACCAGGCCGTCCCGCTCCAGCGTCTTAAGCGTCTGGGCCAGCATCTTTTCGCTGATTCCCTCCGCCCGGCGCCGCAGGTCGCTCCACCGCTGCTCACCCTCGGACAGGGCGAGCAGGATCAGGACGCCCCACTTGCTGGTGATGTGGTCCAGCACTGTCCTGCTGGGACACCCCGCCGGGAAGACGCCGTCGGCAAGGGCCACGGGAAGGGGCGCCGCCTGCACGGCGGTCCTGGCGGCACTAACTTTCATGTCAGTACCTTACCTTAAAGTGCGTACTCTCTTTCGGGAAGTATTCCGGAATGGGTGTGGTTGTGAACCATGACAGACACCCCATCGGAAGGAATTTTCATGAGCATCGTCATCACCGGAGCAACGGGCCAGCTGGGCCGCCACGTCGTCGAAGCACTGCTGGAGCGCAACGTTCCCGCGGAGGACATCGTGGCTGCGGGCCGTTCCGTGGAAAAGCTGGCCGGCTTCGCCGAGAGGGGCGTTCGGGTCAAGGCCATGGACTACGCAGATGCCCGTTCAGTGGCGGCAGCCCTGAAGGGCGCCCAAAAGGTGCTCCTCATCTCCGGCAGCGAGGTGGGCCACCGGGTGGAGCAGCACCGCACAGTGATCGAGGCGGCTAAGGCAGAGGGCGTTGAGCTGCTGGCCTACACCAGCATCGCCAATGCCGACACCACGGGCATGAGGCTGGCGGCTGAGCACCAGGCCACGGAAGCTATTTTGCGGGAGTCCCGCGTTCCTTTCGTCCTCCTGCGCAACGGCTGGTACCTGGAGAACTACACGGACCAGCTGCCCGGCACGCTGGCACAGGGTGGCCTGGCCGGCAGCGCCGGAGACGGCAGGGTCAGCGCAGCGTCCCGCGTTGATTATGCCCACGCCGCTGCTGCTGTGCTCGTCGCCGAAGACCAGGCGGGCAGGATCTACGAACTGGGCGGTGACAACGCCTTCAGCATGGCGGACCTTGCGGCCGAAATCACCGCTGCCACCGGCAAGGCCATCATCTACCAGGACCTTCCCGCGCCGGAATACGCCGGAATGCTGGCCGGGTTCGGAGTGCCGGAAGCATTCGCGGACATCCTGGCCGATTCCGATCTCGGCATTGCCCGGGGCGACCTCCTTGTCAGCACCGGGGACCTGCGCAGGCTGATCGGCCGCCCGGCAACGTCGCTGTCCGAGGCTGTGCGCGCGGCCGCTGCGGCTGCCTGACCCCATCCCCCGCGCAGCCCCGACGCTCTCTCACTTAACGCGCTATCTGGGCCAACGCTCTCTCACTTTCCTCAAGCGAGTGAGCGAGCGTTGGGTCATAACCGGTATTAAGTGAGAGAGCGTCGGGTGGGCGTTGGGCCTGGAGGTTCTTTGCTTTAGGGGCCTGTGGTGACCACCGGCAGCGGCGAGGTCTCGTCCACAAGCTCCGCCCGCCGTCGTCCGTCACCCCTTACCCACAGCCGGTACGCCAGGACCAGCAGCGCCAGCCAGGTCCCGCCCACGTAGAGCGCGATGCGCGAGTCCTCGAACGCACCCAGGACCGCGATCACCAGCGCCATAAAGGCGATGGTGAGAAGGGAGGCGGCGGGCCACCACGGCGAAGGGAATTCCGACGGCGGCAGGCCAGCCCGCGCGATTTCCCGCTTCATGGCGACGTGCGAGGCGAGGATCATCACCCACACCCAGACGGTGGCGAAGGTGGCGATGGAGGCAATGAGGACAAAAACGTTCTCCGGGATGACGGCGTTGAGGACCACGCCCACCAGGAGGATCGCGGCCATGATCACCACCGTCATCCAAGGGACGCCGTGCCTGGACACTTTGCCGAAGACGGAGGGAGCGTGGCCTTGGCGGGACAGGCCGAAGAGGATGCGACCGGCGCCGAAGATGTCGCTGTTGATAGCGGACAGCGCCGCGGTGATCACCACGGCGTTGAGGATGTGCGGTGCCGCCGGGATGCCCAGCCCGCTGAAGATCTGGACGAAGGGGCTGCCATTGCTGCCGATCCCGTCCCAAGGGAAGAGGCTCATGAGTACCGCCAGCGTCAGGACGTAGAACAGCAGGACGCGCACCGGAACAGTATTGACGGCCTTGGGGATGACCTGTTTGGGGTTGGCCGCCTCTCCGGCTGTGATGCCGAGCGTCTCGATCCCACCGAACGCAAACATCACGACGGCGAAGGATGCGAGCAGCCCCTCAAAGCCGAACGGGAAGAATCCCCCGTGCTCTACAAGGTTCCCGATGCCCGGCGCAACAGTTGAGCCTCCGGCCTGGAAGCCGAAAACGATGATGGCCGCACCGCCGGCGATCATGGCGATGATGGCCGCCACCTTGACCAGCGAGAACCAGAACTCCAGCTCGCCGAAGACCTTGACGCTGAGCAGGTTGAGCCCGGCGAGGAAAAGGATGATGGCCAGGATCCAGATCCAGCGTTCAACCTGGGGGAACCAGAAGCCCATGTAGATGCTGAATGCGGTGACGTCGGCGATGGCCACGATCGCCATTTCGAAGACGTAGGTCCAGCCGGTCACAAAGCCGGCCAGCGGGCCGAGGTAGCGGCTGGCGTACTGGCCGAACGAGCCGGAGACGGGATGCCGCACGGCCATCTCGCCGAGGGCCCGCATCACCATGAACACCGCCGCGCCGCCGATGATGTAGGCCAGCAGGACGGCAGGGCCGGCTTTTTGGATGGCCGAGGCCGAACCGTAGAAAAGGCCCGTACCGATCGCCGAGCCCAGCGCCATGAACCGGATGTGGCGCACGTTCAGGCCCCGATTGAGGACGCTTCCGACGGCGGATCTTGCGGTTTGCTGTGCGGCCGGACTTTCGTTCCGGGTTGGGCTTGGTGCTTGTTGCATGCGAATAACCTTCTCGTCATTGGGAGGGGAACCGCTAAACAGCAGACCACTTTGCCGGGCGACGTGATGAGCCTCACGGAGCCTCGGTGTCTTTCATTCCAGATTGGACGGGTCGCTGCCTTTCGGTTTCGGATGGCGCGGGCCATGGACGGGTTATCCACATACGCACGGATACTGGATGATCCTCGCAGGCCCCTCCGGGACGCTGGAGGCATGGGAAGCAAAGCAGACTGGGAAACGGAACACAGAAAAGCTCTCGAGGCAATCCTCCGGGCACTCTATGGTGCCTTAGTGCGGGATGCCGCAGCAGAAAATAGTCCGCCATCGGCCTATGGTCGTACCGTGGATGCGGTTGCCAGGAAGGGCTTTAACTTGGCCCAGCTCGCAGAGTATGTACGCATTCAAGCCAGGATCGAGGCTGTGAAAGTCACGCTCTACGCAGGATATCCGGGTACCCCGGATCCGGTCCCTCCAGCGCCTTCATCGCCGGGGAATGGCCACACTTCAGGGCTCGAAGGTGAGCCCGCGCTCCAAAGCGGCCGCGTCGAGGAGCCGAACGAACTTCGGGCCGATGCCGTGCATGGCCACCAGTTTCCTGCGGCCAAGTAAAGCTGCCTCGGCCAGGAAAGTGACCCCCGCTTGGAGCCGCGTGCTATTGGCGGGCCGGCCAACAGGGGGCAGGCCCCCGGCCTGGGCAGGAACATCCCGCGTGCTCATGCCTGCCTCGCCGCGGTTTCGATGGCTGCGCAGTGGGCGGCCCATTCCTCCGGGCTGCGCCTGGTGAGGTTCGGATCCCCTGGACGCTGCCCCGCCCTGCCGTCGATGAGTTCTCGCAGGATGTCTGCATGGCCCAGGTGATGGGCACGTTCGGCAACCATATGGACCAGGATCTGGTGCAGGGTGACGTTGCGCCGCTCCTCAGGCCACCATGGAACTGCTCCGGGGGCGTCAGCGGGCAATGCTTCGATGGTCGCGTCGCTGTGTGCCGCGGCGAAGTGGTGCAGTTCGATGATGTCCGCTCGGGACTCGTCAGCGGTCGCCCACATGTCCGAATCCGGTGCGGCGCCGTCGTCCAGCCATGGGAGGTGCCTCCCGCTGGGGCGGCCGAACACCACGCCGAAATAGTCCACCTCCACGCTGGCCACATGTTTGACCAGGCCGAGCAGGTTGGTGCCGGTTGGCGTCAGTGGCCGGCGGACGTCGTATTCACTCAGGCCATCCAGCTTGCCGAGCAGGTTGTCACGCCTGACCCGGAGGTAGTGGTGAAGGGTCTCTTTTTCATCCATGACGGGACTCTACCCAACTGCAACGGCTCCAGCGGCTTCGTTCGGGGTCGTGGACGGCCTAAGGCCCAGCGCAGGGCAGCAAGGTTGATGGACGGGCGGCAACTGTCCGGTATACCAGACATATTGGGCGCGTTCCTCCGTGTGACGAGCCCCCCGGTGGCGCAAGCTTAAGTACGGGATCCCGGATATCGCCGGGCTTTACCGAGGGGCGATGAGGAGGACCGGTGTTAATTACCGAACCAGGGCCGCAGGCCGGCAGCGGGATGAAAGCTGCGCCAAGGGCGGCCTCAAAGGTGACGTCCAAGGTCCCTGCCGCCGAAAACACGCTGCGCATCCTCAAACTGCTGGCTTCGCGGCGGGGGCCGATGGCGGCGTCGCAGATCGCTTCATCCCTGGGCCTGCCGCGCTCCAGTGTCTACCACCTGCTGGGCGTAATGGAGGCGAACGGTTTTGTGCTCCACCTGCATGAGGAACAGCGCTACGGGCTGGGCATCAGCGCCTTTGAACTCAGTTCCGCTTACTCCAGGCAGGAGCCACTGTCGAGGCTGGGCCGTCCGCTGCTTGCCTCCCTCGTGGATGCGGTTGGCGAGAGTTCCCACCTGGCCGTGCTTCATGGCCGGGACGTGCTGTACATCGTGGAGGAGAGGGCCAAAAACCGCCCCTCCCTGGTGACGGACGTCGGCGTCCGGCTTCCCAGCCACCTCACCGCCAGCGGCCGTGCCATCCTTGCGGCGCTGCCCAAGTCCCAGGTGCGTGCGCTGTACCCCAATGCCGCGGCCTTTACCGCAAGGCATCAGGTGGAAGGCGCCATCATGAAGTACTCGGCACTGTCCTCCCACCTGGACCAGGTCAGGCAGCGCGGCTACGCCACCGAACACGGCGAGGTCACGCCCGGTTTCGGCTCCATCGCCGCCGCGGTCACGGACCACCTGGGATGGCCGACGGCGGCAGTCGCCGTGACGTTCCTCGAGGACAAAGTGCCGGCGGAGCAGTGGCCGGTGCTGGCCGCGCGCGTCCAGAAGGTGGCCGACGAACTCTCGGTCCGGCTCCACGGCCGCCCCGCAAAGTAGCCCGGCGCCGGGAGGGGAACAGGTCTGGAATCCCGGACAGCACCCCCTCGAAAGCCCTGTCCGGGCCGTCACGGACGGGCTTTAGTTGATACAGAACCTCTTCGCATCACCGCGAACACCACACTCGCCCTACACACGAAGGAGCCACCATGGCACCCGCCGATTTCACCACCGGTGCCCGCCCGGTCAAAGCTGCCCGCGGCACCGTGCTCACCGCCAAGTCCTGGCAGACGGAGGCCCCGCTGCGCATGCTGATGAACAACCTGGACCCGGAGGTGGCCGAACGCCCCGATGACCTGGTGGTCTACGGCGGCACGGGCCGGGCCGTCCGGTCCTGGGCAGCGTTCGACGCCATCACCCGCACCCTGGAAACCATGGAAAAGGACGAGACCCTCCTGGTCCAGTCCGGCAAGCCGGTGGGTGTCTTCCGCACCAACGAGTGGGCCCCCCGCGTCCTGCTGGCCAACTCCAACCTGGTGGGTGACTGGGCCAACTGGCCCGAATTCCGCCGGCTCGAGGCCGAGGGCCTGATGATGTACGGCCAGATGACCGCCGGGTCCTGGATCTACATCGGCACCCAGGGCATCCTGCAGGGCACGTTCGAGACCTTCGCAGCCGTTGCCCGGAAACTCGCCGGGGATGAGAACGGCACCCTCGCCGGGACCCTGACCTTGACCGGCGGCTGCGGCGGCATGGGCGGCGCCCAGCCGCTCGCCGTCACCCTGAACGAGGGCGCCTGCCTGATTGTCGACGTCGATGAGACCCGCCTGCGCCGCCGCGCCGGCAAGCGCTACCTCGACGAGGTCGAAACAGACCTCGACGCCGCCATCACCAAGGTGCTCAAGGCCAAGGAAGAGCGCCGCGGCTGGTCCGTGGGCTACGTGGGCAACGCCGCCACCGTCTTCCCCGAAATCCTGCGCCGCCACAAGGCCGGCGAACTCACCGTCGACATCGTCACCGACCAGACCTCGGCGCACGACCCGCTGAGCTACCTCCCAGAGGGCATCACCGTTGAGGAATGGCACCGCGAAGCCGCGGCTGACCCGGAGGGATTCACCAAGAAAGCCCAGGCCTCGATGGCCAAGCACGTCCAGGCCATGGTCGAGTTCCAGGACGCCGGCGCCGAGGTCTTCGACTACGGCAACTCCATCCGCGACGAAGCCCGCAAGGGCGGGTACACCCGCGCCTTCGAATTCCCCGGCTTCGTCCCGGCCTACATCCGCCCGCTGTTCTGCGAGGGCCTCGGCCCGTTCCGCTGGGTTGCCCTGTCCGGCGACCCCGAAGACATCCGCGTCACGGACGAAGCCATCAAGGAACTGTTCCCGGAGAACAAGCACCTGCACCGCTGGATCGATGCTGCCGCGGAGCGCGTCGAGTTCGAAGGCCTGCCGGCCCGGATCTGCTGGCTCGGCTACGGCGACCGCGCCAAGGCCGGCCTGCTCTTCAACCAGCTCGTGAAGGACGGCAAGGTCAAGGCCCCCATCGTCATCGGCCGCGACCACCTCGACTCCGGCTCCGTCGCCTCGCCGTACCGCGAGACCGAGTCCATGGCCGACGGTTCCGACGCGATCGCTGACTGGCCTCTGCTCAACGCCCTGCTCAACACCGCTTCCGGCGCCACCTGGGTCTCAATCCACCACGGCGGAGGTGTAGGCATCGGCCGCTCGATCCATGCCGGCCAGGTCTCCGTCGCCGACGGCACCGACCTCGCCGCGCAGAAGCTCGAACGCCTCCTCACCAACGACCCCGGCATGGGCGTCATCCGCCACGCCGACGCCGGCTACGACCGCGCCGTCGACGTCGCCAGGGAACGCGGCGTCCGCATCCCCATGAACGAGACACACTAACCAACCCCACATCGATTGCTCCGTACCTGTCGTTTAGAGCCCGCAATACGACAGGTACGGAGCAATCGATCACCCCAAGAAGTAGGAACCATGACCGCAATAACCCACGAACCGCTGACCGTTACCCTCGGGTCCAGCGGCGTTACGCCCGAGGACGTGCTCGCCGTCGCGCGCCACAACGCGAAGGTGACCATCTCCCCGGAAGCCCTGGACACGGTGGCAAAAGTCCGCGCCCACATCGACGAGCTCGCAGCCAGCGACGTCCCGGCCTACGGAATTTCCACCGGCTTTGGTGCCCTGGCCAACCGGCACATCCCGAATGAGCTGCGCACCCAGCTGCAGAAGAGCCTGATCCGCAGCCACGCAGCCGGCATGGGACCGGCAGTGGAGCGCGAAGTGGTGCGCGGCATCATGTTCCTGCGAGCCAAGACCCTGGCGTCCGGCCGCACCGGCGTCCGACCCGTGGTCCTGCAGACCATGGTGGACGTGCTCAACGCCGGCATCACGCCGCTGGTCCGCGAGTTCGGCTCGCTCGGCTGCTCGGGCGACCTCGCACCGCTGTCCCACTGCGCCCTGGTGCTCATGGGCGAGGGCGAGGCGGAAGGACCCGACGGCGTGACGTACGGCGGCCGCGGCGAACAGCCTGTCGCGGTACTGCTTGCAGAACACGGCATCGAACCGGTCACCCTCGCGGAAAAGGAAGGCCTGGCCCTGGTCAACGGCACCGAAGGCATGCTGGGCATGCTCCTCATGGCCATCGCGGACCTTCGCCAGCTGCTGACGACGGCGGACATCACCGCGGCGATGAGCGTCGAGGCATTGCTGGGCACCGACCAGGTGTTCCTGCCGGAGCTGCACGCAGCGCTTCGTCCGCATCCGGGGCAGGCCGCCAGCGCCGACAACATGCTGCGTGTCCTGTCCGGTTCCCCCATCGTCGCTTCCCACAAGGTTGGCGACAACAGGGTCCAGGACGCCTACTCGCTCCGCTGCGCCCCGCAGGTTGCCGGCGCCGTGAGGGACACAGTGGACCACGCGGCCCTGGTGGCGTCCCGCGAACTGGCGGCCGCCATCGACAACCCTGTGGTGCTGCCTGACGGAACGGTCAGCTCCAACGGCAACTTCCATGGTGCGCCGGTGGCCTACGTGTTGGACTTCCTGGCCATCGCCGTCGCGGACCTGAGCTCCATCGCGGAACGCCGGACGGACAGGATGCTGGATCCGGCCCGCTCCCACGGCCTGCCGGCCTTCCTTGCGGCCGACCCCGGCGTGGACTCAGGGCTGATGATTGCCCAGTACACCCAGGCCGGCCTGGTCTCGGACAACAAGCGGCTTGCTGTTCCCGCCTCCGTGGACTCCATCCCCAGTTCCGCCATGCAGGAAGACCACGTCTCGATGGGCTGGCACGCCGCACGCAAGCTGCGGAAGGCGGTGGAGAACCTGCGCCGGGTCCTCGCCATCGAGCTGGTGACGTCGGCACGCGCCCTGGACATCCGCAGCCGGCTCTCCGGTGGGGTCCTGACGCCGGGGCCGGCGGGCGCCGCCGTCGTCTCCGCTTTGCGCGGCGTGGTGGACGGGCCGGGGACGGACCGCTTCCTGTCACCCGAGCTCGAGGCTGCCGACAGGCTGGTGGCCTCGGGCGAGGTGCGCAGGGCGGCCGAATCCGCCGTCGGCATCCTCGCCTGAATCCGAAGAATCTTCAGGGCGTGCGCACTCGGCGTCCACTTGGTGGAATTTCATCCGACACGTTCCACCGCGGGGCGCCGAGTGTAGTAGAACTGAAGATGTAGTGAAAGTCACATCAAAGAGGCTGTGGCGCAGAACGTATACAAAGGGGTAGAAGTTCAAATGAAAGCTCGTGGGGCAGTCTTATCAAGGCGAAACGCCCATTCCGCCGCTGTTTCCGACTGGAGGACCCTCAAGGCCGGGGACCACGTGGAGATCATCAAGCATGCGCACGTGGTTGCCGCCGGGGAGGTGGAGGAGGTGTCCCAGAGCGGAAACGTTCTGTGGCTGGTGCCGGCCGGTCCGTCGGAGAAGCAGCTCTTCCTCAAATCCGACGGCGTGCAGGTGCGCCGCGGCTAGCAGCCCCAGGAAGCACAACAACAGAAATCCCCGCCTACTGCTTGCGCAGGGCGGGGATTTCTTTTTGTCCGGGGCATGCCCCGGCAGGATTGCCGGTCAGGCGGCGATGGCCTCGTAGGTTTCGCCGAACGGTACCGATTCGTCCAGGGCTACGGTGTAGCGGCCCGGATGCAGCCGGGTGACCAGGATGCCGCAGGAGGCTTCCTGCGCGGCGACCTCGATCAGCTCGGACACGGCCTCTTCCAGGCCGGCGTGGACTTCGCGCGCGTTGGAAAACTCCAGGTCGATGGACCTGGCTGCCGAGGCGTCGGCGCGGGAGGAAACGGCGGGGACGCGTTCCAGGGTGGCTGTAGTCATTGGGAGTACTTTCTGTGTTTCATGCCTAAGGGCCCTGCCATTCTACCGGCTGCTCCCGCAAAATGTCAGATGACTGCTCTTTGGCTGCCCCGCTTGCCCCCGTTTTCACCGCTGGGAACGCATCACCGCGGCAGCGTTAACCGGCCTTCACCGCCAGGACCGGGCAGTCGGCCTCCAGCAGGATCCGCTGCGACACGCTGCCCATGATGAGCTTGCCCACCGGTGTCCGCCGGCGCAGTCCGATCACGATCAGTTCGGCATTGTGTTCCTCCGCGGCGTCCAGGACTTCGGCCGCGGCGTCGTGGCCGCGGACCGGCTGCTTGATCACGTGCTGGATGCCCTGGATGGCCAGGCGGTCCTCGATGCTTTGGATCTCCGGCTCCTGGGCATACCGGTTGTCCACCAGCGCGTCGCCTTTGGACGAGTTGATGACCAGCAGCGTGGTGTTGCCCTTTCGGGCTTCGGCAATGGCCTGGGTCAGGGCAGCTTCACCCTCGGGGGTTGGGACGTATCCCACCACGATCGTCATGGTATCTCCTTGTGTTTGCAGGATGCGGGGTTAGGGTGCCGGCGGGGACTAGTCGCTGGTGTCTGCTGCGCCGGAATTGGCGGGAACCAGTGAACGGCCCGCCGGGCGGTTCCGCCGCACCAGTTTGTAGAGCAGCGGCCAGAGCAGGATCAGCCCCACAATGACGTAAATAACGACGGCGATCGGCTCGCTGAAGAGCCCTGCCGGGTCACCTGCGCTGAGCTGCAGGGTCTTGCGGAGCTGGCCTTCGATGCGCGGCCCCAGGATCACGCCGAGGATGAGCGGCAGCACCGGCAGCCCGAACCGGCGCATCATGAACCCGAGGGCGCCGAGCACCAGCAGGATCACCAGGTCGAACGCCTGCAGGTTCACCGAGTAGGCGCCCAGCGTGGCAAAAAAGAGGATGCCCGCGTACAGGTACGGCCGGGGGAGCTGCAGGAGCTTGGCCCACAGGGGTGCCAGCGGCAGGTTGATCAGCAGGAGCAGCAGGTTGCCGATGAAGAGGCTTGCGATCAGCGCCCACACCAGCGGTCCCTGGCTGGAAAACAGCTGCGGACCCGGCTGGATGCCGTACGAGGTGAAGGCTGCGAGCATGACGGCGGCCGTGGCGTTGGTGGGCAGGCCCAGGGCCAGCATGGGCGTCAGGGTGCCGGCGGCGGCAGCGTTGTTGGCTGCTTCCGGCCCGGCGACGCCCTCGATGGCGCCCTTGCCGAACTCTTCCGGGTGCTTGGTGAGGCGCTTCTCGGTGACGTAGGAAAGGAAAGTGGGAATCTCGGCGCCGCCGGCGGGGAGGGCGCCGAACGGGAAGCCGAAGGCGGTCCCGCGCAGCCACGGCTTCCAGGAACGGCTCCAGTCCTTCTTGCCCATCCAGGGCCGGCCCACCGGGATCACATGCAGCGGAGTGCGGCGGAGGTGGGCGGCAACCCACAGGGCTTCGCCCACGGCAAAGATGGCCACGGCCACCACCACGATGTCCAGGCCGTCCGCGAGCAGCGGCTGGCCGAAGGTCAGGCGGCGCTGGCCGGTGACCGAGTCCATGCCCACCAGGCCGATGGCCAGGCCAAGTGCCAGCGAGGCGAAGCCGCGGAGCCGGGACGAACCCAGGACCGCAGTGACGGCCAGCAGGGCCAAAACCATGATGGCGAAGTAGCTGGGCGCACCCAGGCTCACGGCGAACTTGACCACGATCGGTGCGCAGACGGCCAGCAGCGCCGTGCCGATGGTGCCGGCGACGAACGAGCCGATTGCCGCCGTCGCAAGCGCCTGCGCCGCCCGGCCCGCCTTGGCCATCTTGTTGCCCTCGATAGCGGTGACCACGGAGGACGATTCGCCGGGGGTGTTGAGGAGGATCGACGTGGTGGAACCGCCGTACATGCCGCCGTAGTAGATGCCGGCGAACATGATGAAGGCGCTGGTGGGCTCAAGGGCGTAGGTGACGGGCAGGAGCAGGGCCACGGTCATGGCCGGGCCGAGCCCGGGGAGGACGCCGACGGCGGTGCCCAGGATCACGCCGATCACGGCGTAGAGGAAATTCATGGGGGTGAGGGCGGTGGCGAAACCGTCCATCAGTGAGGACCAGACGTCCATCAGAGGATTCCTTCCAGGAGTCCGGCGGGCAGGGCGATGCCGAGGCCGAGGTAGAAGCCGTAGAAGGTCAGCAGGGACAGGGCTACGGAGATGAGCCCGTCGCGGATGTAGTGCCGGCTGCCCAGTGCCAAAACGCTGCCCCAGAACAGGACGGTGCCGGAGATGACCCAGCCGGCCCAGTCGATGAGCAGGATGTTCAGGATGAAGGCTCCTGCCAGGGGCAGGATGGTTTTCCAGTCGGCGGGGTGGGTGAGGTCAACATCCTCGCCGCCTTCCGCCTCGCCCTGGCCGCCCCGCATCACGTTGATGGCCAGCAGGACAGCGCATGCCACCAGCAAGCCGGCCACGATGTACGGAACTGTTTTGGGACCCACGGGGTCCGACTGGGAGTACGGGGTCACCAGGCCGTTGGCGTCCAGGAAGACAAGGACGCCGGCCGCGCCGAGCAGGAGGGAAACTCCCAGCTCGGCGCGGCCCTTAAGGCCTGTGGTCAGCGAGGTCACGCCAACCCAAGCTTGGTGAGGACGTCCGCCACCCGCTTGTCCTGCTCGGTAAGGAACGTTTCGAACTTTTCGCCGGTGATGAAGGCGTCCGTCCAGCTGTGGGTCTTCAGCGCTTCCTTCCAGCCCTCGGTCGCGTGCATCTTCTCAAGGGCGGCGATCAGGGATGCCTTGTCCTTGTCGCTGATGCCCGGAGGGGCCACGATGCCGCGCCAGTTGGTGAACACCAGGTCGATGCCTGATTCCTTCAGCGTCGGGGCGTCGACGCCCTCGAGCCGCTTTTCGCCGCTGGTGGCCAGGACCCGGACTTCACCGGACTGGATCTGCTGCAGGTATTCGCCGGCGCCGGAGGCTGCAAAGCCAAGCTTGTTGCCCAGGATGGCGGGCAGGAGGTCCCCGCCGCCGTCGTAGGAAACGAAGTTCACCTTGGTGGCGTCAATGCCCACGGCGCCTGCAAGCTGCATGGGCAGCAGGTGGTCCGGGCCGCCCGGTGAGGAGCCGCCGCCTACGGAGATGGAGCCCGGGTCAGCCTTCCAGGCCTTCACCAGGTCGTCGATGGTCTTGTACGGGGAATCCTTGCTGACCATGATGGCGCCGGGCTCTTCGATGAGCCGTGCAAGCGGGGTGGTTTCGGTCAGCTTGGACTCGGACTTGTTGGTGTAGCTTGCTCCCACCACGCCAAGGCCCATGAGCATGGCGAGGTCGCCGTTGCCCTTTTCGTTGACAACGCGGGCAAGGCCCACGGTGCCGCCGGCGCCGGCGAGGTTGAAGACCTCGGTGTTGCTGGTGATCTTCTCGTCCTCGAGGACCTTGGCTGCGGCGCGTGCAGTAGTGTCGTAGCCGCCGCCCGGGGTGTTGGGGACCATGATCTGCAGTCCGGTGATGGGCCCGGCAGCAGCGCCGGAGCTTTCCGAACCGGTGGAGCTCTTGCCGGTGGCACCGCAGCCGGTGGCCATCAGGGCGATGCCGGCAGCGACGGCGGCGACTCGCAATGCGCGGATCTGGCGCATGGTGTTCCTCTTCTCAGTAATGCAATTCTCTACAGGATGATCAGCGGACCTGATCTGTGCTTCCGATGCTAGGGCCCGGCGTGACGGACCTCACTCTTGTGTACGCAGAGAAAGTTAAGTTCATTGCGTTCACGTTTCCGGCGCCCCACCGGACAACCACCTCGGCGCCGTACAAGGCCCCCGCCGGCGCCTCCCGCCGAAGCCAGGGCGCCGGTGGGATATAGTTCCCGTTACTGCCGCAGGGCCGGCCCGCGCGCCAGGAACAGGCACGGCGCCGGGAACACGCACGGCACCAGGAACAGGCATCAAGAAACAAAAGGAAACCCCCGCAGTGACTCGACGAAGAGGAATGTCCCTCGCCGGGCAGTACCTTGTGCTGCAGTTGCTGATTGTCCTGGCCGTGCTGGTGGCGGTGGTGGCCATCTCGCTTGCCCAGTCCGCTGCCGCCTTTGAACGGACTGAAGGCCGCAGGGCCCTCTCGGCCGCGGAAGCGCTCGGCAACAATCCTGCGGTGCGGGCGCTGCTGCCGGACGCCGAGCCGCGTGTCGGTTCAGCGCTTCCCGCTGTAGCCGAGTCGGTTCGCACCGTCTCGGGCTCGTCCCATGTCACGCTCGCGAAGCTGGACCGCACGGTGGTTGCGGCGTCGGATCCGAGCCTGCTGGGGGAGCCGCTGGAACTGGGCGCCAGCAGGGTCATGGAAGGGCGCGCCTGGACCGGTGTGGTGGACCAAGGCGGCAACGCCATCCTGTCCGCGCACGTTCCGGTCCTCGATGATGCTGGAAAGATGATCGGGATTGCCGCCATCGGCCGCAACTATCCGTCCACCCTTGAACGGCTGGGCGACGCCGTACCCAACCTCCTGACGTACCTCGGCGTTGCCAGCGTCCTGGGGGTGGCGGGGTCCCTGCTGCTCTCCCGCCGGGTCAAGCGGCAGACCCTCGGCATGGAGCCCAGCGAGATCACCGGGCTGGTGGAAAACCGGGAGGCGATGCTGCACGGCCTGAAGGAAGGCGTGGTGGCGCTGGACCCCAATGAGCGCATCACGGTAGCGAACGACAGTGCGCGGGAACTCCTTGGGCTGCCGCCGGACTGCGTGGGCAGGAAGCTCGGATCCCTTCCCGTGGACCCGGCGCTCAAGGTGGTCCTGACCCGTGAGCAGCCGGACCCGGACCAGCTGGTCCTGGTGGGGGAGCGGCTGGTGGTGCTCAACCGCGTTCCCATCCGGTCCCGCGGCCGGGACATCGGCTCGGTCACTACCCTCCGGGACCGGACGGAGCTGTCCTCCCTCGAACGTGAGCTCGGTGCCACCCGGACCGCCACGGACACGCTGCGCGCCCAGGCCCACGAGTTTGCCAACCAGCTGCACGTCATCTCCGGCCTGATCCAGATCGGCGAATACGATTCCGTGGTGCAGTTCGTCAACGGCGCCACAGTGGACCGGACCAGGCTGAACGACGAAGTGACCAGCCGGATCCAGGACCCTGCGCTCGCCGCACTGCTGATTGCCAAGTCCAGCCTCGCCACGGAACGCGGCGTGGCGCTGCAGCTTGACCCGGCGTCCGCGCTGGGCCCGGTCAGCGACGAACTGTCCCGCGACCTCACCACGGTGGTGGGGAACCTGGTGGACAACGCGTTTGACGCCGTGACGGGACTTCCGGAGGCCGCCGTCAGGGTGCTGGTGGAGGACGGCAAGGACCACGTCACCGTCACGGTGCGGGACACCGGACCGGGCGTTCCGGGCGAGGCCGTGGAGGACATCTTCCGCCAGGGGTTTTCCACCAAGGAGGCAGGCCCGGCCGAGGGCCGCGGATTCGGGCTGGCCCTCTCGAGAGTGGTCTGCCGGCGCTCCGGCGGGGACCTCACGGTGGCCAACGACAACGGAGCAGTCTTCACCGCACGGCTGAGGAAAGGGGCAGTGAAGCCATGATCAACGTGCTGATCGTCGATGACGACTTTATGGTGGCGAAGGTCCACGCCGGCTTCATCCAGCGGACGCCGGGCTTCGCCGTGGTGGGCGTGGCCCACACCGGTGCACGGGCAGTGCTCGAAACGGAACGGCTGCAGCCCGACCTGGTGCTGCTGGACATCCACCTGCCGGACATCAACGGGCTGGAGCTCATGCACCGGCTGCGCGAGGTGGCCCCCGAGCTCGACGTGCTGGTGATCAGCGCCGCCCGGGAAGTGGAGACCGTCCGCAAGGCCCTCCGCGGGGGCATTGTGCACTACCTCATCAAGCCGTTTTCCCAGTCGGACCTCCAGGAGCGGCTGGAGCACTACCGGAGCGCCTATCATGGCCTGGACTCGGCCAAGGATGTGGCCGAGCAGTCGGACGTCAACCGTGTCTTCGGCCTGGACCGCACGGAGCGGCCGCTTCCCAAGGGCTGCAGCATCGAAACGCTCAAGCTCGTGGAGGCCACCCTCAACGCCGCCGAAGGTGACCTTTCCGCGGCCGAGGTCGCGGAGCAGCTGGGAACCTCCCGGGTCAGCGCCCGCCGCTACCTGGAATACCTGCACGACGAGGGGACGCTGGAGGTCAGGCTCAAGTACGGCGTGGGCCGTCCGGAGCGGCGTTACGTCCTGAAAGGCAGGTAGCCCGGCCCCGGGGATGCGCCCGGTTCAGCGCAGCAGGGTGTCCAGCAGCCGCGCGGCAACCCGGGCGGTCCTGCCATCGATATCAAATTCCGGGTTCAGCTCGGCGATGTCGAGGTGCAGCAGCTTCCCCGACCCCGCCACCTGCCGGCACACTGCGTTGATTACGGGCAGCGGCACGCCGAACGCTGCGGGTGCACTCACGCCCGGCGCCACCGCGGCCGGCAGCACGTCAAGGTCGATGGTCAGGTACAGCACGTCGATGCCGGCCAGGAACCCCGCCACGAAGTCCCGGACGCGCTCTGCCCCGCAGTCCTCGTCCGGCAGGTACTGGACGCCCAGCTCCCGGGCAGTATCGAAGAGGGCGCGCGTGTTGTTGGGTTCGGAAATTCCGACGACGGCGTAGCGGAAGTCGCGCCCGGCGGCGGCTTCCGCGCGGGCCATTTGGAGGAACGGCGTCCCCGAGCTGGGTGCGGGCTCGTCCCGCAGGTCGAAATGGGCGTCCAGGTTCAGGATGCCAAGCCGCTGGCCGCCCTGCACCGCGGCGGACGAGCTGACCCCCAGGTAACTGGCATACGCGGTTTCATGGCCGCCGCCCAGCACCGCGGGGAGTTGCCCGGCGTCGAGCAAAGCAGCGACAGCCCTGCCGGCGCGGTCCTGGCCGGTTTCAAGGGCGCCGCCGGACACCACAACATCCCCCGCGTCGGCCACGGTCCGGTCGAGGTGGAACGCCAGGGGGCCCAGGGCCTGCCGGATGGCTGCCGGCGCGGCCGCCGCGCCGGTGCGGCCCTTGTTCCGGCGCACGCCCTCATCGCTGGCGAAGCCAAGCAGGACGGCTGGTTTTGGCGTGTGGACCGCGCCTTCGCCGTCCGCACCCGCCTCCGCCCCGCCGTCGTAGGGAACCATCGCCTGCCACCAGCGGCGGTGGCTGGCGTCGTCGCCGTCGAACCTGCCCGTCCAGGGCTGGGGCGGGACATCAACGGCAGGTATCGGAGGGGTCATATCCCAAGCTCACCGTAATTGGACAGCGAAAACCAGCAGCGCCGCCGTCGACCTGTCTGGAATCGAAGATCATCAGCGCCTGCCGGCAGCAGGGGCTATTGTGGATCAGTCCCTCCCCGGGGACCGAACCACCTTGCCTGCGCCGAACGGGCGCAAAAAACAGGCCGGAGAACAGCTTTATGTTTGAAGCCCCCAACATCCTGTTTGCCGCCGCCGGCGTCGCAGTGTTCGTGGCCGCAGTGCTCCCCAAGCTGCTGCGCAACATGCCCTTTTCCATGCCGATGGTCTTCCTCGGAGCGGGTATGGCTGCTTTCGCCCTGATCCCCACCCTTCCCGACCCGGACCCCTTGGCGCACGGCGACTTTGCCCTTCATCTCTCGGAAGTGTGCGTGATCATCTCGCTGATGGGCGCCGGACTGGCGCTGGACCGGCCGGTGGGCCGCCAACGCTGGGCCACCACCTGGCGGCTGCTGGGAATCGCTATGCCTCTTTGCATCATTGGGCTCACGCTGCTGGGGCTGTGGTTCCTGGGCCTGGGCCTTGGTGCAGCACTGCTGGTGGCCTCAAGCCTTGCACCCACGGACCCCGTCCTCGCCTCCGAAGTGCAGGTGGGTGAGCCCGCGGACCACGACGACGGAACCGACAAAGAGGACGAGGTGCGCTTTGGCCTCACCTCGGAAGCAGGACTTAACGACGGGCTGGCCTTTCCCTTTGTCTACCTGGCAATCGCCATCAGCATCGTTGGGTCATCCCCGTTGGCGTGGTTCCCGGAGTGGTTCGGCGTGGACGTCCTGTGGCGGCTGGCCGTCGGACTGCTGCTGGGCTTCCTGACCGGAAAGTTGCTGGCACGGATTTTCTTTTCTGCCCGCGCAGACAGCCTGCGGCTGTCCAACCATTCCGAAGGCTTCGTGGCCCTCGCCGCCACGTTCCTGACCTACGGTGCCACGGAGATGGTGGAGGGCTATGGCTTCATCGCGGTCTTCGTCTGCGCTGTGACCATCCGGGCCGCCGAGCATACCCACGGCTACCACCGGGTGCTGCACTCCTACGTGGAGCAACTGGAGCGGCTCCTGACGGTGGTGATCCTGGTCCTGCTGGGCGGTGCGATCGCCCGCGGGCTGCTGGAAGGGATCGGCTGGGCCGAGGTGCTGGTGGCACTGGCATTCCTGCTGGTGATCCGCCCCCTGGCGGGCTGGGTGGGGCTGCTGGGCGGCAAGACCGGCCCGCGGGAGCGGATTGCGCTCTCCTTCTTCGGGATCCGGGGGATCGGCTCGCTGTACTACCTGTCCTATGCGCTGGGCAAAGGAAAGTTCGCTGACCAGGCGGAGTGGCTCTGGGCGTTCGTGGGGCTGGTGGTGGCGCTGTCGATCGTGGTCCACGGCGCCACCACTTCACCGCTGATGAACCGGCTGGACAGGCTCCGCGAGAAGAAGGCCCGCGCAGTGTCCGGTGATGAGGGGCTGGCCCCCAACACCCCCGTGTAGGTCGGCGCAGCGCCGTGCGGGGGTGTGGGTTCCTGTCCGGGCAGCCGCGCTACATCCCCAGGGCGGCCTCGATGGGCCCGACGGCGAAGAACAGCAGGAAGGCAGCCGCCACGGCCCACATCAGCGGGTGGATCTCCTTGACGCGTCCCTGCACGGTGCGGATCAGCACGAAGGCGATAAACCCGGCGCCCAGGCCGTTGGCGATGGAGTAGGTGAACGGCATCAGCGTGAAGGTCAGGAACGCCGGGATCGCAATGCCCCAGTCCTGCCAGTCGATCTTCCCCACCTGGGACACCATCATGAAGCCCACCACCACCAGAGCCGGGGCCACGGCCTCGAAGGGCACCAGGTTGATCAGGGGGGTGAAGAACATCGCCACCAGGAACAGGAGTCCGGTAACGATCGAGGCAATGCCCGTCCGCGCGCCTTCGCCAATGCCGGCGCCGGCTTCCACGTAGATCTGGTTGGAGGACACCGAGGCGCCGCCGCCCACGATGGCGCCGAGGGCGTCCACCTGGAGGACGCGGTCCACGTCGGGGATGTTGCCGTGTTCATCCACGGTGCCTGCCTCGTTGGCCAGGCCCACCATGGTTCCCATGGCGTCGAAGAAGATGCTGAGCAGGATCACGAACGCCAGCAGCGTGGCTGCCACGAAGCCGAGGTGCTCAAAGGCTCCCAAGGGGTTCGCCTTGCCAATCAGGGACAGGTCCGGGGCGGCCCATCCCGTGAATTTGGGCGCCACCAGGGACCAGCCCTGCGGGTTGAAGGTCTTGCCGTCGAAGCTTGGTCCGATGTGCAGGGTCATCTCCAGGAGCACGGAGATGACGGTGGAGGTGATAATGCCGATCAGGATGGCGCCCTTGACCTTGCGGACCACCAGGGCGATGGTCAGGACCAGGCCGAACACGAACACTGCCGTGGGCCAGCCCAGGAGCTTGCCGTCGAAGCCAAGTCCAACGGGCACGGTGGTGCCGGCCACGTCGGGGATGCGGCGGACGAAGCCCGCATTGACCAGCCCGATGAGCGCGATGAACAGCCCGATGCCCACCACGATGGCCGTCTTGAGTCCGTCCGGCACTGCCTTGAAGACGGCGGTGCGGAACCCGGTGAGGACCAGGATGAGCATGGTCACGCCGGACAGGACCACCAGGCCCATCATGTCCGGCCAGGTCAGTCCCGGATTGGTGGCAACGGTGACGGCGACGAAGGCGTTGACGCCCAGGCCCGTGGCCAGCGCGAAGGGGTGCTTTGCCCAGGCGCCCATCAGGATGGTGAGGAGGCCCGCCACGAAGGCCGTCACGGCGGCGACTGCGGTGAACCCCAACGTGGTGCCGCTGGAGTCCGGGCCGGAGAGGATCAGGGGGTTCAGCACCACGATGTAGCTCATCGCGAAGAATGTGGCGAAGCCGCCGCGGATCTCGCGGGAAAGGTTGGAACCGCGTTCGGTGACCATGAAGTACCGGTCCAGGGCAGAGCCTTGCTTAAGCATTTGTCCTCCGGGGGAGTCTGTGGGGATACCTGAATCCTATGGGGGCGGCGGCCGGGCGGCAGGCAATTTCGCCTAGTCTGTAAGGAAGCCAACACAAGGAGCCCCCCAGCATGCGTCCCGTCCGCCGCCGAATCCTGACCTTTGGGCTCGGATTCCTCGTTTCCGCCGCCGCCGTGCTGGGCGTTGCCGGTCCCGCCGCCGCGCATGATGCAGCCGAGTCCACCAGCCCCGCCCAGGGCGCCTCGGTCACCGCGCCTCCGGAACAGGTTTCGGTCACGTTCAACAAGAACCCGCTTGGGATTGGCGCGTCCATCTCCGTCAAGGACGCCGCCGGCGCCGAGTGGGCAGAAGGTCCCGTGGAGATCGTGGACAACGTGGCGTCCCGGAAGGTCAGGGCGGGAGCCGCGGCCGGGCAGTACACCGTTGCCTGGCGCGTGGTCAGTTCGGACTCGCACCCCATCGAGGGGACGTTTGTTTTTACGGCCGGTTCCGCCGCGCCGGGCACGTCACCGGCGGCAAGTCCGACGGCGGCCGGTACAGTTCCTGCCTCCGCTCCGGCCGTTGGCAACGCCCCCGCCATGGGGACCGCCCGGCCTGGAACCACCGCCGAACCAGCGGACCCGGCGGACGCGGGGGAGCCGTTCCAGTGGAGCATCGTCATTTTCGCCGCCGTCGCGGCGGGGCTGCTGGCCACCCTTGCCGTCCTCGCCCGGCGCAGGCTCACGGCGGGCACGGACGAGGAGGGCTGACGGGCGCCGGCGGGGGCCTTGGCGGGCGCTAGCAGGGCAGGGCCGCGAAGCTCCCGGTGCCCGGAAAGGCAACGCGGTCCGGATGCACTTTGGCGGAAATCGCCTGGCCCACGGTCTTGGCCTGGCGCAGGACCTCTTTGGGCGACGGCGTGATGAGCTCGCCCACGCCCACCAGATAAATGCCGATTGCCCGCATGGCAGCGGTGAGGTTGCGGCCCACGGCGATCCCGAAATCGTTGATCATGCGCCGCAACTGGCTGTGCGCGCAGCGGGTCAGGACAATATGGTCCGCGACCAGGATGCCCGAAGGGGTGTGGACTTCCCACCGCGGAGCGGCGGTTCCCGTCGCAGTCCCGGCCAGCATGGTCAACTGGACGGCGCGGGTAGTGTGCCGCACGTCCACGGCGTGGCTGGCGGCGTAATTGCGCAGGTGCCGCAGGATCTCGTTCCGTTCACGAAGGGTGACGGAGTCCGCCGCGTCGCAGCGTTGAAGCGAAGCTGTGTTGGCCGGCTGTGCGGCGCCAAGGATGTCCAGTCCGTCCACCACTATCGAGTCCACCCCGCGGCGGCACAGCTCGGCGGCCACGGCAAGGCCGGACAGGCCCGTGCCAATGATCACAGTGGTGGTCTGCTCGGTCCCGGCATTCCCAGGCATGCTTGACACTACAGGTTCCCTCCTTCGAAGTTTCGGCAGGTGCAGGCGTCCTCGCCCGCGCGCGTCCCGTTACCCCCAAAGTCCGGCCGCAGTACGTTGGCGGGCACCCTGACGGAAAGAGGCAGTAGGCGTCCCGGACCAACAATGTCCTGAAGACTACAGAACATTTCCTGCGGTGGATAGCCCAAGCCGAAAACACTTTCCTGCCGGTTGAAGGCGCTTTCCCGGACGCCCTGGAGTTCCTGTGGATAACCGGACCTTCCGGGCCATGGACAGGCTTGCTATGGCAGGGGCGACGGAGAATAGTGGGAAGCGGAAGCAGGCCTTTCTTCCCAGCTCAGGCCGGGGTAAGGGTGCGCGGGGAACGGTCCGGTTTCTGGCAGAATAGCCGCAACATCAGGCAGTATCGCGAGGAGGCGGCCCCATGGGCGCACCAGAGTTGCATCCGGACCCTCAGGACGGCGGCAGCACTGCTGCTCCCGAGGGAATCGTTGTTGGCGTGGACGGGTCGGACCACGGCCAGTGCGCGCTTGTATGGGCCGCGCGCGAGGCCCGGCGCCGGCGCCGTCCGCTGCATATCGTCACCGCGTACTCCGTACCGATCTTCGCCGCGTCGGGCCTCGACGGCGGCTATGCAACCGTGGACGATTCGGTGATCCGCGAGGGCGCCGAGGCGGTGGCCAAGCAGGCCCTGGACAAGATCTCCACCTACGACATCGATGTCACCGCGTCCGTGGAGAACGGCGATGCCTCCGGCGTGCTGCTGGAGATGTCCAGGACTGCCGAGCTCCTGGTGTTTGGCACCCGCGGACGGGGCGGATTCGTGGGCAGGCTCCTCGGCTCGGTGAGCAGCGCCCTGCCCGCCCACGCCAAATGCCCCACCGTGACGGTCCCGCTGATCTGCGCGGACCGGCTGGGCGAGACCACCGAGGACAGGCGCATCAAAGCCGAGCAGGCCAAAGCCGGGCACCAGCGCGTGGAGAACGTGGTGGTGGTGGGTGTTGACGGCTCGGAGCAGGCACGGGTGGCCGTCCTGGAGGCGGCAGAGGAGGCAGAACGCATGGGCGCCACGCTGCGCGTCGTCTGCGCCGTCCCGCAGTACAGCGGCTCGCTGGCATGGGTGCCGGCCCCCATGGACCGCAAGGCCCTCTTTGCCGACATCCAGGTGACCCTGGACGCCGGCATGGCCTGGCTGCGCAGCCACTTCCCCAATCTCCATGCCGAATCAGAGCTGAAGGACGGCTCGCCGGTTGACGTCCTCGTCGAGGAGAGCCGGCATGTGGAACTTGTGGTTGTGGGTACCCGCGGCCGGGGCGGCTTCACGGGGATGCTCCTGGGCTCAACGTCCGACGGCATACTCCACCATGCCAAGGGCCCCGTCATGGTGGTGCCGGACCGAGAGGACCGCCGCCTGGCGGACCGTGCCAAGTTCGGACCGGTTCTCGGCTCATCCTGACGAGATCCTGCTGCCAGGAGCTTCGCGATGGCTGCCGACCCATCAGGAACGGCCGGGCAGGGACCCGGCCAACAGTCCGGGGACACCGCCCCTGCCTTGATCTTTCGCCTCAGCCAGGTGGACGGGAGCATGCTTCCACAGGTCGGAGGCAAGGCAGCCAACCTCGGTGAGCTGATAGCAGCCGGGTTGCCCGTGCCGGACGGGTTCTGCCTGACCACAGCGGCCTACCGGGAGGCCACCAGGACCGTGCAGGACGGCGCGCTCGCAGAGCTGGGCAGGCTCCAGGCTGTCCTTCCCCCGGGAACGCCCGGCGGGACCACGGAACTTGCCGGGATGGCCGGCGAAGCACGCGAGTCCATCCGCGCCACCCCGGTTCCGCCGCGGATCGTTGCCGCCGTCGAGCAGGCATATGAGGCGCTGGGAAAAGCGGTTCCGGTGGCGGTAAGGTCCTCCGCCACGGCAGAGGACCTTCCGTTCGCGAGCTTCGCCGGCCAGCAGGACACCTACCTGAATGTCATAGGCATCGGCGCCGTCCTTGAGGCCGTGCGGGACTGTTGGGCATCCCTCTGGACAGACCGGGCAGTGGCCTACCGGGCCGCGCTGGGGATCAAGCCGCACGAAGTAGCCCTCGCCGTCGTGGTCCAGCGGATGGTTGACGCCCGGGCCGCCGGAGTGATGTTCACGGCCAATCCACTGACCGGCAGGCGCCGGGAAGCTGTCATCGATGCTGCCCCGGGGCTCGGCGAAGCGGTGGTTTCCGGAGCGGTCAATCCGGACCACTATGTTGTGGACACCGAAATGTCCCGGGTCCTCGAGCGGAAACTGGGGGATAAACGCCTCATCGCCCGGCCCCTTCCCGGCGGCGGAACCGAGGTACGGGACATGCCGGGCCAAGCGGACGCAGCCAGCCTTACCGACGAACAGGCCATTGGGCTTGCAGCCCTGGGCATGCAGGCTGAAAGGCACTTCGGTTCGCCGCAGGACACCGAATGGGCCATCGACACCGGCGGGGCGCTCTGGCTGACGCAGTCGAGGCCCATCACCACACTTTTCCCGGTGCCGGAACGCCAGTCCGGAGGTGGAGGAACCAGGGTGTACTTGTGCTTCAGCCTCGCCCAGGGCCTCACCCGCCCCCTCACTCCGATGGGCCTGGCTTCACTGCGGCTCGTTGCCTCTTCCGTGGCCAAAGCCGCAGGGTTTGCAGTCCCGGACCCCCGGCGCGGTCCACCACCGTATGCGGAGGCAGCCCAGCGACTCTACTTCGATCTCACAACGCCGGTCAGGAGCAGCGTGGGGCGGCGGCTCCTTCCACGGGTCTTCGACGTCATGGAAGCCAGGTCCGCCATGGTGCTGCGACAGGTCTTTGCGGACCCCCGGTTTTCGGTAACGCGCAAGACCCCGCTCGGACTCCTGCGCCATGTCCTGCCGGCAGCGGTGCGGGCCCGCGTCCCCGAGGCCGTGCTCCGGGGACTGTTCCGGCCCAAGGCGGCGCTGCGCCGGCTGGACCGCTTCACCCGGCAATTCGCCGAGGATCTCGAATTGGAGGCCGGGGCGGGACCCCTTCAGCGGCTCGACCATGCGGAGCGGCTCCTGGGCGGCCGGCTCTTTGCGGTGGTTCCCGCCATCCTGCCCTTGGCCGCGTTGGGATTCGCCATGCTGTGGCTGGCCGGAAAGCTCCTCGGCGGCCGGGACCGCTGGAAGGACCTGGAGAAGGTGCTTCGCGGCCTGCCGCGGAACGTGACCACGGAGATGGACCTGGACCTGTGGCGGCTTGCATCAGCAATCAGGGACGACCGCGAGTCACGCACGGCCTTGGCGGAAGGGCAGCCATCCGAACTGGCGGCGGAGTTCAGGGCCGGCAACCTCCCTGTCGTCCTGCACGCGGGCCTGGTGCGGTTCCTCGACCGCTACGGGCAGCGGGCCGTGGCCGAAATCGATGTGGGCATGCCCCGGTGGTCGGATGATCCCACGCACATCCTGGGTGTCCTTGCCAACTACCTGCGCCTCACTGATCCCGGCATGGCGCCGGACGTGCAGTTCAGCAGGGCGAGCGCCGAGGCAGAGGCCCAGGTGGAGCGCCTGGTTGCCGAGGCCCGGAGCCGCGGCAGGGTGCGCGCGCTGCTGGTTGCTGCCGCACTGCGCCGCACCAGGCTCTTCGCCGGGCTGCGGGAACTGCCCAAGTACCAGCTGGTCCTGGGCCTCGCCGAAGTACGCAGGCAGGTGGCCCACGTGGGAGCTGTGCTGGCATCCGCCGGCCAGTTGGAGCACCCGGACGATGTCTTCTTCCTCGATTTCGAGGAAGTCCGGCGTGCCCTGGACAGCGGGGACGCGAATGCAGCCAGCCAGCCGCGAAAGCTGCCCGGACTCGTCCTGGAACGGCGCGCCGCCTACGCCGGCGAACTTGGCCGGCGGCACGTCCCCAGGGTCCTGCTTTCGGACGGAACCGAGCCCGAAGTGCTCCATGCTGCGGCTGCCGGAGCGGCCGCCGGGGCCGGGAACGGCGCGCTGTCCGGCAGCCCCGCATCAGCGGGCTCGGCCACCGGTCCCGCCCGGGTAATTTTGGATCCCATGGGTGCCCGCCTTGAACCCGGGGAGATCCTGGTGGCGCCGTCCACCGACCCCGGATGGACCCCCTTGTTCCTGACTGCCGGCGGCCTGGTGATGGAAATGGGCGGGCCCAACTCGCACGGTGCCGTGGTGGCCCGGGAGTACGGCATTCCCGCCGTGGTGGGGGTTGCGGAGGCCACCTCGCGGCTTGCCACCGGACAAAGAATAACGGTCGACGGCGGCGCTGGAACCGTCGTGCCCGCCTAGCCCCCTGCGGGCCGCCCGGCACGTGTAGGGAGCGTTCCTGAGGCGTACCCTTGGATTATGGGCTCCAAGGACGGAGACGGCCGGACAATGAGCGGCCGGTATGCGCTACCCGGACGCGGCGAGGTCGCGGGACGCGGCATGAACCGGTCCTTTCTGCGCTGGGTTCCTGCCGCGGCCGTCCCTGCAGTGATCGCGGCTGGGGTGCTGGTGGGATCCTTCCCGGCACGGGCCGGCGATCCCCTTCCTGAGAAGACCCCGGCCGAAGTGATCGCCCTGCTCGGTTCCCACACCGCGCACACTTTTTCGGGCACACTGGAACAGTCCTCGGACCTGGGGCTGCCGGAGTTGCCGGCAACCGGTCCCACGTCCGGGCCCGCCTCGGCCGCCGGGGCAGCGTCCGCGATCGAGTTCCTTACCGGCCGCCACACTGCACGGGTCTTCGTGGACGGCAAGGACAAAGCACGCGTCCAGGTAGTGGACCGGCTCGCGGAACGGGACATCATCCGGCGCGGCAGTGACGTCTGGTTCTACTCGTCCAAGGACAATACTGCGGCGCACCTGGCACTGCCGGCCCATGCCAGCGACCTGCCGATGATGGACCCTGGCCATCAGCTTCCTGGCACTTCCCCCACTGATCATGTCCCGGACGGGATGCCCGTTCCGAAAACACCCCAGGAACTGGCAGGGAAATTCCTTGCCGCGGCGGACAGCTCAACTGCCGTGACAATCGGCCCTGACCTCAACGTTGCAGGCCGGCGCGCATACAACCTCGTCCTCGAGCCGCGCACGGAGGGAACACTTGTTGGCAAGGTAGCCATCGCCGTCGACGGGGAGAACGGCATGCCGCTCTCCGTGAAGGTCACCGCGCGCGGCGCGGAGGCGCCGGCGTTCAGCGCCGGATTCACCAGCCTCTCCCTGGAAGCCCCTGATGACGCCCTCTTCAGCTTCGTCCCGCCGCCGGGCAGCACGGTGAAGGAACTGCAGCCCCCGCATCCCACGCGCTGGCCACTCAGCTCCGGGTTGCCCGGCAACCCCGGAATGCGCCTCACCCCGGACCAGCTCGCCGCCGATGTCCAGGGCAAGGCCCGGCCCTACCTGACGGGGTCGGGCTGGGAGACCGTGGTGAAACTTCCGGCAGGAACCGAAGCCGGAACAACCCTTAGCCAGGTGCTGGCGCAGAATCCGGTGCTGGCCCAGGCCGCCGTCGTTGTTCCTGGCGGGCGGGTGCTCTCCACTGCACTGTTCACCGTCCTGCTCACCGACGACGGCCGCATCTATGCGGGCATGGTTCCGGCGGGCACACTGCAAGCCGCATCCTCGGCCCCGTGACGGGCGCATCAGGGCTTCGTGGACCCTGGGCGTACGGCCTGACCATCGAAACACGGGGATTGACAAAGCATTTCGGCCAGCAGGTAGCCGTGGACAGCCTGGATCTTGCCGTGCCGCCTGGTGCCGTCTTTGGCTTCCTGGGGCCCAATGGCTCCGGAAAGACAACCACCATACGGATGCTGCTGGGCCTCGCGGCCGCTTCCGCCGGCACGGTCAAACTGCTCGGAAAGGAGATGCCGGGCAGTTTCCAAGATGTCCTGCCGCGCGTTGGGGCGCTCGTGGAGGGGCCGGCCTTCTACCCGTTCCTGTCCGGAACGGCGAACCTGCACCGGCTCGATGCCGCAGGCCGGCACGCCGACCCCGCAACGCGAAAGGCAAGGGTGGGCACGGCGCTGGAACGGGTAGGGCTCAGCCATGCCGCCGGCAAGCGTGTCCATGCCTATTCGCTGGGCATGAAACAACGGCTGGGGATCGCCAACGCCCTGCTGTCGCCCCGCGAACTGCTGGTGCTGGATGAGCCCACCAACGGCCTGGACCCACAGGGCACACGGGAAGTGCGGAACCTGGTACGGTCCCTGGCAGCTGACGGAACCACCGTTTTCGTCTCCAGCCACCTGCTGGCCGAGGTGGAACAGATCTGTACCCATGCCGCCGTCATGAGTGCGGGCAGGCTCGTTGCCCAGGGTCCCCTTTCGGACCTGCGCCGGTCAGGCAGTTCGCGCATGCGCCTGGTGACCCCGGACGCGGGCCAGGCATCCACCGTCCTGGTCCGGCTGGGGCTGGCCCCGGAGGAAGGACCGCCCCAGCCGGACGGGCAGGTGCTGACGGCCGACCTTGCCCGCAACGGCATCGGAGCGGCACACCCTGCCCCGGAGGAGCTGGTGGCCGCGCTGGTGCAGGCGGGCGTCCGGGTCCGCGGCTTTGCGGTGGAACGGGAGAGCCTCGAGGACCGGTTTGTCGCCTTGACCGGGGAGGGGTTCGACGTTGCCCAGTAGCGTGCCGGACCAGGACGTGCCGGACCAGGACCAGGAAACATCCGCCGGGGCCGTGGCGCCCCCGCGCGGAGCCGGCTGGTCTCTTCTCGGCTCGGAAATCGCGGTGCTGTTCCGGCGCCGGCGAACCTGGGCCCTGCTGCTGGCACTGGCCGCCCTCCCGGTCCTGATTGCGGTGGCCGTCCGGGTCTCCTCGGCCGTTCCCCCCGGGCGGGGTCCGGCCTTCCTGGACCGCATTACGCAGAACGGCCTGTTCGTGGCGTTCACCGCCATGCTGGTGTCCGTCCCGCTTTTCCTGCCGCTCACGGTCGGGGTGGTGGCGGGCGACACCATCGCAGGCGAGGCAAACCTGGGAACGCTCAGGTACCTGCTGGTTGCCCCGACGGGCCGTGTCCGGCTGCTCCTGGTGAAATACGCCGGCGCGCTGGCCTTCTGCCTCACTGCGCCGGTCACGGTGGCCCTCGCCGGGGCCGCCATCGGGGCAGCGCTTTTCCCCGTGGGGCCGGTGACCCTGCTGTCAGGGGACGTCATCCAGCCTTCGGAGGCCGCGCTCCGCCTACTCCTGATCGCCGCATACCTGGCTGTCTCCCTGGCCGGGCTGTCCGCGATTGGGTTGTTCCTGTCCACCCTCACCGTGGTTCCGGTGGGTGCCATGGCCGCCACGGTGGTGATCTCCGTGGTGTCCCAGGTCCTCGACCAACTGCCACAGCTCGAATGGCTGCACCCGTGGCTCTTCAGCCACTACTGGCTGGGCTTCGGGGACCTGCTCCGCCAGCCCGTACTGTGGGACTCGTTCGCCAGCAACGCACTGCTGCAGGCGGGATACGTGGCCGTGTTCGGCGCGCTCGCCTACGGCCGGTTCGTCACCAAGGACGTCCTGAGCTGAACTGCGCGCCTTTGGTAGCGGCCGGCCTAGTACCGCGCGGCGTACGGGTAGAGCTGCATCCCGGCCATGGCGCTGAGCTGGGTCACCCCGATGCCCTCCTGCGGGTTCAGCGCGTGGACCACCTGCCCGTTCCCCAGGTAAATGGCTACATGGTAGAAGTTCGACGGCGAGCCCCACACCAGCAGGTCCCCGCGCCGTGCCTGGGAGAGGGGTACGTGCGTGGAGGCGGATGCGTACTGCTGCGCGGCCGTGCGCGGAAGGTTCTTTCCGGCGGCGGCGAACGCCGCCTGCACCAGGCCTGAGCAGTCAAAACCGTAGGGGCCGGTTCCGCCCCATTGGTAGTAGTAGGGCGCGCCTACCTTCCCCAGGGCGGCCGAGATGGCCGCCTCATAGGTTCCTCCGCCAAGGGACGGGGCGGGTGCCGGGGCGGGGGCGGGTACCGCGGGGGCTGGAGCCGGGGCGGGGGCGGGTACCGCGGGGGCTGGAGCCGGGGCGGGTGCCGGTGCAGCGGGCGGGGCGGGCGCCGGCGCTGGAGCCGCCGCGGGCGGGGGAGCCGCGGGAGCGGGAAGTGCCGGTGCCGCCGGTGCTGCAGCGGCAGGCCGGTCGCCCGCGGTGGTCCGCTGCTCCGGGGCTGCCGCCTCTGCCGCCGCTTTTTCGGCCGAAGCCGCCAGTGCCGCCAGCCGGGCCTCTTCCCGTTGCCGGTCCAGGGCGTCCACCCGGGCCGATTCCAGTGCCACAGTGGTGTTCCGGAGTTGGGCCAGCTGGTCCACCAGGACAGTGCGCTGTGCCTTGGCGTCCGCCACTGCCTTGGCGGAGGCTGCGTTGGCTTCGTCAGCCTGGGACTTCCGGGTTTCGGCTGTTCGGGCGGCCTCGTCCGCGGCCTTCGTGGCTTCTTCTGCTGCCGCGGTCAGGGAACGTGTTGCTTCGGCGGCGGCGTCTGCAGCCTCAAAGGCCCGGCTCCGGCTGGCCGAGAGCGCCTGGAGGGTGGCTGCCTGCTGAAGGGTTTCTCCGCCGCCGCTGGCCAGCGTGCCAAGCGTGGGGTTCAGGCCGCCGTTGCGGTAGAGGTCGCCGGCCAGCTGCCCCACCTGCCTGCGGGTTTTGTCCTGCTGCTCCTGCGCTGTCGCAGCCCTGGCTGACGCCGCTGCCGCTGCGGAGCTGCGCTGCCGCAGCTCCACCAGGGCTTCGCCGTAAGCGTTGTTGGCCTGCATTGCCACGGCAAAAGCGGCCTGCCGGGACTCAGCGGCGGAGCCAAGGATCCGTTCGATCACTGCCACCTGGTCCGCGGCGGCGGCCTCGTTTGATTTCGCTGCGGCGATGTCGTCCGCCGAGGGGACTTCCGGCGAGGCCGGGATGGAAAAAGAGGGCCGTTGCGGGGCGGGCAGCGCGCCTGCGGGCGCTGCCGCAGTCCCCACCATCACGACGGCGGCACACACCACGGCGGACTTGCCCAGGGTAGTGCGAAGCGACTTGCGAAAGGAATTGTTTGAAACCATCTGCAGGAACCTCGAAGCGGTAGGGCTGGAGGTCCTGGTGGAGGCACAACAGCGCCCCTCTGATGCCCGCCAGCAGTCCGAGGTTACGCGACCCCTTGCACTTTGGCAACAAGAGTCACATCACTAACATAAAACACATCAGTGTCATTTGACCGGACCCGCGGAACGGCGTGTCGCGTCGGACGTTCCGGTTAACCCGGTGGCATGGCGTGGCTAGGCGTGCTGATGGGCCTCGTGCTCGGAATGCGTGGCGGGTTCCAGCTGGAAGGTGCAGTGGTCCGTGTCGAAGTGCGAGCCCAGGCAGGTGACCAGCTTGTCCAGAAGCTGGTCCGCGCCGCGTGCGTTGAGCACCCCGTCCTCCACCACCACATGCGCGGAAAAGACCGGAACGCCGGATGTGATGGTCCAGATGTGGATGTCGTGCACGTCCGTGACGCCTTCGACGGACAGGATGTGCTCACGGATCATCTGAACTTCCACCCCCTTGGGGCTGGCCTCCAGAAGCACATCCACCACGTCGCGGAGCAGCGACCAGGCCCGAGGCAGGATCAGCAGGGCGATCACCACGGAAGCGATGGTGTCCGCGGCCTGGAAACCGGTCAGCATGATCACCACGGCGGCAGCAATGACAGCGAAGGATCCCAGCAGGTCACCCAGCACTTCCAGGTAGGCGCCGCGCACATTGAGGCTCTCCTGGTGGGCGCCGTGCAGGATCAGGAGGGAGGCCACGTTTGCTGCCGCGCCGAGGATGGCGGCGAAAAGCATGATGTTGGTCTGCACCTCCGGCGCCGCGCCGATCCGGCGCACCGCTTCGGTGAAGATGACAACGGAGATCACCACCAGGATCAATGCGTTGGCCAGCGCGGCAAGCACCTCTGCTCGCTGGTAGCCATAGGTTCTCTGGTCGCTGGCAGGCCGTCCCGCTATCCACGCGGCCAGCAGGGCGATCGTCACGCCCGCCGCGTCAGAGAGCATATGGCCCGCATCGGCCAGCAGGGACAACGATCCGGAAAGGACGGCGCCCACCACCTGGACCAGGACCACGGCGAGCGTGATCACCAGGACAGCCACCAGCCGTTTCCGGTGCCGGCCGGTCGCGGTGATTCCGTGGGTGTGGCTGTGGTCGTGTCCCATGCCTACAAGGCTAGCCCCAGCCGAGCTCGTGCAGCCGGTGGTCGTCTATCCCGAAGTGGTGGGCGATTTCGTGCACCACTGTCACCGCAACTTCGTGGATGACGTCCTCCCGTGAGGAGCAGATCTCCAGGATGGGTTCGCGGTAGATGGTGATCCTGTCCGGCAGCGAGCCGGCGTCCCACCAGGAATCACGTTCGGTCAGCGGCACGCCTTCGTAGAGCCCCAGCAGGACCGTGTCCGGGTCCTCTCCGGGTTTTGGCACGTAGTCGTCCTCGATGAAGACCGCCACATTGTCCATGGCGGCCGCCAGCTTCTCCGGGATGCTGTCCAGGGCGTCCTGGACGGCGGCCTCGAACTCGTCCTCGGGCATGGTGAAGCGAAGGGGCTCGCTGGGGCCTTCAGGAACGGTCGGCAGTCCCGGCGGCAGGCTGGCTGGCATACCTGGATTCTAGCGGGAAGCGGACGGCCCGGCCCCGCGTGCAGCCTTGCTCCTGCGCCGGGTCAGACCCACGCCAACCAGGCAGACCAGTCCGCCAACCAGGCCCAGGACGCCGGGAATTTCACCGAGCAGCAGCCAGGAAATCAGGATGGTGGTTCCGGGCACCAGGTACGTGGTGGCGGCCAGCTTCCCCGCATCCACCAGTGAGAGCGCGTACGCCCAGGTGGTGAAGGCGATCGCTGTTGGAAAGACGCCAAGGTAGGCGAGGCCCCAGGTTGCCTGCGGCGGCGCGGCCTGGACCTCGGCTATGAGCTGGCCGGTAAAGGGCAGGCAACACACCGCGCCCACAAGGATCCCGAACCAGGTGGCTTGTGCTGCAGGAAACTTCCGCAGCACCGGCTTCTGGATGATGACGCTGACTGCGGCGAGCACGGCGGCAAGGAGGCATAGCAGCACGCCTGCCACGTCCGCCGTCGTGCGTTCCCCTGGCGCGGAAGCCTGGCCGGAGCCGAAGGCGATCAACGCCACCCCGGCGAAGGCAACCAGGCTCCCGATGAGCAGCCACCGCGGGAAGCCTTCCTTGAGGAAAATGCCGGCCATGATGGCCACCAGGATGGGGTTGACGTTGATCAGCAGGGCGCTGGTGCCGGCATCAAGGATGTGCTCTGCGGCGTTCAGCGCCGCGTTGTACCCACCGAACCACATCACTCCGTAGGCGAGGATGGGCCACCACTCCCTTCCCCGGGGCAGCAGCCTGCTCTTCAGCAGTTGGGGGAGGACCAGCAGGGCCAGTACGACGGCGGCAATCACCAGCCGGCCGAGCGTCAGGGAGCCGGGGGAAAAGTGTGGGCCTATCGCCCAGATACCCACAAAGGCCGATGCCCAAAGGACTACGGTCACCACCATGGCGGCCACTCCGAGAGCCTTCACCCGGGCGGCGGCGGCTTGGGGAGGTGCAGTGGCGGCAGGGCTGGCGGGGCTGGTTGAAGGCATGAAGCAAATCTAGCCGCGGGCAGGCAGCACTGGCTGGCGGAAATCGGCCATGTCTGGGCAACTTCCTGCCAAAAAGGCGGGCAGCCGTGCAGCCCCGCGACACGGCGCCTCGGCTAGGATGCGGTTTATGGTCTCAAGCCCGGCTCCACCCCGCGATTCTGCACGCCTTGCCAGGAAGGTGACCTGGATCGTCCTCGCGCTGATCGTGGCGGGCTGTGCTGCCTGGTACTCGGTGCTGACGCTGGGGAAGTCACCGGAATCCGCCTCCCAGCCAGGCGGCTCCCAACAGCTGGTCCGGACGGACAGCCACCGGTTGACCAGCCCGGCGGTGGAGAAGGCGCAGCTCGTGGAATTCCTTGATTTCGAATGCCCGTCCTGTGGCTCCATCCATCCGGTGGTGGAGGAATTCAAGGCAGAGTTCGGCGACAGGATCACGTTCGTCCACCGGCACTTCCCCCTGTCGGCCCACCCGAATTCGGGGCAGGCGGCCCTTGCTGCCGAGGCCGCCGGCCAGCAGGGGCAGTACCAGCAGATGGCCGACAGGCTGTTCGAAACCCAGTCCCAGTGGGCCGGGAACCAGCAGTCCCAGGCCCCCCTCTTCCGCACCTACGCCGAGCAGTTGGGGCTGGACCTTTCCCGCTTCGATGCCGCCGTCGCCGACCCCGGGACGGAGGAGCGCATCCTGGCCGACGTTGCGGACGGCAAGGCGCTCGGCGTGACTGGAACGCCCACCTTTTTCCTGGACGGCGAAAAGCTCACGCTCACCACCAAGGCCGATTTCCGGCAGAAGCTCGCCGACGCCGTTAAGTAGGACCCGTTCGGCCAGGCCTACCGGGCGCCCGCCCATTCCAGCAGGCGTTCCACCGGCCAGGTGGTGATGATGCGGTCAGCGGGGACCCCGTTCCGCTCGGCACGCTCCGCTCCGTACTGCAGGAAATCCAGCTGGCCCGGCGCGTGGGCATCGCTGTCGATCGAGAACAAGCAGCCGGCCTCGAGCGCCAGCTGGATCAGCGCGTCCGGCGGATCCTGCCGTTCCGGCCGTGAGTTGATCTCGACTGCCACGTTGTGTTCAGCGCAGGCGGCGAACACATCCTTGGCATCGAAGTCCGACGGCGGCCGCGTCCCCCGGGACCCCTCGACGAGGCGCCCCGTGCAGTGGCCAAGGATGTTGGTGTGCGGATCCTGGATGCCGCCGAGCATCCGCCGGGTCATGGTCCGGCTGTCCGCGCGGAGCTTTGAATGGACGCTGGCCACCACAATGTCCAGGCGGTCCAGCAGTTCCGGTTCCTGGTCCAGGTCCCCGGACTCCAGGATGTCCACCTCGATGCCGGCCAGCAACCGCACAGGGTTGGCCGCCCGGGCGTCATCGACCGCGGTGCGGATGCCGTCGTTGATCGCGTCCACCACGTCCAGTTGCTGCAGGAGGCGCTCCGCCGAGAGCCCGTTCGCGATGGTGAGGTTGGGGGAGTGGTCCGTCAGGGCAAGGTATTCCCTGCCCAGCACCCCGGCGGCCGCCACCATCAGCTCGATCGGGGAGCCGCCGTCGGACCATTCACTGTGGCTGTGCAGGTCGCCCCGCAGGGCGTCCCGGATGGAGGCCCCGGCGGAAGCCAGCGGCCGGGCGCCCTTCTCGCGGAGGTCGGCGAGATAGTCCGGGACCTCTCCCTCTACCGCCTGCCGGATCACCTGGTACGTCCGGTCGCCGATGCCCTTCATCGACTTCAGCCGGCCGTTGCGCGCACGCTCGGCCACTTCCTCCGGCGGCAGCGGGCTGATGGCCGCGGCCGCCTTGCGGAACGCCTGGACCTTGAAGGTGGCGGCGCGTCCGCGCTCCAGCCAGAAGGCAATCTCGTTGAGCGCTGCTACGGGATCCATCCGTCCATCTTGGCCCGTCCAGCCCGCCCGGCGGCGGTGTTTTGGCCGATTTTGGATAATTCCTGCCTAGGCCCTATAGTTTTAGAGTCCAGTTCGGAGAAACGCAAAGGACAAAGACGGAAAGCCTCGCTTGACGCCTTTTATTTTGTTCCGAACGGGTTCTGGCCCCCATCGTCTAGCGGCCTAGGACACCGCCCTTTCACGGCGGCGGCACGGGTTCGAATCCCGTTGGGGGTACGCAAGGAACTGGTCAGGCAGGCAGAAAATGTCTGGTAGGCTGGAAGCCTTGAAAAAAGCGGTAGAGATACCGCGGAAGCAAGAAACGCAAGGCCCTGTAGCGCAGTTGGTTAGCGCGCCGCCCTGTCACGGCGGAGGTCGCGGGTTCAAGTCCCGTCAGGGTCGCTCTGATTGTTGGAAGCAATTCCGGCTCTCATGGTGACTAGTCACCTAGGCTCTGTAGCTCAGTTGGTAGAGCGTTCGACTGAAAATCGAAAGGTCACCGGATCGACGCCGGTCGGAGCCACCACTGGGAAGCATCAGTTCTTCGGAACTGGTGCTTTTCTGCTTAACGGCAGCCCCTTAACGCTTGCCCCGATGTTCCAATCTTGCTCCGATGTGCCCGGCCCTGTCCGCGGGGCCCCGCGGGTCCTGCCTTCTGCCGTAAGCCCCGGCCAAGGGATAGGGTTGGGAGCAACAGAAGGGGGAGTGCCTGATGGAATACCAGAACCCACAACCCGAGGCGGCCGTCCCGGGCCGCGCCGTGCCGGCCCCGGTCCCGGCGTCCGCGCTGGGCCGCACCGTGATCTCCGAAACAGCAGTGGCCAAGGTGGCGGGGATCGCCGCCCGTGCCGTCCCCGGGGTCTATTCCCTGGGGTCCGGACCGTCACGCGCACTGGGCGCCATCCGGGACGCCGTCGGCAGTTCGGACCATGCTGCCGGGGTGCATGCGGAAGTCGGCGAAACCCAGGTGGCCGTGGACATCAGCCTGGTGGCAAGCTACGGGACTCCCCTCCACTCCCTCGCAGACCAGGTCCGGGCCGCCGTCTACCGCGCGGTGGAGGAACTGGTGGGACTCCAGGTCATCGAGGTCAACGTGGAGGTCACTGACGTCTACGTGCCGCCGCCCGTAAAGCCAACTACCCCCGGCCCTACCGAAAGGGAGGCACTGCTGTGAACCTCACCGTAGCCGGTATGGCGATGGGCGCGTTCGTCGCCTTCATGTCCCTGCAGTTCGGCCTGTGGGGCTTCCTCATATCCCTGCTCTTCATGGCGGTCGGGGCGCTGCTGGGCCGTGCCGCGGAGGGCAAACTGGACCTGCGCGGCGTGCTGGATGCCATCATCGGCCGGCGCTCATCCTCATGAGTTCGCCCGCGCCGGCCGTGCGGGCGCAGGTGCTCAACGGCCATAACCGGATCAGTACGCAGGCGCTGACGAGCCTCGCAAAGGCGGCCGCTGCCCAGGCCCTGGGCGTCGACGCCCAGGACGTCAGGGCGGACTGGACTGACGACGACGGCCTGCTGGCACTGTCCCTCGTCGCGCCGATCAGCGCACCGCCGCTGCGGGCGGCAGCCCTCGACCCCAACCGGGTGGAGGCCTTCGGAGGCTCCATCTGGGACCGTGGCGTCAGCGCCAAAGCCCACATCCTTGCTACAGTGGCCGAGCTCAGCGGCGCACAGCTGAGCCGGGTGGATATCAGGATCAGCGGCGTCAGGATCAGCCAAGGGGGGCGGGTCCAGTGAACCGAACCCGGCAGGGGAGTAGCGCTGAAGCTTCGAACCCGCAGTTACGCGTCCGCAGGGCAAACGGGCCGGACATGGACCGGATTTTGCGGCGGGAAACCCATTCATCACGGGCAGCGATGGCAACTATCGCCGCCGTCGTCGTCATGGTGCTGGCCGCGTACGGACTCCTGGAAGCTGCCGTGCACGTTATTGGCGAGCCTCCGTGGCTCATCGATCCCCAAGCGGCGGCACAGCGCATCGTTGCCCTGCCCGCAGGGATTTCCCCGCTGCTGCTGGGCGCGATCGGTGCCGTGCTGGCGATGGTTGGCCTGGTCTTCTTCCTCAACGGAGTACTGACCGGACGGCGTGCCAGGCACCTTCTGGTGCCCGGCGGACGTGCCGGGGCCGGACCGGCTGTGGTGGTGGACGATGAGGTCATCGCCTCCTCGTTGGCCCGGCGGGCCCGCCTGGCCGCCAACGTGACACCCGAGCAGGTGATGGTGGTGGTCTCCCGGCGGCAGGTTGTGGTGAATGTCCGGCCAACGTCCGGCGTGCCCGTCCGGGAGGAAAGCGTGCTCGCCGCGGTCCAGGATGAGCTCGATGAAATGGGGCTCGATCCCGCACCCGGAGTCCGCATTAACGTGGCGCCGTCCGGGGTGATCGGGGCATGAACAGCACCCCGAGCCTCCTCAACAGGATCCTGCTCGCTGTCCTGGGCCTTAAGTTGCTGGCCATAGGAGTGCTGTTGATGCTGCTGGCAGCGGTGCCGGCGGTCGGGCCGTGGTGGCACTCCTGGTCCGCGGGCCTTTGGGACACAGCCAACAGCGCCTTCAACGCCACCCGTCTCCCTGGCCGTTCGGAGAGCTGGCTGTGGATTGTGGTGGCCTTGGCCCTCCTCCTGCTGATCGGCCTCATGGTTGCCTGGATCGCGCAGCAGGGCAAGGGCCGCTCCAACCTGCTGGCTGCCGAGTACGATCCCGGCGACGTTCCCGGGGACGTCCGGATCAGCGGGGGAGTGGCTGAGCAAGCCCTCAAGCAGGCCCTCGCCGGCCGGCCGGACCTGGCCGGTTCCACTGTGGTCACCTATGACGTCAAGGGGTCCCCGGCCTTGAAAGTGCGGCTCCTGCCCCGGCAGGGCGTGGCACCGCACCTGCTCGCAGCAGAGGTGGCGGAACTGCTGGATTCCCTTGAAGCCGTGGTGGGCAGGAAGATTCCTGTCCTCATCCACATCGGCGCCGGGGCGCGGACGCGCTTCGGCAGGGCCGAGCGCGTCCGCTGAACGACTAGTTCCGGGTGAGGTAGACGGCGCAGTCCACGGGCACCTCATCCATTTGGCCCCATTCCGAGGCCGGCTCCGTGCCGCTGGACAGCTCCACGGAATAGCCCTCAGGGATGGGCGCGGAGGCAAAGCCCATGTTGGCCAGGACCAGCACATCTCCGTTGTGGAAGCCCAGCAGGCCGCTTTCCGGAGCGTGGACCTCGGCCCATTCAAGGGAACCCTTGCCCAGGTTCCGGGCGGACCGGAACGCCAGTGCAGCCCGGTACAGCTCCAGCGTGGAGCCTTCCTCGATTTCCTGCTGGTCCGCTGCGAGCGGACCGAAGCTTTCGGGCTGCGGAAGCCAGGGCGGGGCCGCTTCGCCCTGGAAGGACTGTGAGAAGCCATAACCAGGTAGTTCCGCCACCCAGGGCAGCGGGACCCGGCAGCCGTCGCGGCCGGTTTCTGCCCCCTGCGTCCGGAAAAAGGTAGGGTCCTGGCGGGCCTCCGGGGGGAGCGTGGTGTGCTCAGGGAGCCCCAGTTCCTCGCCCTGGTAAAGGTAGGCGGAACCCGGCAGCGCCAGCTCCACCAGGGTGGCCGCCCGGGCCCGGGCCAGTCCAAGGGCGGCATCCGGCTGCTCATCGTCCGCTGCGATGCCCTTGGGAAAGGTGGTGGGATCCTTGAGGCCGAACCGGGTGGAATGGCGGACGGTGTCGTGGTTGCTCAGCACCCAGGTGCACGGTGCCCCCACGGCTGCGGCGGCCTTCAAGGATGCGTCGATCGCCTCTGACATTCGTTCTGCATCCCACCCGGCCATCAGGAAGTCGAAGTTGAAGGCCTGCTGCATTTCGTCCGGCCGGACGTAAAGCGCCAGCCGTTCCGCGGGTTCCACCCAGGCTTCGGCCACCATCATCCGGTCGCTGCCGTACTCCGACAGGACGCGGTGCCAGTCACGGTAAATCGCGTGCACGCCGTCCTGGTCGAAGAAGGGCGACGGCGGATAAACGGGAGATACGGCGCGGTGGGGTTCTTCGGCATTGGTATGTGCGCCGGGCGCATCGCCTGGCAGCGACGGTTCCCTGTGCACCTCCACTTTGCCCTCAGCCGAGGTGCCTTCAACCATTGCCGCCACCCCGTCCCAGTCGGGCAGGCCGGCCTCCTTGACCATGCCGTGCGCAACGTCCACCCGGAAACCGTCCGCTCCGCGGTCCAGCCAGAAGCGGAGTACGGAGCGCATCTCCTCCTGCACTTCCTGGTTGTCCCAGTTCAGGTCCGGTTGCTTCGTGTCGAACAGGTGGAGGTACCACTCGCCCGGGGAGCCGTCCGCTTCGGTGATCCGGGTCCAGGCCGGTCCTCCGAAAATCGATTTCCAGTTGTTCGGTGCCCGGTTGCCGTCGCCGGATCCGGGTACTTCGTCCTTCCCGGGGCGAAAGATGTAACGGTCGCGTTCAGGGGATCCCGGCGGCGCAGCGAGGGCCTCCCGGAACCACGCGTGTTCGTCAGAGGTGTGGTTGGGGACCAGGTCAACGATGACCTTCATGCCCCGCCGGTGAGTTTCATGCAACATCGCATCGAAGTCCGCCAGGGACCCGAACAGGGGGTCAACCTGGCGGTAATCGGCCACGTCATAGCCGCCGTCGGCCTGCGGCGACTTGTAGAAGGGGGACAGCCAGATTGCATCCACGCCCAGCCGTTCCAGGTAGGGCAAGCGGTCCATCACCCCGCGCAAATCGCCCATGCCGTCGCCGTTGCCGTCCGCGAAAGACCGGGGGTAGATCTGGTAGACGACGGCGTCGGTCCACCATTCATGGGAAGCGTCGGAGGCAGGAACGGCCGGGTTGGACATTTGGTTCCTCTCAGATAACTTTTTGATGTAAACGCTTGCATAACCACGAGCAACCTTACTAGTGTGATGGTCACCACATCAACCTCACCTAGCAAGCGCACTGCCGACTTACTTGTCACTCAGCGAGGAGCTTCAAGCCAATGAAAACCCCTAGATTCCTACTGCCGGCTGCAACCGCCGGTGTCCTGGCCCTGTCCCTGACCGCATGCGGCGGCGGAGGCGGCGGCGGGACCACTGGCGGCGGCGGTACCGACGCCGAAAAGAACCTGGACAGCCGGGGTCCCATTACGTACGTCCAAGGCAAAGACAACAGCAATGTGGTGCGTCCCCTGATCGAAAAGTGGAATGCTGCCCACCCGGACGAGAAGGTCACGTTCAAGGAGCAGACGGACCAGGCCGACCAGCAGCATGACGACCTGGTACAGAACTTCCAGGCCAAGAACGCTGACTACGATGTGGCAAGCGTGGATGTCGTGTGGACCGCCGAGTTCGCAGCCAAGGGGTGGCTGCAGCCCCTCAAGGACAAGATGGCCGTAGAAACCAAGGGAATGCTTGAACCCACGGTCGAAGCCGGCTCGTACAAGGGCACTCTGTACGCAGCCCCGGTGTCTTCCGATGGCGGCATCCTGTACTACCGCAAGGACCTTGTGCCGGAAGCACCCAAGACGTGGGACGAGATGATGGGGATGTGCTCCATCGCAAAGCAGAACAACATGGGCTGCTACTCGGGACAGTTCAAGCAGTATGAAGGCCTCACGGTCAATGCTTCCGAGGCCATCAACTCGGCCGGCGGATCCGTCCTTAATGACCAGGGCAAGCCGAACCTGAACACCCCTGAGGCAGAAAAAGGCCTCAACAACCTGGTTGAGGCCTTCAAGAACGGGAACATCCCGGCCGAGGCCATCACCTACCAGGAAGAGGAAAGCCGCCGCGCCTTCCAGGAAGGCAAGCTGCTCTTCCTCCGCAACTGGCCCTACGTCTACAACCTGGCCACCACCGAAGGTTCCTCCAAGGTGAAGGACGTGCTGGGCATGGCTGCCCTGCCGGGCAAGGACGGCCCCGGTGCCTCCTCCCTCGGCGGCCACAGCGCAGCCATCAGCGTCTACTCGGACCACAAGGCAACTTCCCTGGACTTCGTGAAGTTCCTGATCGCGGAAGAGCAGCAGAAGTTCTTCGCCACGAAGGGTTCGCTGGCTCCGGTCTTCGGTGCACTGTATGAAGACAAGGAACTGGTTGCCAAGCTTCCGTACCTGCCGGTGCTGAAGACCTCCATCGAGAACGCTGTTCCCCGTCCGGTAACCCCGTTCTACCCGGCTGTTACGCAGGCGATCCAGGAAAACGCCTACGCTGCACTGAAGGGTGAGAAGCCGGCCAAGGACGCGCTGTCTGACATGCAGAAGTCCATCGAGTCCGCTGGCGCAGGATCGTAGTTTAGCCATGGCAACCGAATTGGGCCCGACGCCGGTAAAGCCGGCGTCGGGCGCCCCCGATGTACACCACGGTCCCAAAGGTGTAGGCGAAGACAACGCGATCCTCAGCCAGGGCAAATGGGCCTCCTGGCTGTTGGCTCCAACGATCATTGCCCTGGGCATCGTCATTGTTTACCCCATCATCAGCGCCATTGTGATGTCCTTCCAGAAGGATGCGGGGCTGGACCCGGTCACCGGGCTGTTCACGGCCGGGGGCCCTGCGGGTATCCAAAACTACGTCAACTGGCTGGGGCAGCAGTGTGCCGCCCCGAACGGTGGTACCGTCGCTTGCCCGCCGGGCACCCTTGGCGGCCAGTTCTGGACCGCCACCGGAACCACCTTCCTCTTCACGGTCATCACCGTGGCCTTTGAGACAGTGCTTGGCTTCTGGATGGCCATGATCATGGCGCGGACGTTCAAGGGCCGCGGCCTGGTCCGCGCAGCCGTCCTCGTTCCGTGGGCCATCCCCACCGCTGTCACGGCCCAGCTGTGGCTCTTCATGTTCGACTTCAACGGCATCATCAACAAGCTGTTCAACGTTTCCATCCTGTGGACAGGCAGCGAGTGGCCGGCCAAGTGGGCAGTGATCATCGCAGACACCTGGAAAACCACGCCGTTCATGGCGCTGCTGATCCTGGCCGGCCTGCAGATGATCCCGGCAGAGGTCTACGAGGCCGCAAAGGTCGATGGCGCAAGTGCCTGGCAGCGCTTCCGCCTCATCACGCTTCCGCTGGTGAAGCCCGCGCTGATGGTGGCCATCCTGTTCCGCACCCTGGATGCCCTGCGTATGTTCGACCTTCCCTACATCCTGACCGGCGGTGCCAATAACACCACCACACTGTCCATCCTGGTGATCAACCAGATCAGGCAAGGGTTCAACTCGGCAGCTGCCTTGTCCACCATTACGTTCATCATCATTTTCCTGGTCGCATTCATCTTCGTCCGCTTCCTCGGTGCGAACGTCGTGGAACAAAGCGGAGCCACCGGTAAGGGGAAGAAATGACAACCACAACTGCCTCCACGGCATTGCGGGCGCAGCAGGACAAGGGCCGCAAGGCCGCCCAGACCCGGGAAAAGTGGGCGAGCGCCCGTACGTACATCAGCGCCGTCGTGATCCTGATCTGGTGCCTTGCACCGGCTTACTGGATGGTGGTGACGGCGTTCCGCGAGGTCGGCTTCACCTACGACACAACGCCTTGGCCGACGCACGTGACGATGGACAACTTCACCACTGCGTTCGATACGTCCTTCGGCAACCAGTTCGGCCGGGCCCTTGGCAACAGCATCATTATCGGTGTGACGGTCACGGTGATCTCGCTGGTGATCGGCGTCTTCGCCGCCTATGCACTGGCACGCCTGAACTTCCGGTTCAAGTACCTCGTGCTGGGGTTCATCCTGGGCGCCTCCATGTTCCCCGGTGTTGCCCTGATCACCCCGCTGTTCCAGCTTTTCACCAACATCGGCTGGATGGGCACCTACCAGGCCCTGATCATCCCGAACATCTCCTTCGTCCTGCCGCTCACCGTCTACACACTGACCTCCTTCTTCCGCGAGATGCCGTGGGAGCTTGAGGAATCAGCCCGCGTTGACGGCTGCACGCAGGGCCAGGCGTTCCGGAAAGTGATCATGCCGCTGGCCGCCCCGGCCATCTTCACCACGGCAATCCTGGCCTTCATCTCCTCCTGGAATGAATTCCTCATCGCCAGCCAGTTGTCGAATGAGGCAACGAAGCCCGTCACGGTTGCCATCGCCAGCTTCGCCGGCGCGCAGCCCAACCAGATCCCCTACACCGCCATCATGGCCGCGGGCACCATTGTCACCATTCCTCTGGTGATCCTGGTGCTTGTCTTCCAGCGCAAGATCGTTGCCGGCCTGACGGCTGGTGCGGTCAAGTGACACGCGACGCTTCCCGCCCCCGCACCCCGGGGGCGGGGGGTGGCCGCCGGCTCCTGAGGTCCGGCGAGGATTTTGACATCATCATCGGGTTCCTCGGCTTCTGGGCACTGGTCCTTCTTGTGGTCACCGTCTGGATGGAGGTGACTGCGCAGCCCGCCCTTGGCTGGGCACTGGGCCTGCTGGCAACGCTTTTGGCGCTGTACGGAATGGTGCGGCTGCGGCGGCGCCTGCCGGAACGGAGATGATACAGCTGGATCCGCTGCCGGCGTCCACCCGGCGCGGTAACACTGCGATGCACGACTGTGTCCAAAATACGATTGGCACGGCGGTATCGCATTAAGCAGGGCGGACACCTGCAGGGAGTACATGAGGGGACACCGTGGCACGCACAACTGAAAGGTCTCAACGGGGAGGCCACAGCGGGGTCAGCATTGAAGACGTAGCGGCCGCCGCAGGAGTGTCCACCGCCACCGTGTCCCGGGCGGTCCGGGGACTGCCCCGGGTGTCCCCGGCAACACGGCAAAAGATCCTCGACGTCGCAGGAGACCTGGGCTACGTTGCCTCCTCCTCCGCGTCCGGCCTGGCCACGGGACGCACCAGGACCATCGGGGTGCTTGCCCCGTTCGTGAGCCGCTGGTTCTTTTCCAAGGCCATCGAGGGCGCGGACCGCGAACTGCACGCCCGCAACTACAACCTTTCGCTGTTCAACCTCGGTGGACACGGGAGCAACCGGGAGCGGCTTTTCAGCAAGACCATGGTCTATAAGCAGATCGATGCCCTGCTGGTGTTGTGTATGGCGCTGACCCACGAAGAGCTGGACCATCTGCAGAAGATCGACATTCCGCTGGTGGTGGTGGGTGGCCATGTCGAAGAGTGCGCCTATATCGGCATTGACGACTATGCCGCTGCATCTGCTGCCGTCCGCCACCTGATCGACCTGGGCCACCGGGATATTGCCCTGCTGCACGGGGACGACGAGACAGACCTGAACTTTGATGTTCCCCGGGTCCGTATCCTTGCGTTCAAGGACGTCATGACGGCCGCCGGCCTCCCCACCCGCCGCGAGTGGGATGAATGGGGTGACTTCACGGTCCGCAGCGGCCAGGAAGCCTTGCGCCGGCTCTGGTCCAAGCCGGGGAAAAAGCCGACTGCCATCTTCTGCGCCTCGGACGAGATGGCCATGGGCGTTATTTTTGAAGCGGCCCGCATTGGCGTGCGGGTCCCGGAGGAACTCTCCGTGGTGGGCATCGATAACCACGATTTTGCCGACGCCATGGGACTGACCACTGTTGGCCAGCGGCCCGATGAGCAGGCAGAGCTAGCCACCAAGATGCTGCTGGACGAACTGGACGGGCAGATCGGCTCCGTGCGGTCCGCCGTCGCGCCCCATGAACTGATTGTCCGAAGGACCACGGCGCCGCCCCAGTCCTGAACGACTGGCCTGCGCGGATGGCGTCAGGAAGCGCGCGCCAGCTGGCGGATGGGGATCCAGCGGGACGCCAGGCGCCGGTAGGCTGCAGCGGCGCCGGTCATGTCCCCCTCGGCGAGGCACTCAATGCCCAGCCGGATATCCATGGGCGAATCGTCCGGGTACACCTTGTCGGCAACAGCCCCATAGTCAAGCTCCACCATCGAATTGACGTGGAACAGTTCCAGCCATTCGGTGAGCTGGGCGAGGTCGTCCAGCATGTCCAGGTCCGGTGCGGCCAGGGCAAGGTTCGCCACGGCGTAGCGTGCCCGCTCCAAGGCGTCGGTAATGGGCGCCCACACCCGGACGGTGACGATCCGGCCGCCGGCCTCCACCACGTCCTTGTGGTCCGATTCCATGAACAGGGAGAACCAGCTGAAGGGGATCCCCCAAGTGGATGCACGGGTGTGCACCCGGACGGATCCGTCGCGGGCTTTGACCTGGTCTATCCGTTCCTGATGCTTGTCCCGCTGCTCCTCGGGGATCAGCAGTTCGGCCAGCGGACCGTGGATGCCCTGCATCAGGGCGTTGGCCGCCAGGCCGGCCCGGAGCACCAACTGGCTGGGGCAGTACAGCAGCACCGGCTCCGCGTCAGCATTGTCGTCGTCGGATGTTTCGCCGGGGGTTCCCGCGGATGATGCCGGGGCAGTGGTGACACGGACCAGGTCCGTGCGTCCCGTGGGGAAGGGGTCGCCGCCGGAGCGCGTGATGCGTCCCAGCGAGGCCAGGAGTTCCGCATTTTCGACGGCGGCGCGGGAGGCCGAGCGCGCGCCCTCCGCCTGGATTGCCTGGCGCTGCTCCTCGGGGAAGGCTTCCAGCGGCTCGTAGACACGCAGGGTGGACGAGAATGGCAGGCCGGCCTGGCCCCGGTAGAGGTTTCCGGTCATCTCGGCCTCCCAACGTGGGTCCAGGATGCTGACATCAGTCCGCCAGTTCCACCAGCACGGGGGCGTGGTCCGAGGCGCCCTTGCCCTTGCGCTCCTCGCGGTCGATCGCAGCGCCGGTCACGCGCGCCGCCAGGGCCGGGCTGGCCAGCACGAAGTCGATCCGCATGCCCTCCTTTTTGGGAAAGCGCAGCTGGGTGTAGTCCCAGTACGTGTATACGCCCGGGCCCGGGGTGTAGGGGCGCACTACGTCGGTGAAGCCTGCCGACTCGAAGGCGTGGAAGGCGGCTCGCTCGGGCGGGCTGACGTGGGTGTACCGGTTGTTGACGAAGAGGTCGATGTCCCAGACGTCCTCGTCGAACGGGGCGATGTTCCAATCGCCCATCAGGGCCACCTGGGCTTCGGGGTTCTGCGTGACCAGTTCCTGGGCGTGCGTCTTCAGGCTCTCCAGCCACTTGAGCTTGTACGGCATGTGTTCGTCGTCCAGGGAACGGCCATTGGGGACGTAGAGGCTCCAGATGCGGATACCGGCGCAGGTGGCGGCCATGGCCCGGGCCTCCTGCACGGGGTCCTTGCCGGCCTTGCCGAACGAGGGCTGGTCCAGGAAGGTGCGCTCCACGTCGTCCAGCCCCACGCGGGAAGCGATGGCCACCCCGTTCCACTGGTTGACGCCGAAATGGGCAACCTCGTAGCCCATCCGCTCAAAGAGTTCCCACGGAAAGTTTTCATCCTTGCACTTGGTCTCCTGGATGGCCAGGACATCGCAGTCGCTGCGCTGAAGCCAGGCTTCGACGCGGTCGGCGCGGGCACGGAGGGAGTTCACGTTCCAGGTAGCAATCTTCACAGTTCCTAACCTACCTTGAGCGCCGGAGATGCGGACCGGGGCAGGGCTCCGAAACGGGGCACAACGGCGCGGACACGCCCGCGCGGTGGGTCCAATCCGCCGGAATCGGGCACCACTGTGCCGCACGACGGCGCAGACCGCCACACTGCCACGGGGCCAGGGCAGCGCGTATGGAAATTAGTAGGAAGTCCGAGTATATTCGCAAACAGGAATGACCTGGATCACATGCGAAGGAGCCTGCAGTCATGGTCCGCGAACTCTCCCATTTTGTCGGCGGCCACCATGCTGCCGGCCTGTCAGGCCGATTTGGCGACGTCTTTGATCCATGCACCGGCGAGGTCCAGGCCCGGGTGCCGCTCGCCGGCCGGGACGAGGTGCAGAACGCAGTAGCTGTCGCGGAAAAGGCGCAGGTGGAGTGGGCGGCCATGAACCCGCAGCGGCGCGGCAGGATCATGCTGCGGTTCGTGGACCTGGTCAACCAGGACATCGATGGGCTCGCCCGGCTGCTCTCCTCCGAACATGGGAAGACCCTCGCCGATTCGAAAGGCGACATCCAGCGCGGCCTGGAAGTGGTGGAGTTCGCTGCCGGCGCGCCGCACTTGCTCAAGGGCGAGTTCTCCACCGATGCGGGCCCGGGGATTGACATCCACTCACTGCGCCAGCCCCTTGGCGTGGTGGCGGGCATCACGCCGTTCAACTTTCCCGCGATGATTCCGCTGTGGAAGTCCGGCCCCGCCCTGGCGGCCGGCAACGCCTTCATCCTGAAACCTTCCGAACGCGATCCCTCCGTGCCCCTCCGCCTGGCCGAGCTGTACGCCGAGGCGGGCGTTCCGGACGGGGTGTTCAATGTGGTGAACGGAGACAAGGAAGCAGTGGACGCCCTGCTCGAGGATCCCCGGGTAAAAGCCGTGGGGTTCGTGGGCTCCACCCCCGTGGCCCAGTACATCTACGCCACGGCTGCGGCCCACGGCAAGCGGGCGCAGTGCTTTGGCGGTGCCAAGAACCACATGGTGGTCATGCCTGATGCGGACCTGGACCAGGCGGCCGACGCCCTCATCGGAGCGGGATACGGCTCAGCCGGCGAGCGCTGCATGGCTGTTTCGGTGGCCGTGCCGGTAGGGGAGGAGACGGCCAACCGGTTGGTGGCCAGGCTCCAGGAACGGATCAAGGCGCTCAGGGTGGGCCCAAGCCTGGACGAGGACACGGACTTTGGCCCGGTGGTCACGGCTGCCGCCAAGGAGCGCATCGAGGGCTACATCCAGGCAGGGGTGGATGAAGGCGCCACGCTGCTGGCCGACGGCCGGGGCTTCAGCGTGCAGGGACATGAAGGCGGCTTCTGGATAGGGCCCACCCTTTTCGACCACGTCAGCAAGGACATGGCGATCTACCGCAATGAGATCTTCGGTCCCGTCCTCAGCGTTGTCAGGGCGGCTGATTATGATGAAGCCCTGCGGCTGTGCACTGACAACGAGTTCGGCAACGGCGTCGCGATTTTCACCCGCGACGGTGACGCCGCCAGGGATTTCGCCACCCGGGTGGACGTGGGCATGGTGGGCGTCAATGTGCCCATCCCCGTGCCCATCGCGTATTACACGTTCGGTGGCTGGAAGGCGTCAGGATTCGGCGACCTCAACCAACACGGCGCGGACGCGTTCCGCTTCTACACCAAGACCAAGACGGTGACCACGCGGTGGCCGTCAGGAATACGCAACGGAGCCAGCTTCGTGATGCCGGAAGGAAGCTGATGGCGGCCAGCATGGCAAACAGCGCAGCAGACGGTGCCGGGAGCCCCTCCGGAGCTGCAGGCAGCAACGCCGAGGTGCTGTTCGAGCGCCGCGGCCGGCTGGGGGTGGTGACCCTCAACCGGCCCAAGGCGGTGAATGCGCTTACGGCGGGGATGGTTGGCGCGCTTTTGGAGCAGCTCACCCTGTGGGCGGACGACGACGGCGTTGCCACGGTCCTGGTGCAGGGCGCCGGCAGCCGTGGCCTCTGTGCCGGCGGCGACATCGTGGCAATCTACGAAGACATGCTGGCGGGCGGTGGCAGGACGGCGCATTTCTGGGAGACGGAGTATCAGGTCAATTCCCTCATTGCCCGGTATCCCAAGCCCTATGTGGCATTGATGGACGGGCTGGTGTTGGGCGGGGGCGTTGGAATTTCCGCGCACGGGTCCGTCCGGGTGGTTACCGAGCGCACCCGGACGGGGATGCCGGAAACAACCATCGGCTTTGCCCCCGACGTGGGCGGGACCTTCCTCCTGTCCCGCGCCCCCGGGGAAGCCGGAACCCATGCCGCCCTGACGGGCGCGCATCTGACCGCAGCGGACGCCCTGTTCCTTGGCCTGGCCAGCCACTTTGTCCCGTCCGAAAGGCTGCCTGCCCTGGTGGCGGCGCTGGAGGACGAGACGGCGGACGCCGCCGTCGGGCGTTACCGGGTGGAAGCCCCGCCCTCCGTGCTGGAGGGGCAGCGGGACTGGATCGACAGCTGCTATGCCTCGGACGACGCCGAGGACATTGTGCGGCGCCTGCGCGGCTACCAAGGGGGCAAGAGCGCCGAAGCCCTGCAGGCCGCCGATACCATCGAGGCGAAGTCGCCCACGTCGGTCAAGGTCACGCTGGCCTCCCTGCGCAGGATCAGGGGCCGGACACTGGATGAGGCCCTGGCCCAGGAATACCGCGTGGGCCTCCGGTTCCTGTCTGCGCCGGACTTCCGGGAGGGCATCCGGGCGCAGGTGGTGGACAAGGACCGGAACCCCCGCTGGAAGCCGCCCACCCTGGCCGAGGTGGAACCGGGCCTGGTGGACCGCTTTTTTGAGCCGCTGGGCAGCAGGGAATTGGACCTCAACAGCGTGGACCTGCAAGCTAAAGGAGCCTGACCATGCCTGAAAAGTACACTGTGGCGTTCCTGGGCCTCGGCCATATGGGCGGGCCCATGGCCGTGAACCTGGTGAAGGCCGGCTACCCCGTGACCGGCTTCGACGTGGTGCCGGCAGCCCTTGAAGCCGCCCAGGCCGCCGGCGTCCCCACTGCGGCGAGCGCGGAGGAAGCAGTATCCGGCGCGGATGTGGTCCTCACGATGTTCCCCAGCGGCCGGCATGTATTGGATGCCTACCGCGGCAACGCCGGAGAACGGGGGCTGCTGGCGGCGGCGAAGCCCGGAACCATGTTCCTGGACTGCTCCACCATCAACGTCAACGAGGCCCGCGAAGCGGCAGCCCTCGCTGTGGGCGCCGGCCACCGGTCAGTGGACGCTCCGGTCTCGGGCGGCGTGGTGGGCGCGGAAGCCGGTACCCTGACCTTCATGGTCGGCGGGGAGGACGAGGACGTCGAGCACGTCCGTCCGCTGCTCGACGTCATGGGCAAGCGCGCGGTGCACTGCGGGGGGCACGGCGCGGGCCAGGCTGCCAAGATCTGCAACAACCTGATCCTCGGTGTTTCCATGATCGCCGTCAGCGAAGCTTTCGTCCTGGGGGAGAAGCTGGGCCTGAGCCACCAGGCGCTGTTTGATGTGGCGTCTGCAGCGTCCGGGCAGTGCTGGGCGCTCACCACCAACTGCCCGGTCCCCGGCCCCGTTCCCACGAGCCCTGCCAACCGCGACTACCAGCCCGGTTTTGCCGGAGCCCTCATGGCAAAGGACCTCAACCTCGCCCTCAACGCGCTCAAAAGCACCGGGGTGGCGGCGCGGATGGGCCCGCTTGCAGCAGAAATCTACGATACGTTTGCCGCGGGGGAGGGCGCCGGCAGGGACTTCTCGGGCATCATCACGGACATCCGCAACATGTCCGGGCGCCCGGACGGCGCGGAACCAGACAACTCAAGAACCAGTGCACTGCAGGACGCGTCAGGCGGTGCACCACCAAGCGCAGCACGCAGTGCCGCGCAGGACGACGGGAGCCCGGAGTGACGGAATACACGAACATCCTCGTGGAACAGCGGGGCCGGGTAGGGCTGGTGACGCTGAACCGGCCGCACGCGCTTAATGCCCTCAACAAGGACACCATGGAGGAACTCGTGTCCGCCGTGAGGATCATGGACGCAGATCCGGGCGTGGGAGCCGTGGTCATCACGGGTTCCGGCAAGGCCTTTGCTGCCGGGGCGGACATCAAGGAGATGGCGGACCAAAGCTACATCGATATGTATGCAGCCGACTGGTTCCGCGGCTGGGAGGATTTCACCAGGCTCCGCATTCCCACCATTGCCGCGGTCTCTGGATTCGCACTGGGGGGCGGATGCGAGCTGGCCATGATGTGCGACCTCATCATCGCCGGGGACAACGCCAAGTTCGGCCAGCCGGAGATCAACCTGGGCGTCCTGCCGGGCATGGGCGGTTCGCAGCGGCTGACCCGTGCGGTGGGCAAGGCCAAGGCAATGGACCTGATCCTTACGGGACGGTTCATTGGAGCGGAGGAGGCGGACCGCTGCGGCCTGGTGTCCCGGGTGGTGCCTGCCGAGGATGTCGTGGAGGAGGCCCTCAAGGCCGCTGATGTGATCGCGTCAAAGTCCAAGCCCGCGGCCATGGTGGCGAAGGAAGCCGTGAACGCCGCCTTCGAAACCGGGCTGGCCCAGGGTGTCCTGTTCGAGCGCAGGCTGTTCCACTCCCTCTTCGCCACAGAGGACCAGAAGGAAGGCATGGCGGCATTCAGCGAGAAGCGCCAGCCGGAGTTCAGGCACCGGTAAGGATAGGTCCCAGCCTGTTCACAGGTGCGTAAGGTAAACAAGGCAGGGCAACCTTGAACCGGATGGGGGAGTGGCATGTGGGCATTGGCGGGGGATGCAGGCGGCTCGACGGATAACCTCACCGGCCTGGTAGGCGTCGCCGCCCGCGCCATAGAGCAGCTTGGCGAGTGGGGCGTAGGTGCTTTTACCCTCGCCGAAACTGTGGTGCCGCCCATCCCCAGTGAGGTGATCCTGCCTCTGGCCGGCTACCTTGCCAAGCAGGGGTCCCTGAACCTGGTAATGGTGTTCGTGGCAAGCACGCTTGGGGCCTACCTCGGTGCCTTGTTCCTCTATTGGCTTGGCGCCAGGCTGGGCCTGGAGCGCTCCATCCGGGGGTTGTCCAGGCTTCCGTTGGTGGACCGGGAGGATTTTGAACACGCGGCAGGCTGGTTCCGCCGCCACGGCAGGTCATCGATCTTTTTCGGCAGGCTGCTCCCCGGCATCCGCAGCCTGATCTCGCTCCCGGCAGGGGCATCGCGCATGCCCATGGGCACCTTCAGCCTGTTCACCCTGGCCGGCAGCGGTCTGTGGAACGGGGCACTGATTGGCCTGGGGTACCTCCTGGGCACCCAGTACCAGCTCATCGAGCAGTACTCCAAGTTCCTGAACTACGCGGTCTACGCTGCCCTGGCGATTGCCGTGGCCGCCCTCGTGGTCCGGCGGTTCAAGCGGGAAAAGTATCGACGCTGACCAGAATTTCCCCTAGACCCGCATGATCCTCAATCCTCAAAATCGCCGGCGTTCCGGCGGAAGGCCCGGAGGATCCGGATCAAGTGCTCCACGTCGCCGGGATCAAAGCCGGGGGCGCTGAACACCTCGGCGTTGAGGGCCGCCGTCGAACGCTTGGCCAGGGTGCGCCCCTCGGTGGTGAGTTCGATCAGCGTGGTCCGGCCGTCCGTGGGGTGCGGGAAGCGGGCCACCAGGCCGGCGCGTTCCAGCCTGTCCACTGCATTCGTGATGGACGTGGGATGGACCTGCAACAGGGCGCTCGCCTTGTTCATGGGAAGCGAACCCTTCCTGGCGAAGCTCAGCAGCGCCAGGAGTTCATAGCGGGCAAACGTGAGGCCGAACGGTTTGAGGATGGACTCGATCCTGGCCAGCAGGATCTGCTGGGTGCGCATGATGGCCGTTATGGCCGCCATCGGAGCGGCCACATCCCCCCAGCCGTGTTCTTCCCAGTTTCGCTGGGCTTCGGCAATGGGATCGCGGGAGAGCGGGGCAGGCATGGAACACCTTTCCTCGGGGTGATGCGGCTCACTTTTTCCTGGCCTTGTGAATATACTAGGACATCCAACGGTTACGTGAGCGGAGGGGACTTATGCCAGTGCAGCCGCAAGGTCCCGCCGACGCACTGCCCTTTCCTGACGCGGACCTGATGTACGTGGCGGATCTCCTGCCGCACCACGAACGCGAGAGGTTCCTCAGCGTCCGCGAATTCCTGCAGGCACGGGTGCGCCAACAGTCCATCCAGTATTGGAACCGGGAAGAGTTCCCCTTCGGCCTGCTGGCGGAACTGGGCAGGCATGGCCTTGGCGCGCTTCAGGTGGACGGCAGTTCGGTTCTTTTCAAGGGCCTCATGTACGTGGAAATGGCCCGGGCGGATGTGTCCCTCTCGGCGCTGGCCGGGATCCACAACGAACTGATCGTGGGCACCCTCAACGAGTTGGGCTCCCAGGAGCAGAAGCACCGCTGGCTGCCGGGACTGGAAGCCTTTACCAGCCTGGGGGCCTTTGCCCTGACGGAACCTGGCCATGGTTCCGACATCTCCGGAGGGCTGGAGACGTCCGCCAGGCTGGACGGCGATGGATGGATCCTGAACGGCGCCAAGCGCTGGATCGGTGCAGGAACCATCGCCGACTTTGCCCTGGTGTGGGCCCGGGACATGGCAGACCAGCAGGTCAAGGCCTTCATTGTGGAGACGGACCGGCCTGGCTATGCAGCCACCAAGATCTGCAACAAGATAGGCCTGCGGATCATGCAGAACGCAGACATCACCCTGCGCGACGTCCGCATCCCGGCTTCCAACCTGCTGCCCGGGGCCACCGACTTCGCCAAGGCGAACGACCTGCTCCGGGACTCCCGCGCCTGGGTGGGCTGGCAGGCCGCCGGCATCCAGCTTGCCGCGTTCGACGTTGCGCGGGCCTACTCGCTGAGCCGCCGGCAGTTCGGCCGGGAACTGGCGCGGTTCCAGCTGGTCCAGCAACAGCTCGCTGACATCCTGGGCAATGCCACCGCCTCGCTGGCACTCATGGTGCAGTTGGCCCGCGTCCAGGAGGAGGGGAAGCTGGAGATGGCGCAGGCCGCCATGGCGAAGGCCACCACCACCAGGCTTGCCCGGGCATCGGTGGCCATGGGACGGTCCTTGCTGGGCGGCAACGGAATCAGTGCCGACTATGAGATGGGCAAGCTCTTCGGTGACGCTGAAATCCTCTACACCTACGAGGGCAGCTACGAGATCAATTCCCTCATTGTGGGGCGTGCCGTCACCGGGAAGTCGGCCTTCGTCTAGCGGGGCCCTCCTGTTGGCGGGGCCGGGTCCTGGAGGTTCCTGTCGGCGTACACCAGCAGTGCGTCACGAACAAACGCCGCCCCTTCTTCACCCCCGTAATTGGCGGCGAACCTGGCATCGGCCACGTACATTTCCGCCAGTCCGCTCACGTACCCCTTGAGGTCCCCGCCTTGCCCGGCTGCGGGTGTCCCGGGAATGGCTGACAGCCATTCGACCTGCCGCGGGGCCAAGTCCTGGGCCTCAGCGCCATCCGGGGCGGCCCCTGAACCAGCCGCGGCGATCCAGTCCCTGCCGAGCTTTTCAGCAGCGGACTTCCACTCCTGTTTCCCTGCTGCATCCATGCCCCGCCACCAGGCATCGCTCTTTGCGTAGGCATCCTTGCCCCAGCGCTCCTCCACCTCGTCCTTGTACTGTGTGTGGTCAAAGCCGTCGAACATCTTTTCCGCCACCATCCCGCCTCCTCTTTTCATTGTTTCGATTGTTTGCCGGACGGACGCCATCTGCCGCGAAAGCCGATCCTGTTCCTGGCCCAGCCACTCCAGGTGGTGGCTGAGCGCTTCGACCGCGTCTGTCTGCCGGCGGAAGACTTCGGCAATGGCCGGCAGGCCCAGCCCAAGCTCCCGCAGGAGGAGGATCCGCTGCAGTTGCAGGAGGGCGGCGGCGTCGTAGTACCGGTAGCCGTTGCTGCCCACGCGGCTGGGCTTCAGCAGCCCAATGTCGCCGTAATGGCGCAGCGTACGGCTGGTGGTTCCGGCCATCCTGGCGATGTCCTGGATGGCCCAGTCCGGGCCGGCCTTACCTTCCGCTGCATCCATGCTTCGAGCGTAGGGGTTGACGCTGCGTCAAGGTCAAGCAGGTTGTTCGGGAAAACCATGGCCGCGCGGACGGTGCCGGGCTGACCGGTTCCGGGCCTGCGCCACAAGCCTCCTGAACGCGAAAATGAAGACTGCCTCGATGGCGAGCATCAGTCCCACGAGCAGCCATTGCCCGCGGGCGGCGAAAAAGATGCATCCGGTCAGGGCCAGGATGGTCCCCAGCGCGAGGGTGTAGACGGCAAATCCGATGGCGACGCGTGCGCTGCGCACGCCGGTACGGAAACCGAAGCCGAGGGGTTCCCCGCCGGGGTGCCCGGGAACGCGGTCAGGCACCGCCGGCCCTAGCCTGTCGAACTCCTCCCAGGGATCCTGGCCCTGGTCCTGTCCTATCACCCTCCAATTGTCCCAAACCCCAGCCGGAATCGGGGGAGAAGCGACGGGGCTGACGTGGGGGAGCAAAACAGCGGCCCCTCCAGCATGATGCTGAAGGGGCCGCTGCCTGGTACAGGGTTTCCCCGGCAGAGCCGGAGGTCACCTAAGCCTTAGAGCGGGCGGATGTTCTCTGCCTGCGGGCCCTTGGGGCCCTGGGTCACATCGAATTCAACCTTCTGGTTCTCATCGAGTGAACGGTATCCGCTGCTGGCGATTGCCGAGTAGTGGGCGAAAACGTCAGCGGACCCGTCATCGGGGGCAATGAAGCCAAAACCCTTTTCGGCGTTGAACCATTTAACTGTGCCTGTTGCCATGGCTGCATTCCTTCGTGTGACTCTGATTCTCTCCCCGGGCAATAAGCCCGAAGTGCGCGGAGAACGTCCCCCGCAGTCCCCAACGTACGGGGCGGAAGCCGCGCTTGCAAGGGTTGGGCAACATTTGGCGAGGTCAACGCATGCCTTCGCGTCGGATGGCGGTGGCAATTGCGGCCGCTCTGGTGTCCACCCCGAGCTTGGCGTAGATGTGGGCCAGGTGCGTCTTCACAGTGGCTTCCGAGATAAAAAGGCGCCGGCCGAGTTCGCGGTTGCTCAGTCCCTCCGTGAGGAGGCTCAGCAGTTCGGCCTCCCGGGGAGTGAGGATTTCCTCCGGATTTCGCAGTTGCTGGAACAGCCGCGACGCCACGGGCGGGCTCATGACGCTCTTGCCCTGGACCGCTCCCCGGATGGCAGCGAAGATTTCCTCCGGAGCTGCATCCTTCAGCAGGTATCCCATGGCGCCGGCATCGACTGCCCGCACAATATCCGCGTCGGAGTCGTACGTGGTGAACACGAGGATCGCCTGGCCACTGTTGCGTTGGCGGATCTTCCTGATGGCCTCGATCCCGTCCATGCCGGAACCCATGGCGAGGTCCATGACCACCACGGCCGGGGAGTGCTGCTGCACCCGCTCCACCGCTTCTTCCCCGGATGCTGCCTCTCCGATCACCTGCAGGTCGGGCTGCGTCCCCAGGAGGGCCCGCAGCCCGCTCCTCACCACCAGGTGGTCGTCCACCAGCAGGACGGTGATCGCGCTCATGCCGGCGCCCCTGCAGTGTCCGCAGTGCCCTGTCCGGCGGGGGGCAAAGGCAACTGGGCGGCCACGATGGTCCCTTCCCCGGGCGCGCTTTGCACCGAAAGAACGCCGCCCAGCTGCTCCACCCGTTGCCGCATGGCCCGCAGCCCATAACCGCCGGCGTCCGACGGCGGTGCTGCCGCCGCCGGGTCGAAGCCTGCGCCGTCGTCGTAAATGTCCAGGGTGACCGCCTCCGGAAGGAAGCCGAGGGTCACGGCGGCTGCGCCCGCGGAGGCGTGCAGTCGGATGTTGGAGGCGGCGCTCTGCACTACCCGCAGCAGCGCGTGGCGGACCTCCGGGGACACAGGACGTGGCTCCCCGGTGACCAGGAGCCTGGCCTCCGGAACATATTGCCGTGCCGCGAGGAGCAGGGCTTCGGGCAGCGGAGACCCGTCCAGACCCGGGGACGCGAGCTCGTGCACCAGGCTGCGGGTCTCGGACAGGTTGCCCCGCAGCAGCACAGTGGCTTCGCGGAGATCCCGCCGCGCCGCGTCACTTGGCCAGGCCCGCCCTGCGGCCTCGAGCAGGAGCAGGCTGCTGGCCAACCCCTGGGTAACGGTGTCGTGGATTTCCCGGGAGACCCGTTCCCGCTCGGCAATGGTGCCCGCGCGCCGCTCGCTCGCCGCCAGCTGTTCCTGGGCCAGTGAAACCTCGGCGTGCAGGCGGCGCTGCTCCTCGGCGTCGTGCTGGATCCGGTCATAGATGAGCGTCAGCATGGCGCCCACGGCCAGTGGGCCGAGGAGCATGGCCAGGTCCGTGCCGCCGCTCATCCGGAACAGGCCGGCAGCGGTGGCAGCGGCCGTGATTCCAGCCGCGGCGTACGCCGCGGCGCCGGCCAGGGCGTAGCGGCTGAGGAAGAAGAGCGCAAACGAGCACCAGGCAAAGCTCGGAGCTGCAACCACCAGGACTGCCCAGACTGCCACCAGGGCGAACATCCATGGAGCCCCGGGGTGCCCGCGCCGGGCCAGCACGGCCACGACGGCGTACAACAGGCAGGCGACGGCGGCCAGTCCGAGGACCATCAGGTTGTCCGCCGGGCTGTGCCGCATCACGTAGCGGACCAGCGACGCCACCAGCAGCAGCGCGAAGCCAAGATGAACGGCCAAGCCGATGCCGGCCAGGGACGCCCGGCCCGGCAGGCCGCCTGCGGACGGTACAGCGGACGGGGTGCTGGACCGGACCAGGGAGGGTGGTTGGCTCTCTGCGGAGGCCTCGGCCGGGGATGGAACGGACGCTCGGGTGGGCATGGGGATTCCGGTTCGGGATGGAAGGAACGGTATCCACCATGTTATTGCCCGGGTCCCTGCGGCGTCTCTCCGCCTTTTGGCTGATACGGCTGGCTTTATGGAGCAGCGGTAAGCAGCCGAAGGCCCGATGGCAGGAGGCATCCGGGGCGGAAGGATGGAAAACGTACCCGCTTCAAGCGATGGCCGACCAAAGGAAACACCATGAAAAAGTCCACAAAAGTAGTCGCCGCGGCAGCCGCCGGCGCCCTTGCCCTGACCGCCGGGGTGACGGCTGCCGCGAATGCGGGCGCCGGGCCTGCCCCGTCGGCCGTCCCGGCCGTTGACATCCAGCCTGTGCCCGCCAACGTGGTGCGGCAGAACCGCATTTCGGTGGGCGCCTCGGCCAAGGCTGTCCAGGCCGCGCTGGCTAAGTGCCAGGCGGACAACCTGCCGTTCGTGACTGTGGCGGTGGTGGACCGCTTCGGGACCGTACAGGCACTCCTGCGGGGCGACAATGCGGCCGAACACACGATTGAGGCCGCCCGGGAGAAGGCCTACACGGCGGCAGCCTTCGGGACCCCCACCAGCGAGCTCGCCAAGCGGATCAACGGAACGGGCCCCAGCATCGCGGACCTTCCGGGCACGCTCTTCCTGGCTGGCGGCCTCCCGCTGAAGGTCAACGGTGTTTCGGTGGCCGGCATCGGCGTCGGCGGCGCTCCGGACGGTGCCCTGGATGAAGCCTGTGCTGCAGCCGGCGCTGATGCCATCGCTGCCGGCCAGTAGGCTGGGCGGCGCGGAATGATGCCGGTTTTGAGGTCCGGGGCGCTTGGCCTGGTCCTTTCCCTGGCCTTGTCCATGACGGCGTGCCAGGCGGGGCCGAAGGAGGCCCGGCCGCCGCAGGCTGCTCCGCCGTCGTCCCCTGAAAGCACGAAAGGGGGGCCTCCTGCAACGGCGCCCGCCGCGCCTCCCCCGCCGGCCCTGTCCGCCGGGGAACAGGCGCAACTCGACCAGGACCTCGTCACTGCTGCCAAGGCCAACGACGTCCCGTTGGTCAGGGAGCTGACTCGCCGCGGCGGGAACGTCAACGCCAAGGACGGACTCCAGGACTCGGCTTTCCTGTACGCGGGCGCCGAAGGATTCAACGAGGTGCTCGGATTGACGCTGGCGGCCGGAGCCGACGTCGCCAGCACCAACCGTTACGGCGGCACCGCACTGATCCCGGCCAGCGAGCACGGCCACGTGGACACTGTCCGGATCCTGATCGACGCCGGCGTGCCTGTCAACCACGTCAACAACCTGGGCTGGACCGCCATGCAGGAGGCCATCCTGCTGAACAGCGGTGGTCCCCGCCAGCAGGAGGTGGTCAGGCTTCTCCTTGCAGCCGGCGCCGACCCGGAAATCCGCGATCCGGAGGGCAGGACCGCCCTCCAGAATGCCGAACGCCTGGGCTTTACGGAGGTCGCCAACCTGCTCCGTCACCGCGGCTAGAGTTTAGGCGGCCTCGAGCACGCTGACGTAGTTGGCGATGCCCACGCCGCCCATGTTCTGGACGGCAGCCCGGCGGGGGGCCGCGAGCTGCATGTCGCCCGCGGTCCCCGTGAGCTGCATGGCGGCGATGACGTGCTGGGAGACGCCGGTTGCGCCCACGGGGTGGCCCTTCGCCTTGAGGCCGCCAGAGACGTTGACGGGCAGCTTGCCGTCCCTGTACACCCAGCCTTCTTCGATGGCCCGGGCGCCCTGGCCGGGCTCCGTCAGGCCCATGGCCTCGTACATCAACAGTTCGGCGATGGTGAAGCAGTCATGGACTTCGGCGAAGTCCAAGTCCGCCAGCCCGACGCCGGCCATCGCCAGCGCGCGCTGCCACGAGGCGCGGGTGGCCTCGAAGGCCACGGGGTCACGGCGGGCCGCGGGGAAGAAATCGTTCGCGTGGCCAAAGCCTGCGAGCCGCACGGGCGCAGTGGCACCGCCGGTTGCGGAGGCTGACAGCACGACGGCGGCGGCACCGTCCGAGACGGGGGAACAGTCCGTGCGGCGCAGGGGATCGGCCACCATGGGGTTCTTGTCCGAGACGGTGCGGCAGAAGTCCTCGCCGAGGTCCTTGCGGAGCTGGGCATAGGGATTGTCCACGCCGTTGCGGTGGTTCTTGGCGGCGATACTGCCCAGGACGTCGCCCAGTTTCCCGTCGCCGTACCGCTTCCCGGAGTGCTTGGCCACCTCGGCAAAGAGCCCGGTGAATCCAGTGGTGGACGCCTTGCCGGCCATGTCATAGTCGGCGCCCAGCAGACCCGCCCCCACAACTTCGGCGCCCGCGTGGGTCATCTTCTCCGCGCCGACCACCAGCACGGTCTTGGCCGTGCCCGCCAGCAGCGACTTGGTGCCCTGCTGGAAGGCAGCGGAACCAGAGGCGCAGGCGTTCTCCACACGCGTGGCGGCGACGTTCGCCAGGTCGGGGGAGACCTGCAGCGCCAGCGACGACGGGAACGCCAGCGGCATCATGCCGGAGTTGAACTGCCCGAGGTAAATCTCGTCGATCTGGCCGGGCTCGATGCCGGCATTGCTGATGGCCTCGGCGGACACCTGGACGATCAGGGATTCCAGGGTCTCGTCCGTCAGTTTGCCGAATCGGCTGTGGCCCCAGCCCGTGAGCAGGACATCCTTGCCAAACTGTTCCTTGAGGCTCATGCTGAAGCTCCTTCCAGGGCTGCTTCTTCCAATGCGACAGCGAACTCCGCTTCCGTCTTTTCGCGGATCTCCTCGACGGTGACCCCCGGCGCGAGGCGGGTCAGCGTGAGCTGCCGGCCGCCTCCTGGTGCCTGCCCGTTCTTCACAAGGTCAAACACTGCGAGGTCGCTGATGATCCGGTCCACCACGCCGAGGCCGGTCAGTGGAAGCGTGCACTCCCGCACGATCTTGGCCGAACCGTCTTTGGCGTTGTGTTCGGTGAGGACCACCACCCGCGGCGTACCGGCCACCAGGTCCATGGCCCCGCCCATGCCCTTGACCATCTTGCCGGGGATGGTCCAGTTGGCGAGGTCGCCGCTGCCGGAAACCTGCATGGCGCCGAGGATGGCGACCTTCACGTGGCCGCCGCGGATCATCCCGAAGGAGGTGGCGGAATCGAAAATGCTCCCGCCTGGCAATACGGTGACAGTCTGCTTGCCCGCATTGATGAGGTCGGCGTCCTCTTCGCCCTCGTACGGGAACGGTCCCATGCCCAGCAGCCCGTTTTCGCTCTGCAGCACCACCCGCACGCCCTCGGGCAGGTTGTTGGCCACCAGCGTGGGGATGCCGATGCCCAGGTTGACGTAGTCGCCGTCGTTCAGTTCTTCGGCTGCGATGGCAGCCATTTCATCCCTGGTCCAAGCCATGATGGTGTACTCCTCGGTGGGTTCGGTTTTCAGACGGCCAGTGGTTCGGCAGCTACGGACATGACGCGCGGCCGGACGGTCCGCTGCTCGATGTCCTTGATCCTGCTGCTGGCCTGGACCAGCCGCTGGACGTACACGCCGGGCGTGACGATGTGGTTGGGGTCCAGTGCGCCTGGTTCGACGATGACTTCCGCCTCCGCGATGGTCAGCAGCCCTGCCGTTGCAATGACGGGGTTGAAGTTGCGGGCGGTGTAGCGGTACGTGAGGTTACCGTCCGTGTCCGCGGTGTGCGCGTGGACAAGCGCGACGTCGGCCCGGATGGCCCGCTCCTGGACGTACGTTTCGCCGTCGAACACCTCGTGCGGCTTGCCTTCGGCAACCAGGGTTCCCACGCCGGTCCTGGTGTAGAAAGCAGGGATGCCGGCGCCGCCTGCCCGCAGGCGCTCGGCCAGGGTTCCCTGCGGCGTGAACTCAACCTCAAGCCGTCCGGCCAGGTACTGCTCCGCAAAGAGCTTGTTTTCGCCCACATAGCTTGCGATGACCTTGCGGACCTGGCCGGCCTCGATCAGGATGCCCAGGCCCTTGCCGTCCACACCCATGTTGTTCGAGACCACCGTCAGGTCCTTCACCCCGGAATCGCGCACCGCTTCAATCAGGTCTGCGGGTATGCCGCTGAGGCCGAATCCGCCCACAGCCAGGGTTATGCCGTCCCGCAGGCCCCCTTCCAGTGCGGCGGCGGCAGTTGGCTGGAGTTTGGTCATGGCGTCTCCTCATTGAGTGTCCTGCAGTCATCCACTTTGTGGACAGTAGGTCTGGAAAGGGACAGTACGGGGAGTCTTTGGGGGTGTCAAGGCGGTCGCAGAATGCCGAAACTAGCCCGTTCTACAGTGTGGACGGTACGCTAATCACAATCCACATTATGGACATCGAAGGAGTGAAATGAGCCAAATTCCCGTGCAGGGGGCCCAAGTGGTAAGCCGCATCGCCGGATTGCTGCGGCTGGTCGGGCGCAGCGCGGAGGGGATGTCCCTGGCCGCGCTGGTGCAGGAATCAGGCCTCACGAGGCCCACGGTCCACCGGCTCCTCTCCTCCCTGGCTTCCGAGGGGCTGCTCGACCACGATGCCGGAAGCGGCAACTGGGTTTTAGGGCCCGAGATCCTCCTGATGGGATCAGTGGCGTCGGCTAGGTTTCCGCTGGAGGACATCGCCAGGCCCAGCCTCCGCCGGCTTGCCGAAGCCACCGGCGAGAGTGCGTTCTTCTCCATCCGGCGTGGTTCCGAAACGGTGTGCCTGCTGCGTGAGGAAGGCAGCTTTCCGGTCCGGTCCTTCGTGCTGCACGAGGGCGTGCGGTTCCCCCTCGGCGTGGCCTCCGCGGGCACAGCAATCATGGCCTTCCTGCCCGAGGCCGAGCAGGAGGAGCTGTTCAGCCACTGGGTGGAACACGCCGGCAGTTTCGCCGCCGCCCACACGGAGGAACTGGTCCGGGCCAACCTTGCCCGGACCCGGCTGGCGGGCTACTCGGTGAATCCCGGGCTGGTCCTGGAAGGCAGCTGGGGCATGGGCGCGGCGGTGTTCGATCAGGCCGGCCGGCCCGCCTGGGCCCTCTCACTCACCGGAATCGAGCCGCGGTTCAAGCCCGACCGGCAGGAAGAACTGGGCGGCCTGCTGATGGCGGAGGCCCACCGGATCACGCAGCAGTTGGGCGGCGAGAAGGCCCGCCTGCCCCGCTGAGTCTCTCCTGCCTTCCAGGGCAAAGCACGACGCCGCACCGACCCGCTCGGTACGGCGCGCCGTCGTGCCTCCCCTGATGGTGGGGGAGGCTGCGGCGGGCTACAGCCCGGCCCGCGGCTCCTCCGGACCCTCGCTCTTCCACCAGGTGTCAAAGATGGTCACGGGGACCGTGCGCTTGTGCCGGGTGCGCAGGTACTTTTCTTCAATCGACTTGGCCACGGACTCCGGAACATCCCGGCCTTCCAGGTAGTCGTCGATCTGGTCATAGCTCAGGCCCAGCTCGTCCTCATCGGTGCGGCCCGGCCTGTCGTCCAGCAGGTCCGCGGTGGGCACCTTTTCCCATACCCGGGCCGGGGCGCCGAGCTCGGCCAGCAGGGCACGGTTCTGCCGCTTGTTCAGGCCGAACAGCGGCAGGATGTCCGCGCCGCCGTCGCCGTACTTGGTGAAGAAGCCCGTTACGGACTCGGCGCCGTGGTCCGTGCCAATGACCAGGTAATTGTGTTCTCCGGCCAGGGCGTACTGGGCGATCATGCGGGTCCGCGCCTTGGTGTTGCCCTTGTGGAAGTCGGAAATTTCCGTTCCAACGGTTTTTTCGAACTCATCCTCGAAACCGTCAACCGCGGCGGAGATGTTGAACGTCCACTCCGTCTTGGGCTTGATGAAGTCGAGGGCAGCCTGGGCGTCTTCCTCGTCATGCTGGACGCCGTAGGGCAGGCGAACCGCCACGAAGTTGGCTTCCACCCCCTCGGCCTCTAGCTCCTCGACTGCCAGCTGGGCCAGCTTGCCCGCCAGGGAAGAGTCCAGCCCCCCGGAAATGCCCAGAACGAAGCCCTTGGTATGGGTGGCCTTCAGGTAATCCTTCAGGAACGTGACGCGCTTGCGTACCTCCCCGGCAGGATCGATCCGGGGCTGTACGCCCATTTCTTTGATGATGCTGGCCTGGAGTTCGCGCATGGGGACCAGCCTAGCCAGCAGTGTCAACAACGCTCAAGCATCCACACCGGGCCGCCCCCACTAAACTGGAGTCCATGACTTCCCCCAGTGACACTGCAGTGGATACTGCAGCCGCCCGCGCCCGACTGCTGGAACTGATCAAGGAACTCGCCGTGGTCCGCGGCAAGGTGATCCTCTCCAGCGGAGCCGAGGCTGACTACTACATCGACCTGCGCCGCATCACGCTGCACCACGAGGCCTCCAAGCTGGTTGGCCAGGTGATGCTGGCCCTGGCGGACGACGCCGGGATCGACTTTGAGTGCGCCGGCGGACTCACCATGGGCGCGGACCCGGTGGGTACCGCGGTCATGCACGCTGCAGCGGACGCAGGTCGGACCGTCGACGCGTTTGTGGTCCGCAAGGCGCAGAAGTCCTATGGCATGGGCCGGCAGGTGGAGGGCCCGTCGGTTGAAGGGCGGAAAGTGCTGGTCCTGGAGGACACATCCACTACCGGCGGCTCGGCCCTGACGGCCGTGGAGGGCGTCCGGAAGGCTGGCGGCAACGTGGTGGCTGTGGCCGTCATCGTGGACCGTGATACGGGCGCCAAGGAAAAGATCGAAGCGGAAACCGGTGTGCCTTACCTGTTCGCCTTCGGCAAGGATGAGCTGGGGCTTTCCTAGCCTTTCCCGTTACGTTCGCCTCGCGGGCCGGCCTTGGGCCGCCCGCGGTGTGGACCGGGCCGTGGGGCTGCTCTATCATTTGCGGTAACCCTCTATCCCGTACGGAGAACGTGCACCATGCTCCCCCCTGAACAGCCTTTGAGCACCACCGACCAGGTCCAGAACCTGATCCTGGAGAGTGCCGACTTCGAGGACTTCCTCAACGAGCTCGCCCGCTTTTCCGCGCACCAGATGGCCGGCGACGGCGACGACGCGCTCTGCGGCATCACGCTGCTCCGCGACCGCAAGGCTGCCACCATCGGCTGGAGCAGCGATTCGGCCCGGGAAGTGGACCAGATCCAGTATTCGCTCTCGCAGGGACCGTGCCTCACCGCCGCCCAGGAGGAGCGCGAAGTCCACGTTCCGGACCTGTTCGAGGAGAACCGCTGGGGCCCTGACTACGCAACAGCCGTGGCCTCCCACGGCCTCCGGTCCGTGCTGTCCCTGCCTTTCAACCTGCAGGGGGAAGCGAAGGCGGCCCTGAACCTGTACTCCGATGCCCCGCACAAGTTCGATGAGCGTGCCACTGCCAGGGCGCGTGAATTCACCCGGGAGATCTCCCAGGCGCTGCGGCTGGCCGTACGCTTCTCGCTTCACACCGACAGCGCGGCAAACCTCCGGGCCACCCTGGAGTCCCGCACCATCATCGACATCGCGATCGGCATTGTGATGGCCCAGAACAGGTGCAGCCAGGAGGCTGCAGTCGCCATCCTGACAGAGGCGTCCAGCAACACGAACACCAAGCTGAGGGACATTGCCAAGTCCTTGGTTGATTCGGTTGGCGGTGCCGGCACCCGGACCCACTTCCAGGAACCGGGGAAAGTCCAGGCGGACCAGAGCGCATAGCAGGCTCCCTTCCTTGTTACTGACGGGTTGTGCGGGGCTTCGGGGGAGGTTACGCTTACCGAGGTTGAGCCGTCGGCCATAGACACCTCTTTTGGAGTACCTATGGACCGCGCCCTAAATGCCTTTATTAACCTCGATGTCCCCGGCGACATTGTCCGGATCGGTGTCCGGGGAAGCCTGAATCAAGGCTCCCGGCCCGAACTTGCCCACATTATTCGACGGATCAGGCGGATGGGCATCCGCTCCCACATCCACGTTGACCTTTCCGGGGCTGAGCTGGTGGAGTCCGCCGCCCTCGCCGGCCTGCGGAGCGACCTGAATGCCATTGACACCGGTACGCTGCCTGGAATCTACGGCGACGGCGTTTCCCTGGATGTCTCCCGTGGCAGCGGGGATCGGGCCGGGGGCAACGATCCAGATGGACCCGAGCTTGCACTCATCGAAGGGCTGGCCGACGGGTGCGGGGACGCCGAGGACCTTGCCGAGGAGTTTCCGCTGGTGCCCGTCGGCCGCCTGGAAGAGTTGTGCGGCCGGCCCTTGGAAGAGTATTCGGAAGCGGAACTGCTGACCGCGAGTGACTCCATCTTTGCCCTGCTGGACAGCCCGAAAGCGTTCCCGGGTTCGGACCTGCTGGGCCGCTACAACGACATCGGAGAAGAGCTGCGGCGACGCCAGGAGGATTCCGGCGCAGCACTTCCAGCCTCGGAGGGGCAGGCGGCCAGCTGAGCGCCGCTGGCTGCATGGCGTCACTCAATGGTTACGGGCGCCGTCTTGCGGCGGTAACTTCAGGTGTGCCTACGGTAGAGGCGTGCCGTATGAGGGGGAGGTAAGTCCGCAGGACCGGCCCGGGGTTCCGGGGGCCCGGCTGCTGGCGGAAGGTGCTGCCCTCAAACAGTTTTCCCGGCGCGGGTTCCTGTCGGGAGCCGGTGCGTCGGGACTGCTCGCTGCGGACATGCTGCTGACCCGCCAGGTGCAGTCACAGCGCCGGACCAATAGGATCCTGCCCGTTGATGACGGCTTCGCCGATCTCTACTACCGCGATGCCAGTTGGTTCCTTTTTCCCGGCTATAAGACGAGTTGGGAAGAAGCCCAGTGGATCCTCAACTCCCTCCGCGGCGCGCTGAACAAGCGCGCACGGCTTGCCGCCGTCGGGTATTCCAACCAGGGCCTGGACATTGACGAGATCGTGATTGCGGTCATCGAACATGTCCGGGCGCAGAAGCTCACCAAGTTGTTCTTCTACGGCCACAGCTTCGGCGGGATGGTGGCCACCCAGGTGGCCGCGCGCCTGCGGGAGATCCATGGCGTGGAGGTGCAGTTCATCGTTCTCGATTCCAGCCCCTACAGCAAGCATGACGTCCTGGACCAGAGCTGGTTCGACGGCGTCGTGTTCCTTTATGAGCGCGGTTTCCGGTTCCCGTCCACCCTCCGCGGCGGCTACGAGCTGGGGGAGCGGGTCATCCATAAGGACGAACGGAGCTGGCGCCAGATCCTTGACCAGACCCTGGAGCAGCTGTCGCCGATCGCCCCGTCCAGCGTGCTCATCCAGTCCGAGTCGGCGTACATCTACCACTTCGAGGGCAGCCGGTTCGCGGACAAACTGGGCGGCGCCAAGATGGCCTACATCGGCAACCCCAGCGACCGCACCGTCCGGTACCAGACGGCCGTGGAGGCCTGGGCCGTAGCTTTCAAGGCGAACATGGTGTCAAGCTCCCTGCAGACAGAGGGCGCCAGGCCGGCCCATGCGAGCCCGGGCTGGAACCCCGGCGTCTACCGGCCCATCCTGGAAGAACTGCTGGATGAGCACTTCCCGCTGCCGCGCGGCGGCTCCCGGGTGACGGTGTTCTAGATCTGGTTCTTCAGGTCCGCCACGGAGTTCAGGATCTGGTTCGGCCGGAAGGGGTAGGCAGCGATGTCGTCCTTGTGGGTGATGCCGCTGAGGACCAGGACGGTGTGGAGCCCCGCCTCCATGCCCGCGATGATGTCCGTGTCCATCCGGTCCCCGATCATGGCGGTGGTCTCGGAGTGGGCGTCGATCTGGTTCATCGCCGAACGGAACATCATGGGGTTCGGCTTGCCCACGATGTACGGCTCACGTCCGGTGGCCTTGGTGATCAGGGCCGCGATGGCTCCGGTGGCAGGCATGGGGCCGTCTTTGGAAGGGCCGGTTGCGTCCGGGTTGGTGGCGATGAACCGGGCGCCCGCGAGGATCAGGCGGATGGCCATGGTGATGGCTTCAAAAGAGTACGTGCGCGTCTCGCCGAGCACCACGAAGTCCGGGTTCTGGTCCGTGAGGATAAAGCCTGCCTCGTGCAGCGCCGTCGTCAGTCCTGCCTCGCCGATGGTGTAGGCGCGGTTTCCGGATTCCGAGCCCCGCACCTGGTCCTTGAGGAACTGCGCGGTGGCCAGGGCGGAGGTCCAGATGTTCTCCTCGGGGATTTCGAGGCCGGAGGAGCGCAGGCGCGCAGCAAGGTCGCGCGGGGTGAAGATGGAGTTATTGGTCAGCACCAGGAAGCGCTTGGAGGTGTCCACCCAGCGCTGGATAAGCTCAGCGGCGCCGGGGATCGGCTGGTTCTCGTGGACCAGCACGCCGTCCATGTCCGTCAGCCAGCATTCAATCTCCTGGCCGCTGCGGTATACCGCCGGTGATCCTTTGACCTTGTCCTCGTCTGCCATGCCTACCTCCGCGTGTGATGCCTGTGATGAAAGCCCGAAAGGTCCAGTCTAGTGTTGAGGGGTGAACCAAACGCCCGGCATGACGTCCGACCCCCAGCAGCCCGAACCTGAGGAGGCTGCCCCTGAAAAGGCGGAGGTCGGCGTCGGGCCCTGGGAAGGCGAACTGCCCGAAGGCGACCACTGGGACCCCGATCTCCTCGCCGACGGCGACCGCCGCAACGTCCTGGACAAGTACCGCTACTGGAAGCACGAGGCGATTGTGGCGGAGCTGGACTCCAGGCGCCACAACTTCCACGTCGCCATCGAGAACTGGCAGCACGACCTCAACATCGGCACCGTGGTGCGGACGGCCAACGCGTTCCTCGCCAAGGAAGTGCACATCATCGGACGACGCCGGTGGAACCGGCGGGGCGCCATGGTCACCGACCGCTACCAGCACGTCCGGCACCACCCCACTGTGGCGGACTTCGTGGCCTGGGCGCAGGGGGAGGGGCTGGCGATTATCGGGATCGACATTTTCCCGGACTCCGTGCCGCTGGAGACGTATGAATTGCCCAGGGACTGCGTCCTGGTGTTCGGCCAGGAAGGACCCGGGCTGACGCCGGAGGTCCACGAGGCTGCCGTGGCCACCCTGTCCATCGAGCAGTTCGGCTCCACCCGGTCCATCAACGCAGCCTCTGCCGCGGCCATCGCCATGCACGCCTGGGTGCGCCGGCACGTGTTCAACCAGCACGTGTAGCTTGCGCCGGGCTTGCGGGTTTGGGATGCGGGCGTAACCGGGAGCACAGGCTGCACGGAAATGACTAGGATGGTGCTAGCCGTAAGCGGTACTCCAGGGTTACCAACCCAAAGACGAACCTCAGCATAGGAGTCAGCATGCCCATTGCAACCCCAGAGATCTACTCCGAGATGATCGACCGCGCAAAGGCGGGCGGCTTCGCATTCCCGGCCGTGAACGTGACGTCCTCGCAGACGCTGAACGCCGCCCTCCGCGGCTTCGCCGAAGCTGAGTCCGACGGCATTGTCCAGGTTTCCACCGGCGGTGCGGCTTACTGGTCCGGCGCGTCCACCAAGGACATGGTTGCCGGTTCGCTGGGCTTCGCGGCGTTCGCCCGCGAAGTGGCGAAGAACTACGGCGTGAACATCGCGCTGCACACCGACCACTGCCCGAAGGACAAGCTGGACGGCTTTGTCCTGCCCCTGCTGGCCGCTTCCGAGGCTGAGGTCAAGGCCGGCCGTAACCCGCTGTTCAACTCGCACATGTGGGACGGCTCCGCCGAGACCCTGCAGGAGAACCTGCGCATCGCACGGGAACTGCTGGAGCGCACTGCTGCCGCCAAGATGATCCTCGAGGTGGAGATCGGCACCGTGGGCGGCGAAGAGGACGGTGTTGAGAACGAGATCAACGAAAAGCTCTACACCACCGTCGAGGACGCCCTGGCCACCGTTGAGGCATTGGGCGCCGGCGAGAACGGCCGCTACATCACCGCACTGACCTTCGGCAACGTCCACGGCGTCTACAAGCCCGGCGGCGTCAAGCTCCGCCCGGAGATCCTCAAGGACATCCAGGCCCAGGTGGGCGCCAAGATCGGCAAGGACAACCCGTTTGACCTCGTCTTCCACGGCGGTTCCGGCTCCTCGGACCAGGAAATCGCGGACGCCGTCTCCTACGGCACCATCAAGATGAACATCGACACCGACACCCAGTACGCCTACACGCGTCCCGTGGCACACCACATGTTCAAGAACTACGACGGCGTCCTGAAGGTTGACGGCGAAGTGGGCAACAAGAAGACCTACGATCCCCGCGTCTGGGGCGCAGCCGCCGAAGCAGGACTGGCGGCCCGCGTTGTGGAAGCCACCAAGCAGCTCGGTTCCGCCGGAAAGACCTTCTAGGAATGTCCGATGAGTTCCGTAGGAACCTGATGGGCCCCGAGCCCACGCTCCTGCCTGCCGAGACTGAGGTCTACCAGCAGCTCGAAGCGGGCCAGGAAGCCCTGGACCTGGTGGCCAAGCACCCCACATCCTCGCTGTTGTGGGCAGTGCTGGCGGAAGAGGCCTGGGCAGAAGGACGGACCATCGATTCCTACGCCTACTCGCGCGTGGGCTACCACCGCGGCTTGGACTCGCTGCGCCGCAACGGCTGGCGGGGCGTCGGTCCCATTCCCTGGGAGCACGAACCCAACCGGGGTTTCCTGCGGGCACTGTACTCGCTCGGCCGCGCCTCGGCTGCGATTGGCGAAGCGGAGGAGCCGGAACGGATCGAGAAGTTCCTCAACGATTCCGACCCGGCGGCCAAGGCGGCCATCGAAGCCTCCTAGCAACAGCGACGCGGGGTCACTTACCGCCCTTTCCGGGACTCGGAGACGGCGTTTAGCGACCCCGCATTGGTTTAACGAACGACGGCGGGCGGTCACCTTTTCGAGAAAAGTGGCCGCCCGCCGTCGTTCGGCTTAAGGGTCCGGAGCCGGATTAGCTTGCCTTTTGCAGCCCTGTCCGCGCCATCGCGTCCGCGTAGGCGACCCGCATGTCCTCGAGGTACTCCTCCTGGCGGGCAGGTGAACCGGCGAAGGCGCGGCCGCTGAGGGAGCGCACCTTGTACGTCTTCAGGCCGCGGCGCCAGAGCAGCGGGACTTCGGTTTTCAGGAGCAGGTTGGCCAGGCGGTTGGCTTCCGTGCCGTGGGCAACGATGACCGACGCACGGGGAACCACCGCCAGGAACTTCAGCAGCGGCTTAAGGCCTGCCGAGATCTGGTCCGGGGTGAATTTGCCGTTCGCCTCGCCCGGGATGTGCCACGGGTGGACGTTCCACGGCATCACGAACTCGGGACGCAGGCCCAGCTTCCACTGGATACCCAGCATCCGGGTGGCGGCGTCCTCGTCCCCGGGGGTGATGAAACCGGACTTGTCTGCCTCGCCGATGTTCGAGTACAGGCTGATGATGCGGCACTCGTCCACATCGTGCATGGGATCGACGTAGGGCACCACGGTGCCGGGCTTGGCATCCTGCAGGGAATCGCACAGTTCGTTGACGGCAGCAACGTTGGGTTCGTAGCGGCGGCTCAGGAGTTGCTCATGGAAGGATTCGGGTGCCAGGGCTGTCATGAAGTGCTTGATCTCCTGCGGGGATTGATGGTGCTTCCGCCGGCGAAAATGGGCGCACGGTGGCACAGCTCATCAACGGCGGTTAATTGGGGTGGGCCGATTCCTGGTCGGCCTTTACCAGTTTAGCAAGCCCAGGCAAACGAAACGCCGGTCGCGTCGAGCCAATACTCATTGGCAGTTGGCCAAAGCCGCCCGCGATGGCTCCGGACGCCGTTCTTTTCGGAACGTAATAACTGCCTGCAGGATCCAGTCACATCCATTGACAGGATTCATCCAGGTTGGTTGGCTTTTGTCACAGCCCGTGATGGGGGACATGGCGGGCTGGTCGCACCCCACCTGCACCGGAAGAGGTACCGCACCGTGAGAAATACCCTGGCAACTTTCAGGACCCTGGCAGCATCGGGAGCCCTGGCCCTGGCGGCACTAGCTGCGCCCGCACCCGCGCTCGCCGTCGGAGAGGGGCCCAACTATGACGGCAACGGCCAGATCACCACATCGAAGCTTGCCACCTACGACCAAATGGTCTCGTTCCTCAAAGACCAGGACGCCCGCCAGTCCGCCATGGAGCTGGAAGTCATCGGCCAAACGGTGAAGGGCCGGGACATCCACCTGGTCAAGTACATTTCGGACCCGGCCAAGCCCACCATCCTCTACCTGACGCAGCAGCACGGCAACGAGCAGCTCACCACCGAAGGTGCGCTGGAGTTCGTCAAGCACCTTGGCACCGGCAAATCCCAGGATGTCCTGGACGGAGTGAACATCCTCATCGTGCCCATGCTGAATGCGGACGGCGCCATGGGCGATGTGAACTTCCCGCTGGACGACTACCTGGCGAAGGGCGACCGGAACATGACCCGCTACAACGCGGAGGAGGTTGACCTCAACCGGGACCACGTGGCCAAGGTCCAGCCTGAGACCCAGGCGCTGCACAACAACGTGATGCGCAAGTACAACGTGGACTACATGATCGACCTGCACCACCAGGGCACACGCAGCCAGCGGGACGGTGAACTGGTGTCGGGGTCCATCCTGTACCCCACCACCCCCAACGCTGATCCGGCCGTGGTGGAAAAGTCCAAGCAGTTGGGTGCCGTGGTGTTCCACAACGTTGATTCCACCGGCTGGGGCCACCTGGGCAAGTACGTGGGCGGCAGCGCTGAAACCATCAGCCGCAACGGCATCGCAGTGGAATACGGGATCGCAACGCTCCTGTTCGAGATGCGCGGCATGTCCGACCACTACCTGGACGGCTACGCCCTGGGGCTCCGGAGCAACGGCTACCTGATCAAGCAGACCGTGACCACGCTGACCGCCACCGCCGCCGCCATTGCTGACGGTTCAATTGCCGACGCCGACACCTCCTTCTGGGACAGCCTCGCCACCCAGGCCTCCCGCCCGGGAGAGGAAGCAGACGACGAGTAGCAGCCCACGCTGACAGTCCGCCGCGGTCCTTACGCAGGAGCCTTTTACCCTGCAGGAAGGACCGCGGCGGCCAACGAGTGGACAAAGTCCCTCATCGGCTAAACTTGGGTGGTAAGAGCCCCGGAACTCTTGCGTCGCTGCAACGCCCCGCGGACCAGCGAAGGCCGGTACGTTCGGGGCATTCTCATGAACGGCGCTGCGCAGGACCGCCACTCTGTGGCCAACCGGGCAGCCCGAACGAATGGGGGAGGATCCCATGCCAGCAATTGTGATCGTAGGAGCCCAGTGGGGCGACGAAGGAAAAGGCAAGGCCACCGATCTCCTGGGCGGCCGTGTTGACTACGTCGTCAAGCCAAACGGCGGCAACAACGCCGGGCACACCGTCGTCGTAGGCGGTGAAAAGTACGAACTCAAGCTGCTGCCGGCAGGCATTCTCAGCCCCAACGCAGTCCCCATTATCGGTAATGGCTGCGTGGTCAACCTCGAGGCCCTCTTCCAGGAAATTGACGGCCTGCAGGCCCGCGGCGCCGATACCTCCAAGCTCCGCGTCTCGGCCAACGCCCACCTGGTGGCCCCGTACCACCAGGTGCTGGACAAGGTCACCGAACGCTTCCTCGGCAGCCGTGCCATCGGCACCACCGGCCGCGGCATTGGCCCGGCCTACATGGACAAGGTGGCCCGCCTGGGCATCCGCGTGCAGGACGTCTTCGACGAGTCCATCCTCCGCCAGAAGGTGGAAGGGTCGCTGCGCCAAAAGAATGAACTCCTGGTCAAGGTCTACAACCGCCGCGGCGTGGTGGTGGACGAGATCGTGGAGTACTTCCTGTCCTTCGCCGAACGGCTCCGCCCGCTGGTCATCGACAGCACGCTGGTCCTGAACTCGGCGTTGGACGAGGGCAAGGTTGTCCTGATGGAAGGCGGCCAGGCGACGTTCCTGGACGTGGACCACGGGACGTACCCGTTCGTCACCTCCTCCAACCCCACGGCAGGAGGCGCCTCCGTTGGCTCGGGCATCGGGCCCACCCGCATCTCCCGCTCCATCGGCATCATCAAGGCGTACACCACCCGCGTTGGCGCCGGCCCGTTCCCCACGGAACTCTTTGACGAGATGGGCATGTACCTGCAGAAGACAGGCGGCGAGTTCGGCGTCAACACCGGCCGTCCCCGCCGCTGCGGCTGGTACGACGCCGTCCTGGCCCGCCACGCCTCCCGCGTCAACGGCTTCACGGACTACTTTGTCACCAAGCTGGACGTGCTCACAGGCATCGAGCAGATCCCTGTGTGCGTGGCCTACGACGTGGACGGCGTCCGGCACGATGAAATGCCCATGACGCAGACCGAATTCCACCACGCCAAGCCCATCTTCGAGTACTTCGAGGGCTGGACCGAGGACATCACCGGCGCCCGTACGTTGGCTGACCTGCCGGAAAACGCGCGCAACTACGTGCTCGCCCTTGAGAAGCTGTCCGGCACGCGCTTCTCCGCAATCGGCGTGGGACCGGACCGGGACCAGACCATCGTGGTGAACGACCTCATCAACGACTGACCGGGGCAGGAATTACGACGGCGGCGGGCCACCCACACGGGTGCCCGCCGCTTTTGTTTTTCCAAAAGTCCGGCAATTTACACAGGGTTTACGCGGTAGCTCTTGTGGGGCGGGGCACCTGGACGACAGACTTATCAGCACCACGTGATGCGATCACCAATTCGTTCGACCAAACCCGCGGGCACAGGCGCAGCGATGTGCATGGACCGGTTCGTGACAAAGACGTCGCTGGACAGGATCCCGCAAACCGGGAGGATTTATCATGGCCGGAAAGTTCGAAGCTTTTGTTGACTCAGAGTTGTTTTTCAGGTTCAGGCTTCTGGCCCCGGATGGAACGGTGATGGCCGTATCCGGGCCCTTTGAGGACAAGTCCGCCCTCGCGGCCGGAATCTCCGCCGTCCGCGAATGCGCGGGCACCGGACTGGTCACCGATCTTTGCCCTGCCGGGGCGGTCACCAGGCCCGCCCCCGCCGCGGCGCCGGCACCGGTCCCCGCAAAGCCGCAGCCCGACTGCGAAGACCAGCGTGTCCCGGCCAGGACGCACCCTTTTGCCATCGTTCAGGGGTCCCGCCGGCAGGCAAACCCGCCGCGCTGGACCACGGCAGCAGCCCGCTGAACCTCCAGCCGGGCCGCCGTCGAAAAAAGTTCCAAAAGTTTTTTCGGAAACGCGTAACCCTTCCGCCCTTCCGGGCGATTACCTCTATGTAGCGCCGGTCTGGAACTTGTCCCCCATCACGTTCCAGGCCGGCTCTTTCACTTTCCGAGGGCAGGGGCAGCTGCCTTGTGGGACCGGCGGAGTACGCGTGGCGGTCCCGGACGGTGATTACTGAGGGGTAAAGTTGTGCGGGGAACCGGGCCTTACGCAGGCCGGACAGCTTCTCCGCTCACACGAACCCCTTTTTGACTGAAAGCACTACGTCCGTGACTGATGCCCTGACAGACGAGGACCTGCGGGACGGGCCCGCCGGGGCAGCCGTCTTCAGCCTTGTCTACCGGACGTATGCATCCCAGGTCCTGGGCTACCTGACAGCCCGGGGAGTCGAAGATCCGGAGGCGGCCATGCAGGAAGTGTTCCTTTCCATCCTGCCGCGCCTCGACTCTGTGCACGGGGGAGCCGCAGGACTCCGCACATTCATTTTTTCGGTGGCCCACGCCAGGATGGTGGACGACCACCGGCGCCAAAGCCGGATGCCCGCCAAACTGCCGTTTGAGCCGGAGCTGGACCAGCGGGAAGATTCGTCGGCTGAATCAGAAGCCCTTGAGCGTATTTCGCCGCAGGAAGTCCTTGGACTGCTTGATTCCTTGCCGCAGGACCAGCGCGACGTACTGTCCCTCCGCCTTGTGGCCGGACTTACCGTCGAGCAGGCAGCGGACGCCATGGGCAGGAGCGAGGGGTCCGTGAAGCAGCTCCAGCGCCGGGCGCTCCTCAAGCTGCGGGACCTTGCGGAAGTGAAGGAGTACCTGAAGCCATGAAACCACAAGCACGTCACCTCGCCGCCGTTGCGGAGGAGATGCTCCTCGACGCAGGCCTGGCACAGGACGCGGAACTTCGCCGCGCGCTCCTCGCCATAGGCCAGTTGGCGGACCTGCCTGTGCCGGTTCCATCGGGACGGCTGGCAGCGCTGCTGGGCGCCCCCGTTCATGCGGCACTGGATGATGCCCCCGACCGGCGCCGCGATGACACAGCGGACGGCCCGGGTGACGAGCTCAGCAGGCGCCGCCGGCTCCGTTCACACCGTCCGACGATCGTCGGGTTGGCGCTCGTGGCTGGAATGGGCATGGGTGTGGGTACTGTTGCGGCCAGCCCGGCCGGCTCCGCCCCTTCCGGCAGCCTCTCGATACAGCAGATGCTCAAGGACTGGGCGCCGTCCTGGACCATCCGCACGCCCCAGGCCACCACCTCAGGGTTCCTTCAGAAGGCCAATCGCGATGACGGCACCGACGTCCCTGCGCAGCGTGACGCCGGGCTGGCAGGCAACGAAGCCCCGCTGGCCGAGGATTCTCCGCTGGCCCTGGAGTCACAGCGATCCGGGCAGGTTTCCTCGCCTCAATCGCCCGGGCAGGTCCGGAACGGTTCGGGGGTACCTTCCGGCGTCAACGGACCCGGCGGGGCGAAGGAAGCGGGGAAGAACGGCGGCGCGGCCACGCAAAACGGCGGGTCAAATGCTGCTTCGCCGGACAGGGCGGACCCGGGCACCGGCCCTGGCAACGCACCGGATGCAGGCGAAGAAGAATCCGGGCGCGGGGTTGGCCCTGCATCCGGAATTCTTGCCGAATCCGGGCAGCTGGCAGCAGCACAGCGAGGCGCTGATTCCACTGTCGCAAAGGTCCTGCCGGGGGCCAAGTGGCTGGAAAAGTTCATTCGCTAAGCGGTCCCTGGTTGGCGGGGTGTTGGCCTTGCCGCCTGCTTCTCCGCGTAGGCTGGGCCCATGGGCCACACTAACGATCCCGCAGTCATTGAACGCCTGATGCGCACCAAAGGGCGCTGGGCCATCGTTGGCCTCAGCACCAACGAGTGGCGGGCCGCCTTCGATACCGCGCTGTTCATCAGGGACCGCCTGGGCATGGAAATCATCCCGGTCAACCTCCCCGGAGACGCCGTCCACGGCGAAACCGGGTACCGCAGCCTCCTGGACATTCCGGCGTCAAAGCAGCCCATCGACGTCGTCGACTGCTTTGTTAACTCCCAAAAGGTGGGGGCCGTGGTGGACCAGGCGATCGCGGTGGGAGCAAAAGCAGTGTGGATGCAGCTGGGAGTCATTGATGAGGCTGCGGCGGAGCGGGCCAAGGCGGCGGGGCTGGACGTCGTGATGGACAGCTGCCCGGCCCAGCAGGCCTGGAAGTTCAACCTCTGACAGGGGAAAATTTCAGCCCTTCATGAACTCCGGATAGTGCCGCTCGGTGACGTCCGGGTGTGCGCGCATCCTGCCCTTGAGCATATTGAGGCCGAATGACGACAGCAGGGGATTGGCCGGATCATCGGTGATTCCCCTCGCGGCCGCCTTCAGCTCCGGTGGCAGCGGGACAGGATCGATCACGGCATCAAGCCGCGGCGACCAGAAAAAGGGCACGGAATAGCGGTCCACCCCTGGCGGAGGAGCCTGCACGCGATGGATGGTGGCCGCCAGATACCCTTCCGTGGCCACCTCCAGCATCTCGCCAAGATTCACCACCAACGCTCCGGGTACCGGCTCCACAGGAACCCATTCGGTGGCTCCGGGCGGCAGGACCTCCAACCCGCCCACGCCGTCCTGGAGCAGCAGGGTGACGAACCCGTAGTCCGCGTGCGAGCCCACGCCCTGGTCGCCGGCGGCCTCCACCACTCCTCCCACGTAGTGCACCAGCTTGCCCATCCAGGCCGGCGACCCCCGGAACGGCTCGTCGAAGTAGTCCTCCGGAAGCTGCAGGGAAACGGCGATCGCCTTGAGCAGTTCCATCCCCACCCGGGACATCAATTCCGCCCACGCCATGGCGGCGGGTCGGAGTTCGGGAAAGGATTCGTCAGGCCAGAGGTTGGGGCCCTGCAGGAGCCAGTACGGCTGGTCCACCGGATACTCCGCTACCGGCGTCCGTTCGGGCGAGTAGTCGATCTGCTCCCGGGCGTCAGCCTTTCCCTGGGTCACTTCGGTGCCCATCCGCGTGTAGCCGCGGAAATGTGGCGAAAGCCGGTTGTCCAGCTTCATGCGTTCTTCCAGCGGCAAGTCAAAGAACCGCCTGATGACGTCCAGGAGGTGTTCAGCCTGCCCGCTGGCCGCACCGTAGCCGGTGATCTGGAAGAAGCCCACGTTATGGGTGGCATAACGCAGCTGCTCGATGAAGTCCGGGTGGAATGACCCGTCGGCCTGCCGCGCCGTCGCCAGGTCCAGAACAGGTATGGCCCCCTGATCGTGTGACATCTTCGCAGACTAGCACCGGACGCGATGGCTTTATAGGCTTCCTCCATGGACCCGGACGCTCTGAGGAAAATCTGCCTCTCCTTACCCGGCGCGTACGAGGATTATCCGTTCGGGCCTGAGACCGCCGTCTTCAAAGTCCGCGCCGATGTTGCCGGCAACGGCCGGAACGGGGGCAAGGTTTTCGCGCTCTCCTCAATGGACACGAAGGACGGGTACGTGAACCTCAAGTGCGAGCCGGGCCTTGCGGTTCAGCTCCGCGCCGCGCACCCTGAAATTAACGGGGCCTGGCACATGAACAAGACCCACTGGAACGGGGTGCAGCTGGACGGGGCATTGCCGGACGGCATGATCAGGGACATGGTGGAGGACTCCTATGACCTGGTGGTGGCGGGCCTCACCAGGAAGCAGCAGGAGCAGCTGGGCTGGGCCCGCCTGGACGGCGCGGATGGGCAGTAAGGGCGGGGCGGCCGGAGCGCTCAACTATCCTGGCATCGGAAGCACGGAGCAGGGCACCGCGCCTGCGGGCTACCCCACCGTGCTGAAGGAGGTCAGGGTGGGCACGGGCCTTGCCGTGTACCGGCGCATTGCGGACGGCATCCTGGGCTGGGAGCTGCAGCGGAGGGCAGGGCTCCGCGTCCGTGCCGATTCCCCCGTGGCGGTGCCGGGGGCGCGGGTGGTGAGCGGCTTCGGCGCCGGGCCCTTCCGGCTGGACGCGCCATGCCAGGTGGTGTGGGTCCGGGCACCGGCCGGGGAGGACATGCCGCAGTCCGCCGGATTCGGGTACGGAACGCTGCCCGGGCATCCGGCAAGGGGCGAGGAATCCTTCGAGGTGGAAATCAGCGCCCGCGGGGAGGTGTTTCTGCGGATCCGGGCGTTCAGCAAACCTGCCAACTGGTTCTACGCGGCCGGCGGCATCGTCACGCGCGCGGCGCAGCGCTATGTCACGTCCCGGTACATTGAAGGGGCACGCACTCTCGCCGCGGAAGGAACACCAACGTGATCTTCATTGTCGTTAAGTTCAAGGTCAAGCCTGAATGGTCCGGGCGGTGGCTCGACCTGGTTGCCGACTTTACCCAAGCCACCAGGGAGGAGCCGGGCAACCTGTGGTTCGACTGGTCCCGCAGCGTGGAGGACCCCAACGAGTTCGTCCTGGTGGAGGCCTTCAAGGACGACGCCGCCGGAGACCACGTCAACAGCCCGCACTTCAAGCAGGCCATGGCGGACATGCCCCAGGCGCTTGCCGAAACACCCCGGATCATCAGCCGCCAGCTCGACGGCGAGGGCTGGGACCAGATGGGCGAGCTCGCCATCTAAACCTCCATCGATTGCTCCGTACCTGCCGTTCTGGCCCTCCTAAACGGCAGTTACGGAGCACTCGATAGCATGAAGGCATGTGGATCGGCTGGATCGAATTCGACATCCTCCTGGGCGACGTCCAAAGCCTTAAGGAAAAGCGCTCCGTGATCAGGCCGCTGCTTGCCGAGATCAGGAGGCGTTTCGACGTCTCGGTTGCCGAGGTGGGTGATCACGACCAGTACCGGCGCTCCCAAGTGGGCGTCGGCCTGGTGGCAGCAGACCGCGCCCACCTCATTGAGGTGCTGGACGCCGTCGAACGCTTCGTGGCAGCCCGGCCCGAGTTGGAACTGCTCAGTGCCCGGCAGCGTGACCACCACAGCGAGGACTAACCCCATCGGCTGCTGAGTACTTGTCGTTTTCACGCGCGAAAACGACAAGTACTCAGCAGTCGATGAGGGGTGTGGATAACTTCTGCGGCCTTTCCCCGATTCTGGTCTCATGGACCGATGAAGACGCCCCGCCCGTTGCCGGACGAACTCCGGACCGGCCCCTTCACCCTTGCAGATGCGGCGCTCGCAGGAGTATCCCCGCGGCGCTGGCGTCACGGGTCATTGGTGCGCCGTGGCAGGGGCATCCGCATGGAACGCACGACGGCGGCGCTCCCCTTGAGTGCCAGGGTGCGGCCCTTCCTTGAGGTCAATGTGCGATGTGCCGCCTCGCACCTCACTGCGGCGGAGATCCTGGTCCTGCCGCGACGCCGGCAGAAAGGGAATCCGGAAATGTTTCACCTCATCAGGCCGGAGGGTGCGGCCCACCTTAACAGGCCGCATGTCATCGTGCACAGAATGAAGCTTTACAGCGACGAGGTGACGGTAGTCGATGGAATTCCCGTGACCACTCCGGAGCGCACCTGGCTGGACATGGCGGAGATGCTGACGGTGGACGAACTCGTGGTCATGGGGGACAGCTGTGTGCGGGTGCCCAGGCCGGAGCTCGAGGGCCGGGACATGCCGTTGTGTTCCATCGGCGATCTTCAGCGGATGATCAACCGGCACAAAGGCAAGCGGGGACTCCGCAAGGCCAAAGAAGCCATAGAGCTCATCCGGGTGGGCTCGGATTCGCCCCAGGAAACCGTGCTTCGGCTGGCCGTGGCACGGGCCGGGCTGCCCGAACCCGAGCTGAACGTTCCCGTCATCTCGGAGGACGGCATGAGGCACCACGAGCCGGATCTCTCCTACCGGAAGTACCGGATCGGGATCGAATACGAGGGCGAACACCACGGCGAAGAGGGACAGATTGTGCGGGACATCGACCGGTCCGAGCGCTACGCAGCCCTGGGCTGGACCGAGGTAAGGATCTCGAAGCGCCACATGTTCAACGATGCGAAACCTGCGGTCGCCAAGATCCGGACGGCGTTGATCCAGGCTGGCTGGCGTCGAGGCGATTAAAAACGACTGCTCCGTATTTGTCGTTCTGAGGGTTCAAAACGACAAATACGGAGCAATCGATCGGAGGGGAGGGTCAGCCGAAGTACTTCGGCAGGGTCCCCTCGTGGGCTTCACGGAGGGCGTCCAGGGACAGGGACTCCACGCCGTTGATCTCCAGGGTGCCGCTGGCCGCATCCACCACGCCGATACGCGTGTGGGCGAAGCCGCGGGCGGTGCACATGTCCGTGAAGCGGACTTCCTCGGAGCGCGGGACGCCCACAACGGCGCGGCCCTGGGACTCGGAGAACAGGGCCGTGAACAGGTCCACGCCGTCCCGGTCCATGACGTCCTGCAGGGCAATCCGGGCACCCACGCCGTAGCGCAGCGAGGACTCCACCAGGGCAGCCGCGAGGCCGCCCTCGGAGAGGTCGTGCGCGGAGTCGATCATGCCGTCGCGGGACGCGTTGATCAGGATCTCGCCCAGGGCGCGTTCGGCCTCGAGGTCCACCTTCGGCGGCTGGCCGCCCAGGTGTCCGCGCATGTTGGCCCATTCTGAACCGTCCAGTTCCGCGCCCGTGGTGCCCAGCAGGTAGATCGCCTGGCCGTCCTCACGCCAGCCCGACGGCGTGCGGCGGGCGACGTCGTCGAGCTTGCCCAGGACCGCCACCACGGGGGAGGGGTGGATGGGCGTGGTGCCCGTCTGGTTGTACAGGGAGACGTTGCCGCCGGTGACCGGGATGCCCAGCACCATGCAGGCGTCGGACAGGCCGCGGATGGCTTCGGCGAGCTGCCACATGACATCCGGGTCCTCGGGGGAACCGAAGTTCAGGCAGTCGCTGACAGCCATCGGGACGGCGCCGGCGGTGGCCACGTTGCGGTAGGCCTCAGCCAGTGCCAGCTGCGCGCCGTGGTACGGGTCCAGGTAGGTGTAGCGGCCGTTGGCGTCGGTGGCCAGGGCAACGCCCAGTCCGGTTTCCTCATCCACGCGGACCACGCCGGCGTCGTCGGGGAACGCCATGGAGGTGTTGCCGCCCACGTAGCGGTCGTACTGGTTGGTGATCCAGGACTTGGAGCACATGTTCGGGGACGCCACCAGTTCGGTGACGGCCGCGGCCAGATCAGCGGGGGCAGCGGGCCGTCCGGCGTCCTGAACGGAACCGGTGAAGGTGTCCGCCTGCACGGCGTCCTGCCACTCGGGGCGGGCGAACGGGCGGTCGTAGACCGGGCCGTCGTGCGCCACGGTGCGGGGATCGACGTCGACAATCACCTCGCCTTCCCAGGTGATGATCAGGCGGCCGGTATCGGTCACCTCGCCCAGCCAGGAGTACTCCACGGCCCACTTGTCCATCACGGCCTCGAACGCCTTCACGTTCTCGGGCGTGACCACGGCCATCATGCGTTCCTGCGACTCGGACATCAGGATCTCGCCCGGGGTCAGCGTGGGGTCGCGCAGCAGGACGGAGGTCAGCTCAACCTGCATGCCGCCGTCGCCGTTGGAGGCCAGCTCGGACGTGGCGCAGGAGATGCCCGCGGCGCCAAGGTCCTGGATGCCTTCCACAAGCGACCCCTTGAAGAGCTCCAGGCAGCATTCGATGAGGACCTTCTCGGCGAACGGGTCGCCCACCTGCACTGCGGGGCGCTTGGAGGGCTTGGTGTCGTCGAAGGACTCGGAGGCCAGCACCGAGGCGCCGCCGATGCCGTCGCCGCCGGTGCGCGCACCGAACAGGACCACCTTGTTGCCCTTGCCGGAGGCGTTGGCCAGGCGGATGTCCTCGTGCCGCATGACGCCGACGGCCAGGGCGTTGACCAGCGGGTTGCCCTGGTAGACGGAGTCGAACACCATTTCGCCGCCGATGTTGGGCAGGCCCAGGGAGTTGCCGTAGCCGCCGATGCCGGCCACTGCACCATGCATGACGCGGGCGGTGTCCGGGTGGTCGATGGCGCCGAAGCGCAGCGGGTCCATGACGGCCACGGGGCGGGCACCCATGGAGATGATGTCCCGGACAATGCCGCCAATGCCGGTGGCTGCGCCCTGGTAGGGCTCAACGAACGACGGCGAGTTGTGCGATTCGATCTTGAAGGTCACGGCCCAGCCGTCCCCAAGGTTGGTCACGCCGGCGTTTTCGCCGATGCCCACCAGCATGTCCTTCTTCATTTCCTCGGTGACCTTCTGGCCGAACTGGCGCAGGTGGTTCTTGGAGGACTTGTAGGAGCAGTGCTCGCTCCACATGACGGAGTACATGGCCAGTTCCGCGCCGGTGGGGCGGCGGCCCAGGACCTTGACGATCTCGTCGAACTCGTTCTGCTTCAGGCCCAGCTCGGCCCAGGGCAGTTCCGTGTCCGGCGTCTTCGCGGCGTGCTCGACCGTGTCGATGTTGAACTTCTTGGTGGTTTCCGTGGTCACTTGTCGCCTCCCACAATCTTGTTCAGGACGGAGGTGAAGAAACCGAGGCCGTCGGTGTCGGACCCGGCGATACCCGTCTCACGGGACACAACAGTCTCGGGGCCGAAGCCGACCTCCACGGCGTGCTCGGGGTGCGGCATGAGGCCCACCACGTTGCCGGCGGCGTTGGAGATGCCGGCGATGTCGCGGCGGGAGCCGTTCGGGTTGAAGCCCACATAGCGGAACACCACGCGGCCCTCAGCCTCAAGGGCGTCCAGGGTCTTTTCGTCCGCGATGTACTGGCCATCCTGGTTCTTGAGCGGAATGGTGATCTCCTGGCCCGCTTCGTAGTCCAGGGTCCACGCGGTGTTGCTGTTCTCGACGCGCAGCACCTGGTCGCGGCAGAGGAACTTCAGGTGGTCGTTCTTGATCATCGAGCCGGGCAGCAGGTGCGACTCGGTGAGGATCTGGAAGCCGTTGCAGATGCCGAGGACCGGCAGCTTGGCGTCGGAGTTGGCGGCGTCGATGATTTTGGACATCAGCGGCGCGAAGCGGGCAATGGCGCCGGCGCGGAGGTAGTCGCCGTAGGAGAAACCGCCGGGAATCACCACGGCGTCCACGTCACCAAGCTGGGAGTCGCCATGCCAGAGTTCGACGGCGGTGCCGCCGGCCAGGCGGATTGCGCGGGCAGCGTCGCGGTCATCGAGCGTTCCCGGGAAGGTGACGACGCCGATCTTCGCGTCCGCGAGGCGCGCATCTGCGGCGACGGCGGTTGCGCCGCCGATCAGGGGAAGTTCAGTCATGTCAGGCCTCGACGACCTCGACGTTGACGACGTCCTCGATGACGGGGTTGGACAGGAGGGTCTCTGCGGCATTGCGTGCCTGGGCCAGGATTTCCTCGGTCACCTCGCCGTCGACGGTCAGTTCGAACCGCTTGCCCTGGCGGACAGCGCTGAAGCTGGTGAAGCCCAGACGGGGGAGAGCGCCGACGATCGCCTTCCCCTGCGGGTCCAGAATCTCGGGCTTGGGCATGACGTCAACAACGATCCGGGGCATCCGGTAACTCCTGTGCGTGAGCTTGGGTAAGGGCGCAGCGGAGTGGTGCCGTCTCACGCCGTACCGGGGTGTCTGGGACATGCTGTGCCAGGCACTGTTTCCTAGACCTTGTGGACGGGCGCTCCGCGAGCTTGCTAGCCCATTCTACCGGCCGCAGCGCCCCACCCTGTATTCGGGCGATTGACGGTGGTTCCGGGGTTGATTTCGGCGTGACTACAGGTATCGGCGGGAGTTCTGGAGTTGTGCGTCCTGCGTCACTAGGATTGCTGGATGGCTGAGAATTCGAAATCCCTGCTGTTGCCAGTGGTTGCCGCAGCAGTGTTCGCCGGGCTGGGCCGGATGGTGCTCCAGAAGGTCAAGGCTGACCGGTTCGCCCGGGAGAACCGGGTGGCAGGTCCCGTGGATGAAAAGACCAGGCAGTGGATCAGTGAGGTGGTCCGCACCCCGCGCCAGTAGCGGGAGGCGTTTGCCATCTGAGAACTTGTAAGGGCGTCTTCGGGGCGCCCTTTTTGATGCTCCGCCGCAGTCTCCTGTCTCCCGTGTGACTGGCCAAAATATTGGTTTTGTGTCCTATGTCATATTCAGCTATCACTCTGTACTCTTTGAATCGAATGGTCTCATGGAATGACAAGATCTGTAATTCCGTGTGCCAAGTCAGTCGTTTCGGGCCCCCAACCGTGGCTGGGCCGGTACATCGTGAAAGGTTTGCACGTGAGATCTACTGGAAAGAGCCCCATCCGGGGCGGGGGATTCCGGAAGGCAGCGGCGCTTGCCGTGGGCTTGCCGCTTCTCCTCACCTCGATGGCCATCAGTCCCGCCACCGCGGCGCCTGCCGGGCTGGATCAGGCAGTCGCTGCCAAGGAAACTGCACCTGCCGAATTCAAGGACGGCCGCTACATTGTGGTCCTGGCGGAAGCAGCGGCCGCCGCCTACGAGGGCGGCACCCCCGGGCTGGGCGCAACTAAGCCCGATAACGGGCGGAAGCTGGACTCCGGCAGCGCCAGCTACAGGGCCTATGACGCACACCTGCGCAAGCAGCAGCGGGAGGTGGCGGCAAGCCAGGGGGTGACCCCGGGAAAGCAGTACACGGCCGCCCTGAACGGCTTCACCGCCGAGCTTACTGCCGCCCAGGCCATGGAACTTTCCAAGGATGAGCGCGTGATGGTGGTTGCGCCCGACGTGGAAAACGCTCCGGACTACACCACCACCGACTTCCTCAAGCTGACGGGCCCCGACGGCGTCTGGGCCAAGCAGTTCGGCGGCGAAGCCAACGCCGGCAAGGGCGTGGTGGTTGGCGTCATCGACTCGGGCTATGCACCGGACAACCCGTTCCTCCACGGCGAACCGGTCCAGCCCCTGAGCGGCCCGGCCCAGGTGGGCGTACCGTACCGCACCGCGGAAGGCCGGATCGCCATGCTCAAGGCTGACGGCACCACCTTCGAGGGTGAATGCCAAAAGGGCCAGGGCACCGGAGCGTCGTTCGACGGCTCCCTGTGCAACTCCAAGGTCGTTGGCGCGAGGTACTTCGCCGATTCGTTCCTGCAATACGTAGCCCCGCAGAACCGGGCCCCGGAGGAACTCATCTCCCCGGTCGACGTCGGAAGCCACGGAACCCACACGGCCACCACCGCTGCGGGTAACGCGAATGTGGAGCAGGTGATTGACGGCGCAAACTTCGGCAGGAGCTCCGGCGTTGCCCCCGCCGCGAAGGTCTCGGTATACAAAGTCTGCTGGGAGGACACCAACCCGGACACCGGCGGCTGCTATTCCTCCGCTTCCGTGGAGGCGGTGGAGGCCGCAATCAAAGACGGCGTGGATGTCCTGAACTACTCCATTTCCGGCAACAACAACAACACTACCGATCCCGTCGCGTTGGCGTTCCTCAATGCTGCCGCTGCAGGCGTCTTCGTGTCCGCATCAGCCGGCAACTCCGGGCCCACGGTGTCCACGGTCAACCACGCCTCACCCTGGCTGACCACGGTTGCCGCATCCACATTCCCCAGTGACCTGCTGGGCACCGTCAAGGTCTCGGACGGCTCGCTCTACCGCGGAGCTTCGATCATGAAATCCGAGGTTGCGGACAAAGCGGTTATCGTCGCCTCGGCCGCGGCAGCAGCCGGAGCCACCAACGCCAACCTGTGCGCCCCGGGCTCCCTCGACGCGGCCAAGGTTGCAGGCAAAGTGGTGGTCTGCGACCGCGGCGTGGTGGACCGGACGGCCAAGAGCCAGGAAGTCCAGGACAAGGGCGGCGTCGGCATGATCCTGGTGAACCTCACCAGCAGCTCCGAGGATGCGGACAACCATGTGCTCCCCACCGTTCATGTCAACGCACCCAAGAGCCTGGAACTGAAAGCCAAGCTGGAGTCCAACCCCGCCTTGACAGTCAGCCTCGTCAAGGGCGACCTCACGGGCCTGCCGGCGGCGCCTGCGCCCCAGATCGCCGGGTTCTCCTCCCGTGGACCTACCCTCGCCGCCGGCGGTGACCTGCTGAAGCCGGACATTGCGGCTCCCGGCGTGAACGTCCTTGCCGGCGTCTCCACTATCGGCAACAACGGTGACCAGTTCGGCTTTATGTCCGGAACCTCCATGGCTGCGCCGCACATCGCCGGATTCGGCGCCCTGGTGCTCAGCAAGCAGCCCAAATGGACGCCCGCGATGGTCAAATCGGCCATGATGACCACCGCTTACCCGCTGGTGAAAGCCGACGGTACGCCCAATACGGATCCGTTCCAGGGCGGCGCCGGCCACATCGACTCCACCCGGGTCCTGGATCCGGGCCTGGTCTACAACTCAGGCATCAAGGACTGGCTCGGCTTCCTTAACGGCCAGGGCGTGGACACCGGTGCTCCGCAGGCCGGCTCCATTGCGGCCCGCGACCTGAACGTTCCGTCGATCGCGCTCGGCAGCCTGGTTGGGGAAGTACAGGTCAAGCGACAGCTCACTGCCCTGGTTCCAGGAATCTACCGCCCGGAAGTCAACATGCCGGGATTCAACGTCCAGGTTGAGCCGAACGCACTGAACTTCGCCAAGGCCGGCCAGACCCGCGATGTCACGCTGACCATCCGGAACGTCAGCGCTCCGGTGGGCAAGTTCAGCAGCGGCACCCTGACCTGGAAGGGCCCGCGTACCGTGAGCTCTCCCATCGCAATCCGGCCTGTTGATGCACAGATCGCCCCGTCCTTCTCTTTCAGCTCCGCTTCCGGCAGCGGGACCGGCACGATGGAACTGGTGTCCGGTTCGGACAGCCCGATCAACGTCGGGGTGGAAGGGCTTGCTCCGCTGAGCCAAACGGCCATTTCCAAGACTCCCGGCGCGTACGCCCCCCGGAACGACGCCCACAACGCGCTGCTTCAGGTGGCAGTCCCGGAGGGAGCCTCTTTCGCCCGCCTGGGCGTCCAGGCGCAATCGGACGACGTCGACTGGGACATGGTGGTCTACGCACCGAATGCTTCGGGCGGCCTGACGGCCACCCAGGTGGCGACAGCTTCGGCCAGCGAGTTTTTGGACCTTGAATCGCCCCGTGCGGGCACGTACTACGTGGTGGCCAACCTGTACTCCACGCCGGACAATGGACCGGCCACCGCTTCCGTCCAGGCAGTGACCTTCGCGGGCGATGCCGGCAACCTCGCGGTGGACCCGAATCCGATCGTGGCCCCGAACGGCACCGCCACCTCCGCCACGCTTTCCTGGACCGGCCTGTCCGCAGGTGCCTACGTTTCGCGGCTCAGCCTGGGCGGGAACGGCATCAGGACGTGGGTCAACGTCCAGGTGGGCGCCGCGCCCACTGCCCCGGCAGGGGCTCCGCAGGTCGCGGTCGCGGACGCAGTACCAGCGTCATAGGAACCTCCCCTTCTTGTAAGGAAAAACAGGATCCCCGGGCGGTCGAACCGTCCGGGGATCCTGCTTTGTGTGAAGGGCCGTGCCGCATCGGGGTCCTAGGTGTTGCCCCATGCCCCGCCGGCACTGCCCAGCAGCGGTGCCATCGCGTTCCAGCGCGCGATTTCGCAGCCGTCCGTCCGCCTGAAAATGGAACTGACAGGGCGGCCATGGAAAATTCCAGTGACCACGGCCACCTGCGGCCCGCCATACTGCTGCGTGCACAAGCGTGGTGGTCCGGGCTTGGGAAAAAAGATGTCCTCGCCGTACTTCTCCACGGCTGCGAGGGCAGCTTCGGGGTCCGGCAGCGTGCTCCCGGGCTGGTTACGTCCGTCGTCGGCTATGAGCCGAAATACGTGCTCGACGGCGGCCGGATCCTCCTTGAGCCTGACAGTGAGATCGATCATGCGGTCACGCCGGGAGCGGTCGGGGACAGTGCGTCCAGCGCAACGGCCAGCCTCTCGCGTAGGGCTGCTGCCTCGGTGGCGAAGGAGCGCTGGTGCTCCACGTAGGCTGCCTTTCCCTGGGGCGTCTCGATGGGAATGGCCGGATAGCCCCACTCCGCCAGGTCGTAGGGAGAAGCCTGCATGTCCATGGCGCGGATCCGCCAGGACAGCTCGAAGCATTCCATCACCAGTTCGCTGGACAGGGCCGGCAGCAGCTTGTAGGCCCACTTGTACAGGTCCATGTTGGCGTGGAGGCAGCCCGGCTGTTCCTGGTGGCGCTGGCTGTCCCGGCTCGGCGCAAACTCATTCAGCGGAACGGCGTCCGGCGTATAAAAGCGGAAGGCATCGAAGTGCGTGCAGCGGATCCTGTTGTCCTCCACCACCTTGTCAGTGCCTGCCGAACCCAGCCGCAGCTGGAGGTATTCATGGCGCAGGTCGAACTTGTCCTGGCGGTAGACCATCGCCCATTCGTGCAGGCCAAAGCAGCCGAACTGGGCCGGGCGTGCGGCGGTCCCCCGCACGATGATGCCGGCAAAGGCAACAGCCTCGCTGCGTTCGGCAAGAAAAGCGTCCCGGTCAAAGGTGACCGCGGTGCTTCCTTCCGGCAGCCCCAGGAAGGCAAGCTCGCCGTCGTCGAGCGTCCTGTAGTGCTTCCAGGCCGTACGTGCGGCCGCTGCCCTGCCCGCCAGGACGTACCCGGCGCCGGGGTGCCAGCGCCGCAGCTGGCCCGGTTTCTGGGTGTAGTAGGTGAACAGGAAGTCTTCCACCGGGTGCTTCTTGCCCGCAGACCTGCGGGCAAGGTAGGGGTCGGCGTAGCGGCTGACGCGCTGGTGGTGGGCCTCCTCCAGCGGCCGCCAAACATCCGCCGCCAGAAGCTTAAGCTCCACCGGCGGCACCCAGGACATCCTTCGCAGCGTCCCAGGCGCTGATTTCGCATCCGTTGGTGCGGGAGAAGGCAGCGTCTACCGGCACGCCGTCCACAACACCAGTCACGGTGGCTTTCTGCGGGCCGCCGTACTGTTCAGTGCAGGCCTGGTCCGTTGCCGGAGCGGAGGGGCTTAACAGCACGGCGTTTTCCTTCAGCGCAGCGCAGGCCGCATCAGCGGCCGGGTGGACGCTTTCAGCAGCAGGGACACCGTCGGCGCAGACCAGGGTGTAGCTGATCTCCGGTTCCCCCTCGGCTGGAACGACGATGATGGCAAGTTCGGCGTTACCCTTGCCCGGTCCTGACGGCGCCGGCGAAGGCTCGGGAGCCGGGGCAGGGACGGAGGTCTCGGCGTCGGCAGACGGGCTGCCGGACGGCTGCGGGGAACTGGTGGCGGAGGAAGAGGGAGATGCGGAGGGTCCGCCGGTCGGGGTGCTGCCGCCCTGGCCCGGGGAACAGGCCGGGAGCAGCGCCGCTGCCAAGAGCAAGGCAAGCGACTGGACCTGAATTCTGCGGGTGGAGAACATTCCTGCGGGCCTCGCCCCTGTGGAGATCATCGTGCTGGACATCATGCTCGTGGGCGTCCTGCCCGGGGATCGCGGCCTTCCCTTCATGCCGCTATTCTACTGCCGGTCCTGCATCTGGCCGGTGTTGGAGGTGGCCGCAATGAGCCCCATCATGGCCGCATGCAGTTCGCCGACCTGGTCCCTGCTCAACCCCAGCCGTTCCATCATGGTCCCGGGAACATTAAGCGCCTCCTGCCGGAGCGCGGCGCCTTCGGGGGTCAACTCGACGGCAAGGGCGCGCTCATTTCCGTCTGCCCGCCGTCGCGTAATCAGGCCCGCGGCCTCAAGCCTGCGGAGGAGCGGGGAGATGGTGGCCGGTTCCTGGGCGAGGGCCTCGCTGATATTCCGGACAGTCCGGGGGCTCGCTTCCCACAGGCACAGCATCACCAGGTACTGGGGGTGGGTCAGGTTCAGCTTCTCCAGCACCGGCCGGTAGGCGCCCACAACGCTTCGCGCCGCCACCGTCAGGGCGAAACACAACTGGTGTTCCAGGAGCAGGTCCTCGTCCTGCCCCTGGTCACTGCCCGTTGCCGTTGTCATGGATCCTCCGATTGTTAGTGCACTAATCATTAGCGTACACTTTCAGCGGTAGGCATGTCAGGTAAGGAGCCAGTTTCATGGGTAAGGGCAACTCAGCAGGCAAGGAAAACGCTTCGCAGCGCTTCATGCGGGCCACCGGCAGGCTCCGGGCCATCTTCGGCCCCGCCAACCGCTCATCCCTGGGCCACGCCATGACGGATGAAAACCGCAGGCTGCTGGCCCAGCGGGAGGCTGAGACCCAGCAGTGGGAGACCGTGAAGCGGCCGGACGGCAGCACCTACGTGGTCCCCAGGAATCCAGAGGACAAATCCCTCCGCTGACCCCGGCAAAGCTGTCCTGGCCGGGAGCCTTTTCCGGCCCGCAGGCATAAAATAAGGGCACTGGCTCCTGCCGGCAGGAGCGCTTTCCCCGATGTCCGGGAAGGGGGTGGAAACAGTGGCACATGTACTCAGTGGTTTCATGAATCTCACCGAGAGGCTGCGGTTCGTCTTTGGCCCGGCCACGCGGCTGGACCCGGATACGCCTGTGGTCCACAAGCATGACGCTTTCGAACAAGCCTCGGAGGAGGACCTCTCGCACTTCGTCGTGGAAACCGATTCGACCGGCCATCACTACGCTGTGCGCCGGGAAGACCTCGAGAAGGAAAGCTGAACCGCCGGCTCAGGCCGGGGCATCCCAAACGCAGGAAAGCCGGGCTTCCTCCGAATATCGGAAGGAGCCCGGCTTTCCCGCGCCTCCGGCGGCCCGGCTTGGGCCTGGCTTGCCGGCCGTACTAGCGGCCGGTGCCGCCGTAGACCGTCGCTTCGTTTTCGCTGTCCAGGTCAAAGGCCTTGTGGATGACGCGCACAGCCTCGTCCAGGAGATCCGCGTGGGTCACAACGGAGATGCGGATCTCGGAGGTGGAGATCATGTTGATGTTGATACCGGCGTCGGAGAGCGCTTTGAAGAACGTTGCCGAGACGCCGGGGTGCGAGCGCATGCCGGCACCGATGAGCGACAGCTTGCCGATCTGCTCGTTGTACTCGATGCTCTCGAAGCCGATCTGGTCCTGCGCCGCATGGAGGGCCGCCAGCGCGTCGGCGCCTTCCACGATGGGGAGCGTGAACGAGATATCCGTCCGGCCCGTGCCGTGGGTGGAAACGTTCTGCACGATCATGTCGATGTTCGAGTGGGCGTCGGCGATGACCTGGAAGATCGCTGCAGCCTTGCCCGGAATGTCCGGAACGCCAACAACAGTGACCTTGGCTTCGGAACGGTCGTGCGCGACGCCGGAGATGATTGGCTGCTCCAAGGCAACTCCCTCTTGTGTGGTGATCTTGTCTTCGGCGCTGGGGATGACCCAGGTGCCTTCGTGCTGGCTGAATGAGGAACGGACGTGCAGGGGAACGCCGAACCTGCGGGCATACTCCACGCATCGCAGGTGGAGGATCTTGGCGCCGGACGCTGCGAGCTCCAGCATTTCCTCACTGGAGATCCGCTCGATTTTCTGGGCGGAGGGAACTACGCGGGGATCGGCGGTGTAGATGCCATCCACGTCCGTGTAGATCTCGCACACGTCCGCCTCGAGGGCCGCCGCCAGCGCCACCGCGGTGGTGTCTGACCCGCCCCGGCCGAGGGTGGTGATCTCGTTCGTGGCCCGGCTCATGCCCTGGAATCCGGCCACAATGGCGATGTTGCCCTTGTCCAGCGCCGTCCGGATCCGGTGGGGATCCACATCGATGATCCGGGCCTTGCCGTGGATGCCGTCAGTGATCATGCCGGCCTGGGAACCGGTGAAGGACTGGGCGGAGGCGCCCAGTTTATTGATGGCCATGGCCAGCAGCGCCATGGAGATGCGCTCGCCGGCGGACAGCAGCATGTCCATTTCGCGGGCGGGGGCGGAGTCTGTCACCTGGGCGGCAAGGTCCAGGAGTTCGTCCGTGGTGTCACCCATGGCAGAGACGACGACAACCACCTCGTTGCCGGCGGCCTGGGCGTCCACCACGCGTTTGGCGACCCGCTTGATTCCGTCCGCGTCCGCCACGGAGGATCCGCCGAACTTCTGCACGATGAGCTGCTTTGTCACCGCACGGCCGGTGGGCAGCCCCTGCGGCTGCGTTGCGTTGTGCACTTCGGTAGTGGGCGTACTCATGCGCGTACCTTCACTGGATCGGTAGGAGTTTGGAGGCCAGGCAGCCTGACGCCTGGTCGGCGCGACTTCTCCCCACAGTTTATCGCCGCCCGCTGCCGGGGGTTGAATTGTGACCATTTCCGGCCGGCTAAGCAGCCCCCGGAGGGCAGCGACGGCGTAGGCTCAGAGCGTCAGAATGCAATGACTGTGGGGGCAGGTGCAGATAGATGGCAATGATTTCTGAGGTACCGGGAGATTCGGACGGGCCGGTGTCCGACGACGGAATATCGGCACGGGGTGTCAGCCGAAGCTTCGGCGCGGTGCGCGCCGTCGAGCACATGGACTTCCATGCACCGGCAGGGAAGGTGACCGCCCTGATCGGCCCCAACGGCGCCGGCAAAACGACGCTCCTGCTAATGCTTGCATCGCTGCTGGCGCCGGATGAGGGGACCATCAGCGTGGGGGGCCTGGATCCACTCCGCCACCGCGCGCAGGTCAGAAGGCGCCTGGGCTGGATGCCCGATACGTTGGGCGTGTGGGAGTCTTTGACCGCCCGGGAGATCCTGGCCCAGATGGCCCGCTTCTACCGGCTGCCGGCCGAAGGCCTCGGGCAGCGGGTTGCCACCATGCTGGAAAAGGTGCGGCTGGACGATCTTGCGGACCAGCCGGCACGGGTGTTGTCCCGCGGGCAGCAGCAGCGGCTGAGCCTCGCCAGGGCACTGATCCACGACCCTTCCGTCCTGCTCCTTGACGAGCCCGCCTCGGGCCTGGACCCGGGCTCGCGGGTGGAGCTTCGCACTATGCTGCGGCAGCTGGCGGCGGAGGGCAAGGCCGTGGTGGTCTCATCCCACGTCCTCGCTGAACTTGACGAGATCGCCGACGGCGCAGTGTTCGTCAACAACGGCCGCACAGTCCGCCAGCAGACCACGGCGGAAGCAGCCGCCGCGGGCCGGCGGTACGCGATTTCCGGATCGGACCCGGCAGCACTGGCCGCCGGGCTTACGGGGCTGGGAATGGCATTCCGCGTCGAGGATGGCCGCCGTCCGGGCGTGAGCCTGGTGCTGAATAACGACGGCGATGCGGAGCGCCTCCTGCGGGACCTGGTGCTGGCCGGCGTCGGAATCATTTCCTTTGCCCCCGCCAGCGGGGCCCTTGAAGAGACCTACATGAACCTCGAGGGGGAGCGGCAGTGAGCCAGGCAACCGACAACAGGCAGGACACCTCCGGAAGCGGCGCATCAGCCGCCTATCTTGCGGGAATCAGGAATGTGGTGGTCCTGGAACTGAAGCAGCGCCTGCGTTCGCGCGGCTGGTACATCATGCTGGCCATCTGGTTTGTCCTGACCGGTGTGGTCACGCTGCTGACGTGGGCCAGCTGGAACGCTTCCCAGGCTGCCCAGCGGGCGTATGGAGGCTATGTTCCGCCGGAGCAAGCCGGCCCGGGTTCCATGATCTTTGAAGTGGTGCTGGCATTTGTCTTGTTGTTCGCATTGCTGGTGGCGCCCGCCTTGTCTGCCAATGCCATCACCGGGGACCGGGCAGGCGGCACCCTGGCGATCCTGCAGGTCACCCTGCTCGAACCCGGCCAGATCCTGTGGGGAAAGTTTTTTGCCGCCTGGCTGGCAGCCCTTGCGTTCCTGGTGGCCAGCGCGCCGTTCCTGGTCATCGGTGTGGCTCTTGGGGGAATGACGCCGGGACACGTGCTGGTGGCACTGCTGATGCTGGCCGTTGAAGTGGGTATCGTATGCGCCCTGGGCGTAGGGATTTCAGCTCTGGCCGGGCGGCCCTTGTTCTCCATCGTGGTGACTTACCTGGCGGTGGCCGGGCTGGTTTTCGGCACGCTGATTTCCTTCGGGCTTGGCACAGGCCTGGCCCAGGGCACCGTCATGGCCAACAACCCGCAGTACCGCCAGTACGCACCCCTGGAGTCCGGGCCGTTTGGGCCGGAGTACACCTGCTCGGGCCCGCTCCGGGAACAGCCTGCCCTCCGTACCGAGCGGGTTGCCTGGCTGCTGGGCATGAACCCCTTTGTGGTGGTGGCCGATGCCATCCCCTACCGCGACCGCACGGCGCAGGCGGGTTTCGCCTCCGTCGGGACCATCGAAGGAATCAGCCAGGGCGCCCGGCAGGCCATGGCGGGCCCGGACGGCACCGTCCCGTGCGCCAACGGACTGGTCCAGCCGCCGTACCTGGGGCAGAAGACACCGCTGTGGCCGCTTGGGCTGGGGCTTCAGCTGGTGCTGTCCACCCTGCTGATGTGGCTGGGCTGGCGGGCGCTCCGGACGCCGGCGCACAAGCTGGCCAGGGGCGTGCGCATCGCCTAGTCCGGCTCTGGACAGCTCTGGCGTGTTGGGCAACGATAGGACCCAGCCGGCACGTTCGCCGGTCTGAGCCGGGGCTGGGGCCTGTCCGTGGAAAGGCGGGGCTTCCCCATGGCCGACGACGACCAGCCTGCTGTGCATCCAGTCGCCGAACCCTTTTACGAACCGATAGGCGCGAACCCCGGCGGTACGGGCAGCCCCAGCTGGGAGGATGACGACGACGGCGGCCGGGAACAGGTGCGCGGCGGCCGGCCGGGCATGCAGCTGGCGTTGGCTGATGTGGTCCGCAGCATCCGTAGCGTCAGGTTCTGGGCGCTGGCGGGCGGCGCTGTCGTAGGAACCTGGGCTGCTGCCGCCGCCGCCGTAGTGATGTTTGCGTCGCTGGGACAGGGGAGTGGCGGGTACAACGCCCCGATGCTGGTGTACGCGCTCGCCGCAACCCTCGTGCCGTCCGTCGCGGCCTTTCTCGCGGTGGCCTGGGGCATGCAGTGCCATGGACAAGTTGCCGCCGCCCGGGAGCCGGCCGTGGGCGGCGGGATCCTCCCGGCGTTGCTGGCCACAACATTCCGTGGGCTCGTTCTGGCTGCCCTAACGCTCTGCGTACTGATGCTGCAGTCGCTGGCGGCCGGTGGATCAGGCGCTGTGGCGGCAGCTGCTGCCGGGGTCACCGCTGTTGAGGGCGCCGTTTTCGGCGCCGTTGGAGTGGGGGTGGCGGCTGCAGTTCGGAAATCGGGACCGGCCCGTGTGGCGGGCTGGGTATTAGCGGGAATCCTGGTGGCTGGCTCGGCCGGTGCTGCTGCCGCCCTGGTGCCTTTGGTCCGGGTGGTGGAACCAGTAACCGTCGCTATGAATGTGCAGTGGGGGCCCGCCGGCACACGCCAGGCCTACGAGTGCTCGGAAGTCCCGGCCGGCGTAGCCGAGGTCTACCATACCGAGCGCATCATGTGGCTGGCCGCCATCAGCCCGTCGGTGGTTTTCCTGGCGCTGGGCGCTGACGCCGATCCGGCCGGGGCTGTCCTGGGATGGGTGCCGGCAGCCATCCAGGAAGCGGGGGACGGCACCCAGGTCCCCTGTGTGAACGGGGAACCGCTGGCCAGGGATTCGGCCCGGATGCCCCTGCCTGTGGTGGGAATTGCCGGCCAGGCCATAGTGGCTGGAGCGCTGCTGGCCGCCGGAAACAGGGCGGCTGTTTCGCGCCGGCGTCCGCGGCCCTGACGCAGGTCGCGCGTGTGGCTCATGCCGCGCTTACCCGGGCCGGGCCGGGCCGGGCCGGGCCAGGTCAGGTGAGGGCGTTCCGGCGGCCCTCGAACGCCCTGCCAAGGGTGACCTCATCCGCGTATTCCAAGTCGCCGCCCACCGGCAGCCCGGAGGCCAGCCGGGTCACGGTGATGCCGATTGTCTTGAGCATACGCGCCAGGTAGGTGGCAGTGGCCTCGCCCTCAAGGTTGGGGTCGGTGGCGATAATGACTTCCTGGATGGCGCCGTCATTGAGCCGGGTCAGCAGCTCGCGGATGCGGAGCTGCTCGGGTCCGATGCCCGCAATGGGGTTAATGGCGCCGCCCAGCACGTGGTAGCGGCCCCGGAACGACCGCGTGCGTTCCACGGCCAGGACATCCTTTGATTCCTCTACAACGCAGATCACCGCCGGATCCCGGCGCGGGTCACGGCAGATGTTGCACAGTTCCTGCTCTGTGACGTTGCCGCAGACGGTGCAGAACTTGACCCGTTCCTTGACAGTCGTGATCGCTTCAACCAGGCGCTTCATGTCCTGGGGGTCAGCTTCGAGGATGTGGAACGCAAGCCGCTGGGCGGATTTGGGGCCCACCCCCGGAAGGCGTCCGAGCTCATCAATCAGCTCCTGGACAGCACCTTCGTACACGTTTTCCCCTTAGTTTGGGATGGATTGCGGGCAGGGCAAAGACTTGGAGCGGGGCCCCGTTTTACCGGGAACCGTCAATATCGCGGTGTGATGGGACTTCCGTCGGGGGAGCGCTCCTCAATCAGCTTCCCGCCCAGAATACGCTCCACCGCGGCACGGCCGAACACGCCGGACTCTTCGATCGTCTCATCATCTGCGCTCGGGATGTCCTGGACATAGGTGGCAGCAGCTGCCACGGCACGGGCCGGGGCCTTGGCGCGGCCGGCTTCCGCTTCAGGGCTGTTGGAGAGTCGCTGGTAAAGGCTTTGCCGTGCCTGGGCTGCGGCAGCCGAGGACGGCTGAGGAGCCTTGGCCGGGACAGCCTGGGTTGGAGCGGCTGCGGGAGCCGGGGAAGCTGACGCCATGGCGTACTCCGGGGCCCTCGCGGTGTCCGGTGAGGAATTGCCACCGCCCGGTTCCTCCGTTCCAAACCGTCCGGCGCCTGGAGATGGTGAAGACGGAGCCAGGCCCCAGTCCGGCTCCGGGCTGGCGCCGGCCCTGGTGACCGGGATTGAGGGTGGCACCTGGGCGGTGGCGGGCTCGTAGCGCGGTGCGGCAACCGGCCCGGTTGGTGCCTCGTCCGGCGCCGCCGGGGAAGCTGCCCTGCCCACATTGCTTTCTTCGCCGACCACCCAGACCCCGGGGGCCTGTTCCACGGCGCGGGTCCAAGGATCATGCGGTGATGCAGCCGTGCTGGCGGCAGCATCAGGCCCGTGAGGCTGGACGCCCGGGACGTCAACGGGGCCGGAGGTGGCCGGCGACGGCCCCTTTACACCGGAACCGGTGCCGGGGGTGCCCGACGGGCCTGAAGCGGCCGGCACTCCCGAGGGCCGGGACCGGTTGGACGGGGCCCAGTCCAGGGGAGGTTCTTCGTCCAGAGGCGGAGCGTCCTCGTCCCTGGCCGGACCCCAGTCGTCGTCGGAATATGAATAGTCTTCCTCCACGGCGGCGGGTGGCACCGAAACCGGGGCGGAGCCTTCGCCGGCCGCGACCTGCGCAGCGGGTTGTCCGGATGCGGGCCGCACGGCGCCGCTTCCGGGAAGCGGGGCCGAAAGTGCCGCGGCTGCTGCCTGGGCCGCTACGCCTTCCGGCGCAACGCCGTCGGCCTGGCCCGGATCAGCCGGTCCCTGCCCAGGACGTGCCTTTTGCTGGTGTTTTGCGTCCGGCACAGACTGCTGCGGGCTCGCGGAAACGGGCCCGCCTGCGGGGCCCGGCTGCCGTGCGGCATCGCTGCCCGTCGGGGCAGAAGCCGGTGCCAGCCCCCAAGCGACGTCAGCCGAAGTTGCCGCCGCCACCCGGCTGGCGGGCACTTTTGGGTTTGGGTCAGAGCTCGCCTGCGTGCCGCCACCGGCCGACGCAGTGATTTGGCAGTCGATGCCTACGGTCTTGTGGATGGCCTGGCGCAGATTCTCCGAATGGTCCGCCCGGCCGAAGGCTCCGGCAAGTCCGGACGTGGTGAATGCAAGGGTGAGGCTGTGGCCGTCGAAGGCAGCAACCTGGGCATTGGGTTCAACGAGCGCCCAGGTGCTGCGCTTGATTTTGGACAGGGTCTGCAGGACGTCGGGCCAGGCGCGGCGCAAGACCTCCACGTCCCCCATGGGTCCGGGCGCAGCGGCGGGCGCCGGCGGCGCGGACGGCGTCTCCGCCTGGCCGGTAGACGGGGATTCTTTGGGCTCGGAGGCGGGCTCCTGGCCCGAAGCCTGCGCCGGGCCGGAACCCGGAGTCTGCATGGCACCTTGCGCCGGACCGGACGCAGCGTCCGGCCCTACCGGGGCCTGCGGCGAGGCAAAGCCCGGGTCGCGTCCGGCTGGACGATCCGAAGAGGCGGGCGACGGGCGGTTCCCGGCCGAATCTTCTACCGGCCAGTCGCTGGTGCTGACCCGCGGGGCGGTCAAGGGAGAGCGTGGTCCGCCGACCGCAGGGGAAGCCTCCCCGACGGAGCCCGCTCCGGCAGCTGCCGGCGTGGCCGGGGCGCTGGGCGCCGGGCCCGCAACGGCCGGAGTTGCGGGCGCCGCTTTCGCGGCATCCCGAGCCGGACCATTGGCACCGGCGGCGCCAGTTGAAGATTCAGGAGCAGAGGGCCTTGTTTCCGGGGCAGGGGCATTGGACGCCGGGGGATGGGGTGCCGGGGCAGCGGCAGGGGCGGCGGCCGGTGTGGAGCCGTCCGCACTTGACCCGGCGGGAGCACCGACGTCGTTCCCGGCGTAGTTCAGCCTGCGCTCCACGCGGTCTATCCGGGCGGCCATGCCGCGCTCGTTTTGCTCCGAGCTGGGCAAAAGGATCCGGGCGCACAGCAGCTCAAGGTGCAGCCGCGGGGAGGTGGCGCCGGTCATCTCGGTCAACGCGGTGTTGGTGACGTCCGCGGCGCGAGACAGCTCGGCCGCCCCCAGGTTGTGGGCCTGGTTCTTCAGGCGGGCAATCTGGTCCGCAGGCATGCCGCGGAGAATGGTCTGGGCGCTTTCAGGCATCGCCTGGACGATGATGAGGTCGCGGAACCGCTCCAACAGGTCCTCAACGAAGCGGCGGGGATCATGGCCGGTTTGGATCACCCGGTCCACGGCACGGAAAACGGTAGCGGAATCAGAAGCGGCAACGGCCTCGACCACGTCGTCGAGCAGTGAAGCGTGGGTGTATCCGAGCAGCGCCACGGCAAGTTCGTAGTCCAGACCGTTCGGCCCGGCGCCCGCCATCAGCTGGTCCAGGACGGAGAGCGAATCACGGACGGAGCCGCCGCCGGCACGGATCACCAGGGACAGGACGCCGGGGGCCACCGGGACGTTCTCCTGGCTGCACAGGAGCTCCAAGTAGGCCATCAGCGGTTCCGGCGGCACCAGCCGGAACGGGTAGTGGTGGGTGCGGGAGCGGATGGTGCCGATGACCTTGTCCGGTTCCGTGGTGGCGAAGATGAACTTGATGTGTTCGGGTGGTTCTTCCACGATCTTCAGCAGGGCGTTGAAGCCGGCGGACGTGACCATATGGGCCTCATCAATGATGAAGATCTTGTAGCGGTCCCGTACAGGTGCATAGGTGGCCCGCTCGCGGAGGTCCCGGGCATCGTCCACGCCGCCGTGGCTGGCGGCGTCAATCTCTATGACATCCAGCGAACCGGAGCCGCCGCGGGCCAGCTCAACGCAGCTGGGGCAGGTGCCGCAGGGGGTGTCAGTGGGGCCCTGGGCGCAGTTGAGGCAGCGCGCCAGGATCCGGGCCGAGGTGGTCTTGCCGCAGCCCCTGGGGCCGGAGAAGAGGTAGGCGTGGTTGACCCGGTTTTTCCTCAAAGCCGTCATCAGCGGCTCGGTGACATGCTCCTGCCCGATAACGTCAGCAAACGAATCCGGACGGTATCTGCGGTAGAGGGCGGTAGTAACTGTCACAGAGAAAACCCTACCAATCCGGGCCGACATCCTGCCGCCCTGTGGGGGAATAGTAAAGACCCCCCATGCACCCGCCAGAGCCCATTTACCCTTGCTACCTTCCGGTCCTGGGGGAGTTCAACAGGATGACGCCACATGAGGGGCCGTCAGACACTTTACCTGAACTTCCGGCCCGACTCGAATCGGCCTTCGATCAGCGCCAGCCCTCCACCGGCCAGCTCATAAAGGCTGGTTCCTCATAGGGATGCGCAGCCCGCAGCGCTGCAACGACAGCGCCCAGCAATGCCTGGTCAACCACGCATTCAATCTTGTCCTCGGCCGCCTCCTCCGGTTTCCCCACCTGCCCAAGGTACGGTTCGGAGCCTTCCAGGGGAGTAAAGCGGCCCGTCCCGGACATGACGAACGAACAGTGCGAGTAATTGCCGATCCTGCCGGCTCCGGCGTCACCGATCGCCGCAAGGACCCGTTCCGTGTGGGACCGGGGGACGTAGACCACCAGCGCATGCAGCTTATTCATGATTTCCATCGTGCCCGAATGCGGCCGGCAAACGGACAACACCCGTTGCTTATCCCGGCAACTCCCCTGAATATGGGTACATACACCGATTGGGGCAATCTCCAGATTGTGAGGTGCGTGGCCTGGCTGAACGGGCCGGACCCGGCAGCTCAACGGTGTCCGGGGAATGGGCGCGTTGGGGGCGTCCATTTCGTGGTTAAGGAGCAGGGCCGCTGTCCTTAGGGCCCCTGGAGGACCAGCCGGTTTCGGCCAATTGGGCGATGCGGAAAACATCAGGTAACCTAGTATCTGCTTTTGATTCAGAAGCAGCTGGAGAATTCGCCTAGCGGCCTATGGCGCACGCCTGGAACGCGTGTTGGGTTAACGCCCTCGGGGGTTCAAATCCCCCATTCTCCGCCGGTGAGGACCTTGCCCCCGTTCAATCGGGGGCAGGGTCCTTTCTTTTGTTGCAGCGATCATCCCGCCTCCGCAGACGGTACGCCAAGCCGGCGAAGCCGTTCCCTGGCGGCTAGCTCGCTTGGACCCCTGCGTCCCAAGGCCAGGCGTACGACGCCGAGAACCAGCTTTGTCGCGAGCCTCACCGGCAGCGGCAGGGGACCCAGCCGGGGAACGTCCAGCCCGAGCATCCGGCGGTACCTTGGCTCCAGGCTGTACACGGCGCCCGCGAACAGGATCCGGTAACCCGGCCGGAGCACCCGGTTCAAGGGCGGGTTGCAGACGAATTCCACTGTCTCTGCCACACGGGCGTCACCGCGGAGATCACCGCTTTCGTACCAGCGGTCCAGTTGCCTGTGCAATTCCGCCTCGGTGAGCGGCGGGTCTTCCACTCCCATCAGCCGGCCGGCCTGGGCCCACTCCCGGACGTACGCGTCCGGTCCGCCGGGAATCGTGCCTCCCCACAGCTTGTGGGCGGTGAGGAAGGCGTCAGTGAAGGCCAGATGGATCCAGCTGGCCAGTTCCGGGTCGTTGGCGCTGTAGGTGCGCTGCGCCCCCTGGCTGTCGCGGTAGCTGCCCTGGACGGCCTCGTGCAGCCGGCGCACCCTCCGTGAGGCGTTCTCGGCGGCCTCCTTGGAGCCATAGGTCACTGTGAAGATCCAGCGGATGGTGTTGGCCAGCCTGCCCAGCGGGTCCTCGCGGAAGTTTGAATGTTCGTGGACGCCGGCAAGGGCGCCGGGGTGCAGGGACTGCATCAACAGAGTGCGGATTCCGGCGACAATGGGCGACATTGAACCGTGCACTGCCCATACCGCGGAACCGGGCAGGTGGTACCCCGGGTCATCGCCCTCCGCAAGATCCAATTGCCACTGCTGAACGCCTTCGGAACCGTTGCTGAAGGTTCGGACCAGACGCTTCTTGATGGGACTGAGAATGTTCCTGATGGTGCACGCCCTCCTGTGGAGAACTCGGCTGTAGAGCTTATCGTAAGCACCTTTTAGTGCAGCCGCAGCGACTGGTCCTGTACCACCTGGCGGCGCTGGAAACGGCAGTCTCCACAAAAAACCCCGCAGTGTCCCCGCTCCGGGGTTCACAGGGCTGCGGCCATATGCTCTCATGGTAGGTACCGTCAAGACGCGTGCGGGTGGCCAAGTCCTGGAGTCAGTCTTGTGGGCAATCACGCGGTATCCGGGAAGGACGATAAGAACGCCAAGGGCTTTTGCCTGCCTGTAGCGCGGGCACTGGCCGCCACGGGGGCGCTCGCCATTTCCGTCTGCGCCTTCAACCTCTCCGGCAGCGCTCCTGAAACGGGAACCGCAGCGGCATCCGTTGCCCGTCCGGGCGCCGGTGCTGCGGGGAATTCGACTGGTCTCAGTGCCGGCACCGTCGCTGGTACTGAGGCCACTGGATTTGCCGCCGCGGGACCGCCGTCGGACAGCCTTGTGGCGGCTCCCCGGACAGCCGCGGTCCTGGCCGCTCCCCAAGCCGAAATTGCCTTTCCACGCCCGCTCGTAGGAAGTCTCGGTGAGGATGCTCCGGCGCCGGTCACGGTAGGGCTCTCAGGGGTGGGAAGGCCGCCGGCAGGCTATCTCATGGCGCCCCTCAAACTGCTTATTCCCTCGTCGCCCTTCGGATTCCGCGTAAGCCCGTTGTCCGGGCTGGCAGGGGACTTCCATCTGGGCCAGGACTATTCGGCCCCCTGCGGGACCCCGGTCTACGCGGCGGATTCAGGCGTGGTCCGTGCCGCCGGATGGCATCCATGGGGCGGCGGCAACCGGGTTGAGATCGATCACGGCAACGGACTCGTCACCACCTACAACCATCTCGAGTCCATTGCCGTCCGCAGCGGTGACTTCGTCAATGTTGGGCAAGCCATTGCCCGGGTAGGCACTACCGGGTGGTCGACGGGATGCCACCTGCATTTCGAAACAATCCTCAACGGACGCCACACGAATCCGCTGAAATGGCGCCTCATGGCGGTACGCCCGCTTGGCGCCGGGCCCGCTGAGCTGCTGACCTACCTGCCAGTCCCCGGTGTTGCCTCCACGGGGCCCATACGCTGGACCATTCCGGTGGGGCTGGGCAGCGAGGCTCCCTCGGCCGCCCCCTGGGCAAATGTCCCGACGACGGCGGCTGGCTCCTCTGCGCGGCCAGCATCCTCGTCGCTGTTGGTGGCGACGGTCGACACCGGCACGCCGTCCCCCACGCCGACGGAAACTGGCACGCCGTCGCCGTCGCCGTCGCCGACGGAAACTGGAACGCCGTCGCTCACTGAGACTGGGACGCCGTCGCCGACTGAGACTGGGACGCCGTCGCCGACTGAGACTGGGACGCCTACCCCGACCGAGCCGGCCCCGGTTGAGCCCGCCCCGACCGAGCCGGCCCCGACCGAGCCGGCCCCGACCGAGCCTGCGCCGGTTGAGCCGGCCCCGACCGAGCCTGCGCCGATCGAGCCGGCCCCGACCGAGCCTGCGCCGATCGAGCCGGCCCCGATTGAGCCGGCCCCGATCGAGCCTGCCCCGATCGAGCCGGCCCCGATTGAGCCGGCCCCGATCGAGCCTGCCCCGATCGAGCCTGCGCCGATCGAGCCGGCCCCGATTGAGCCTGCGCCGATTGAGCCGGCCCCGGTTGAGCCTGCCCCGGTTGAGCCTGCGCCGATTGAGCCGGCCCCGGTTGAGCCTGCGCCGATTGAGCCGGCCCCGGTTGAGCCTGCCCCGACCGAGCCGGCCCCCATCTAACCGGCGGCATCGGCAACCAGCTCCTCATCGGCGCCCTGAAGTGCGCCGGAAATCCGTGCTGGAAACGCCAAGCCCGGACCAATACCGTGATCCATTGGCAACGAATTCCATGCATGGACAACTTCTTGGGGAAGCCGCCTGTAACTGACCTGTACCGGGTTCCGCTGACCCTGAACGACGGTTCCCCGACCGATTTTGGCAGGTTCAAGGGCAAAGTGGTGATGGTGGTCAACGTTGCCTCCAACTGCGGGTTCACGCCCCAGTACACGGGGCTGGAGACGCTGTATCAAAAGTTCCGGGACCGGGGGTTTGAAGTACTCGGCGTCCCGTGCAACCAGTTCGCAGGGCAGGAACCGGGCAGCGACAGCGAAATCGCCGAATTCTGCCAGCGCAACTTCGGGGTCACCTTCCCCCTCACCCTCAAGGCGGACGTCCGCGGCAGGAACCAGCACCCCCTTTACGCGGAGCTCACCAAGTTCAAAAGCGGGCTGCTGCCCGGATTGGTGAAATGGAACTTTGAGAAGTTCCTGGTCAACAGGGACGGCCAGGTGGTGAACCGCTTCGCGCCAACCGTGGAGCCCGATTCGGCGGAGGTTATCGACGCCGTCGAGGAGGCCCTCTGTTGAAAAAGGGGCGCTTCGCCGAACCGGACGGCCGAAAAGCGCAGTTCTTTCATTTTTTTTCACATCAACTACGGCGATTCACCCAAAGTTTGCCAAATGTCTGATTGGATAAACATTACTGAAGGGTACAAGGGAAGCGCCGTTTCCCACCGACCACAGAGGCAGCAATGGAGCACATCGAGGCCGAACATCCCCGGCCACGCCACTTCCTACTCCACCTGAGCGATCCCCACTTGATGGGAGGTCCGGATCCCCTTTACGGCGTCGTTGACAGCGAAGCACGCCTTATTCAGCTCTTCGAAGAGGTGAAGGCGTCCGGGGCGCGTCCGGAGGCCGTGATCTTCACCGGCGACCTCGCCGACAAGGGCGATCCGGGAGCCTACGTGAAACTGCGGGCAATCGTTGAGCCCGCCTGCGAGGAACTCGGCGCCGAGGTGATCTGGGCGATGGGGAACCACGACAACCGCGAAAACTTCCGGGCGGGACTGCTGGACGAAGCCCCCAATGACGCGCCGGTGGACAAGAGCTACTTCGTCAACGGGCTGCGCGTCATCACCATGGACACCTCAGTTCCCGGTTATCACCACGGCGAGCTGAGCCCGGCGCAGCTGGACTGGCTGACGCGGGAGCTGGACACGCCCGCTCCTGACGGCACCATCCTGGCGCTGCACCACCCGCCCATACCCTCCGTCCTGGATCTCTCGGTCCTGGTGGAGCTGCGTGACCAGGCATCGCTGGAGGCAGTAGTCCGGAACTCTGATGTCCGCACCATCCTCGCGGGCCACCTGCATTATTCGACGACGGCGAGCTTCGCCGGCATCCCTGTATCGGTGGCGTCGGCCAGTTGTTACACCCAGGACCTCAATGTTCCCGTTGGCGGCACCCGGGGCCAGGACGGCGGGCAATCCTTCAACCTGGTGCATGTGTACGAGCACACCATCGTCCACTCGGTGGTTCCGCTGGGAAGGTCCACGACAGTGGGGGAGTACGTCTCGCCGGAAGAGACCGAGTTCCGGCTGGCCTCAGCCGGGATCCGGATTCCGGAAACCGCCAAGCAGCGGAACAGCGCGAAGCTCAAGCAGCCGAACAGCGCGAAGCTCGGGCTCCCCACAAGCCGGTAGGCCGCCCGCCTACTTTTCCCAGGGCGCCTTGATGGGGAAGTACTTCTCCAGGAAGTCCGTCACCAGTGCGGCGCGCTCGTCGGCATCCACCTCGGGGAAGCTGCCATCGTTCAGGCAGAAGAAATCCATGTTCCGCTTGGCCAGCAGCTTGGGCAGGTAGTTCAGTCCCGTCCGCATGGTGGTGTCCACGTAACGGACCTTCGCCGCCGTCTGGGTTACCGCCCGGCCCGTGAGCAGGGCGTAGTAGTGGTAGAAGGAGTTGGTCACGGAGATGTTGTCCGCCGCCCTGAAGCGGCTGGCCGCCGTCTTTCGGAATTCCTCCGGGAACTCGCGCTCCATCTTCGCCACCACGCTGCGCCGCAGCGGCGCTGCGGTGTGCTCCAGGTGCCGGGTGGTGATGCGGCCGAACCTGTTCCACAACAGCTTGCGGTTGACGCGGGCCGCGTTCTCGAACCCGCTGCGCTCTGCAGCGTTCTCGCCCAGGCCGATCCGGGTTTCGGCCTCGATGAACTTGGTGATGCCTCCCGGGGTGAAGAACAGGTCCGGGCTGACCGGCCGGCCGAAAAACATGTCGTCATTGGAGTACAGGAAGTGCTCGGACAGGCCTTCGATGTTGTGGAGCTGGCACTCCACCGCCTGGGAGTTGTGCGTGGGCAGCACGGAGGGATCCGAGAAGAACTCCTCACTGCGGACGATGGTCACGGACGGGTGTTCCGCCAGCCACGCGGGTGCCGGTGAATCCGTGGCAATGAAAATGCGGCGGATCCAGGGCGCAAACATGTAGACGGACCGCAGCGCGTACTTGAGTTCGTTGATCTGCCGGAAGCGGGCCTCGTGGTCATCGCCTTCGCCCAGGACAACGTCCTTCTGTTGGGCCCGCCGGGCGGCTATGTACTCAGGGGAGCTGCCGTCCACCCAGGAGAACACCAGGTCGATGTCGAAGCTGATGTCGCTCGCGTGGTCCGCGAACATGTTCTCGATGGTGGGCCAGGTGTGGCCGTAGCGTTCAACGGTGCCTCGGACGGCGTCCTGCCGGAGCAGGGTCCTGCGTGTGAGGGAGTTCTCGATCGGCAGGATGATCTCGTCGCCCTTGAAGGACCAAAGCTCAATCTGGACACCCGCGGAGGCACCGAACTCGAAGCCGCCGGCCGGTTCCACCCGCGGCCGGTACAGGCGGAAGATGCGCGCCTGCCGGTTGGAGGAGAGCTCACCGTCCGCAACCAGGAGGGAGGTTTTCTTCTTGGCGTCCACGGTCATGGAGTAGAAGGGTTCGTCCTGGCAGGCTTCCACCAGGGCGGCCCGGAGCTTCTTCCTGTCTTTCCAGTCCAAGGCAACGACAGGGCGGTCGTTGTTGCCCCTGACCAGCAGGTATGCCAGGCCGGCGTTGGCCAGCACATTCCTGACGAACAGCAGGTCCTCCACCATGGCCTGGTAGGGAGTCCTGTTGTAGTTGATCAGGGCGATGCGGCCCTTGTGCGTAATGACGTCAGGGCGCGGGTTGAGGCGCTGCTCAGCTTCTGCGGAGGTGATCTCTGCGTGAAATTGTTCCTCTACGGATGCCTGGCCGCCGTAGTAGACCTCGTCTTGAACCGGTGCTTCTGTAATGGTGGTCTCCGTGCTGCGTATTAGTTAGCGTTCCTATGTGCATGATAGCCCCGCCGGTAAAACGGCAGGGGTTCGGGCAGCCGATGCCCGGAAGGGGCTCAGCCGCCCAGCGCCTCCCGCCAGCTGCGCAGGAAAGCACCGCCGGCGTCGTCATGGATTACGGACGCCGGAAGCCCCAGGTCCTGGGCGGTCAGGACTTGGTACGGTTTTTCCGGGATGCCGTCCGCGGGCCGGACATCCACGTGTTTGACCGGGTGGTCGTTGTGGTGAAGCCAGTCAGCCATGGCATAGTCCGTGCGCGAATCGCCAACGGTCCGCCAGGCCTCCGGGGTGATGCCCTGTGCCGCGAGCAGCTCCACTGCCCGGCTGGCTCCCAGGTCCTTCCCAAGCCGCACCGATTCGATGTCCGTGGAAATGATGGTGGGGTCCACCCGGTAGTCCACCTCGTCGTCGGAATTGGGGGCGTGGTGGTCCAGCCGCACCACTCCCAGCCCGTGGCGGGCCATCAGGTCCATGGCGTCGGCGTCGAAGAGTTTTTGCTCCGCCAGGTACTCGGCGCTGGGCACCTCGATGTGCTGCTCCACGGACACCATGGCCCGCTTGGTTTCGTCAAAGAACATGTGCGCTGCATAGTCCTCTGCCACCATCCGCCGGATGTCGTCCCCGTAGGCTGCCGGCACGGCGAGTTCGCGGTCCACGTGGATGGGGCCGGGCCCGGCCGCGGTGTAGCTGAACCAGACGGCGCCTTTCTCGCAGACGGCGTGGATGATGGTGCCTGACGGAATCCCGGCGGCGATCATGGGTTCCATGACCTGTTCCCTGATGAACGCGTCAGAGCGCCCGGTGTTGAAAACAACGGGGATGCCGGCGGCGGCGAGGGCCACCAGGTCATCGATGATCTCCCGCTTCACATCGCGGGTGACCGGACTTGCCACCGGCCCGTCCACGTCGAGCAGGAGTGCCAGAGGCGGTGTGGCTCGTGCATGGGCTCCTGGTGCGGGCACGGCGGGGGACTCGGATACTGTCATACATCTATTCTCTCAGCAGTGCCGGGGGCGGGCTGTTCTGGCGGGCCTTGGGCACCGCATGTGACACATGGTCACTGTTTGGCCACAACCTGCAACAGGCACGCCCGGGCACTTTCGCTGGACGTGCAGGATGCCTAGTGTGGCAAGGTGATATTCAAAGCTGTGGGCGAGGGCCGCCCTTACCCCGACCATGGTTACATGACGCCGAAGGACTGGGCTTCGCTCCCGCCGCGGCCCGTCCGGCTGGATGAGCTGGTGACCACCAAACGCACCCTTGACCTGGAAGCGCTGCTGGCCGAGGACTCCACGTTTTTCGGTGACCTTTTCCCGCACGTGGTGCAGTACCAGGGAACCCTGTACCTGGAGGACGGGCTGCACCGCGCCGTCCGCACCGCCCTGCACCAGCGCACCGCAATCCACGCTCGCGTCCTGGTGATAGATGGCTAGGAAAAAGCAGCAGGACGTCAGTGTCCTCCACGGCCACCACGTTGTCACCGGCCCCGAACTGCGGGCCACCTTTGAAGCCGCCCGCGACGCCGACGATACGGCGCGCGTGCGCCGCCGGGCGCTGCACGGAGTTGTCCTGGTCCTCCTGATCGGCCTGATCGTTGCGGCCATCATCACCGCGCTGGCCATCATCGATGAACGGCTGAAGTTTCCTGCCGCAGCGCCGGCCGAGGAGGCCGTTTCCACCTGCCCGGCCGCCACCTTTGACTACACCCCCCACGAGCAGATCAACCTCAACGTCTATAACTCCACCAGCAGGCCCGGGCTGGCCCGCTCGGTGGCGGATGAGTTCCTGGCCAGGAAGTTCGTAGTGGGCGCGGTGTCCAACATCGACGCAGGCTACCGTGGCATTGCCGCCGTGGTTTCCGGGGCGGCCGGGCAGGCCGCTGCCTTCAGTGTCCAGCGCAACCTGCCGGGTTCGGACTACTTCCAGGACAGCAGGACAGACGGAAGCGTGGACGTGATCCTCTCCCAGGACTACAAGGCGCTGGCCCCGCCCGAGCTCGTTGACCAGACGCCCGGAAAGCTGGGTTGTCCGCGGGAAAGCCGCCGGATTGCCGACGACGACAAATGGCCAGTCATCCCCTCTGCAGCGCCCACTCCGTGACGCGGGGTTGGCCGCCCACCCGCTGTGGTGCTGCTCAGCCAGCCACCGCGCGAAGCGGGGCCAGCCGGACGGGGCGGCCGTCGTCGTCGAACCTTGCCCCGGCCCCGAGCTGGATGAAGCGGACCGTCCTGGCCACCCGGGCTTCCAGTTCGGCGGGCTCATCGCTGCCCCTGGCCGCGCTGGAGGACAGCGTGCCCAGGATCAGCTGTGCCTGCTGGTTGACGTCCGCCACAGGAAGGTAGCCCTGCTCCATTCCGTCCCGCAGGATCCCCTGCAGCAGGACGCTCAGCTCGCCCACGTGGTTGGCGAGTTTGGCAAAGGACGACGGCGAGAGCACCGCTCCCATGGCAGGCCCCGGCGGGAGGTGGCGGCGGCTGAGGTCCACCACCTGCGCGCGGACGTACAGCGCGAGCCTGTCCACGGGGTTGTCCAGTCGTCCCAGGGAGTCCCGCAGTTCGGAGAGGAACTTCTCAGTCTCATCCAGGGCGTAGGAAATCAGCAGCTCTTCGATGTCCGCGTAGTAGTTGTAGACGGCGGTCCGGCCCACCCCGGCGTGCCGTGCCACGTCCGTCATGGTCAGCCCGGGCAGGCCATGGGAGAAAAGGAGTTCGCCGAAGGCCGTAAGGATGCGGCGCTGGGTGTCCGCTCGCTGCTCGGCATTACTGGCCGCTGAAATCCTGGGCATACAGACACTTTACCGCCATGTGTCAGTAAACGCCCCGCCCTTTCCTGCCGTACTTTCCTACGCCGGGCAGCCGTCCGGTCCGCAGGCCTCCCCCTCGCCGGAGTTGACCATGACAAGGGGATTGGCTTCCTGCCATGCCTGGTTCAAGGCGGCAGTGAAGGTCTCAACGGGTTGTGCCCCGGAGAGTCCGTACTTCCGGTCGATCACGAAGAACGGGACTCCGCTGATGCCCAGGGACCGGCCCTCCTCGAAATCGAAGCGGACTGCGTCCGCGTACTTGTCCGTGGTGAAGAGCTCATCCACTGCGCCGGGGTCGATGCCGAGTTCGACGCCGAGCGACGCAAGGTACTGCCGGCTGCCGATGTCCTTGCCATGCTCGAAGTGGTCGCTGAGCAGGCGTTCCTTTGCAGCATCCTGCTTGCCGTGGGCAGCGGCAAGGTGGATCAGGCGGTGCGCGGTGAAGCTGTTGGCCACCACCACCGAGTCGAACCGGTAATTCAGGCCCTCGGCCTTCGCCTGGCCGGCAACGTGGCCGAACATCGCCGAGACCTGCTCTGCGGGGATGCCCTTGCGGGAACTCAGGTACTCGAGTTCCGTGCCGTCATAGTGCTCGGGAAGGGTGGGGTCCAGCTGGTAGCTGCGCCAGGTCACGTCCACGTAATCACGGTGCGGGAAGGCGGCCAGGGCAGCTTCGAAGCGCCGCTTGCCAATAAAGCACCACGGGCAGGCAACATCGGACCAGATCTCTATCTTCATGTTGGACGTAACCGCGGATTTCGGGCCGCCATTCCGGAGCCCGGTGTTAGTTGCCGCACAGTGGGTCTTGTCTGCCGCCAATCCTGCGCCATAGTCTGAGTTGAAGGCTAAGCAGATGCCACCGGATGATTCTGAATTAGACCGCGGGACATATCAGGTTCCGCGGACAGTATTGCCCGGCCCGGCTGGGGAGCCAGGCCCGTTCTAGGCGAGGCCAGGAATGCGGATAGGACTGGTTGCAGGACCTTGGATTCCTGTTCCACCGGTAACGTACGGTGGCATTGAAAGAGTAGTGGACAGCCTCGCCAGAGGCTTTGCGGCGGCCGGGCATGACGTCGTGTTGGCAGCTCCCTCGGACAGCACATGCGCTGTCCCCCGGGCTCCGGGCATGCGGCCTGCACACAGTGACGGACTCGGTTTAGCCATCTCTGAGCTGAGCCACGTAGTCCGGGCGTACGCAGCCATGGGGGACGTGGATATCATCCATGACCACACCCTCACCGGCCCCCTGTACGTGGAGCGGCCTGACCAGGTCCCGGTGGCAACGACAATCCACGGCCCGCTCAGTGCGGACGCAGTGGATATCTACCGTGCCATCGGCCGGAGGGCGGCTGTGATCGCTATCTCCCGGGACCAGTGCTCGCGCGCACCGGAAGTGCCGGTGACGCGGGTCATCCACCACGGGATGGACGTTTCCTCCGTTCCGATGGGGTCGGGGACCGGCGGCTACCTGTGCTTCGTCGGGCGGGCCTGCGCCGATAAGGGACTGCTGGAGGCCATTATGATCGGCAGGGAGGCGGGACTGCCGCTGCGGATAGCGGTCAAGATGCGCGACCCCGACGAAATCCGGTATTTCCGTGAGGTCATCGAGCCCATGCTGGGGCCCAATGAGGACTTCGTCGGCGAAGTGGACGACGCCATCAAGTATCGGCTGATGGGCGAGGCGCTGGCCTTCCTCAACCCGATTCAGTGGTCTGAACCTTTCGGGCTGGTCATGATCGAGGCGCTTGCCACAGGCACCCCTGTAATAGGCACCCGGATAGGTTCCGCACCCGAAATTATCGACCATGGCCGGACCGGGTACCTGGGAAGCACGGAGCAGCTGGCGGGCTTTGTGCATGAGGCGGAGAGCCTCAGCCGTGCAGCTTGCCGAAAGGCCGCCGCGGAACGGTTCAGCGAGGAACGCATGGTGAACGAGCACCTCCGGCTCTTCGAGAAGCTGCTCGCAGGGGAGGCTCCCCCAGGGGTTCCGGATGCGATCGGTTTGCACCAGAATCTTTAAGGGACGGTCTTCCGAACCGCGGTAAGTCCGCCTCCTAGCGAAGGAGCCCTTTCCCTTGACTGCATGGAACGCCGACACCGAGGCCGCCGCATCCGAATCAGGTTCGGTGACGGTGCTGGAAGGATCCTCGTTCTGCATCTCTTCCGGCACCGGGGACATCAGTTCAGACACCGGCACGAACGGTGCTTTCTACCAGGACACGCGCATCATTTCCCACTGGATCCTCCGAGTAAATGGCTCCTTGCGTGAACCGTTGGCGGCGCAACGGCCCAAGCCCTTCGAAGCCACCTTCGTTGGGAGGGCCCAATGGCCGGACGGCCGGTTCGACAGCCCGCTGGTGGTCCGTCAAACCCGCCACATCGGCCCCGGCCTGCAGGACGACATCACGCTGGAGAACTACTCGGCTGAGCCTGTGGAATGCGACATCGAACTCCTCGTTGGTGCAGACCAGGACGATCTTTTCGACGTCAAGGTGGGCCGCACGTCAAAGCATGCCGAGGCCGTCCGAACGGTCCGCGACGGCCAGCTCGTGATTGAAAGCGCCCGCAACGGCCAACGGCGGGGAACGGCCGTCCGGGCCCGCGGCGCCGCCGTCAGCACAGACGGGCTCCGCTTCCGGGCCACCATTCCACCCCGCGGCAAGTGGGCTACCAGCATCATTGTGGTCCCCCTAATCAACGGGCAGGCCCCCGCCGACGCCTTCAGCGAGGACGGGCTGCCGCACCACCGGGAGGGCGCCCGCCGGCACCGGCACTGGGAGCAGAACGTCCCGCTGATCACCGTGTCGGACGCCAACCTGCAGGATCTGCTGAACCGCAGCCAAAGCGACCTGGGATCCCTGCGGATCTTCGACCCGCACCATCCGGAACGGGTAGCCGTCGCCGCCGGCGCCCCCTGGTTCATGGCGCTCTTCGGCCGCGACTCCATCCTCTCCTCCTACATGAGCCTGATGGTGGACCCCAAACTGGCGGCCGGGACGTTGCAGACCTTGGCCGGCCTCCAAGGGACGAAAGTGGACACGGACTCCGAGGAAGAACCGGGGCGCATCCCGCACGAGGTGAGGTTGGGCGTCACCGCGGGGCTGGCGCTGGGGGGCAGCGCCTACTACGGCACCGCTGACGCCACGCCGCTGTTTGCGGCCCTGGTTGGCGAGCTGAGCAGGTGGGGGCAGTCAAAGGACATTGTGGAGCCGTTGGTGCCCCACGTGGACAGGGCTTTGGAGTGGATCGAGAAGTACGGGGACCGCGACGGCGACGGGTTCGTGGAGTACATCCGGCCCAACGACCATGGACTCGTCAACCAGGGGTGGAAGGATTCCTGGGACGGCATCAACTTCGCGGACGGGACCATGGCCGAGGCGCCCATTGCCCTCTGCGAAGTCCAGGCCTACGTTTACTCCGCCTATGTGGGCCGGTCACTGCTGGCCCGCTGGAGCGGCGACCGCGCCCTGGAACAGCACTGGGCTGAACGCGCCGCGGATTTGAAGGCCGCCTTCAACGAGAAGTTCTGGCTGCCGGACAAGGGTTACTTCGCCGTGGCGCTGGATAAGGACAAGCGGCCGGTGGACGCGTGTACTTCAAACATGGGGCACTGCCTCTGGATGGGCATCGTGGATGAGGACAAGGCGGCTTCCGTGGTGGAGCACCTGATGTCCCCGCAGATGTTCACCGGCTGGGGAATCCGCACCCTCAGCTCGGACATGGGCGCCTACAACCCGGTGAGCTACCACAACGGCTCGGTGTGGCCGCATGACACGGCCCTGGTGGCAACCGGGCTGATGCGCTACGGATTCGTGGAAGAGGCGCGCCGGGTGGCCACCGGCATCTTCGAGGCCGCTGAGCATTTTGACGGCAGGCTGCCCGAACTGTTCTGCGGTTTCGACCGCGGCGAGTTCTCCGGACCGGTGGCATACCCCACCGCCTGCTCGCCGCAGGCATGGGCGGCGGCGGCGCCCATACAACTGGTCCGGGCCCTGCTCCGCTTCGACCCCGTCTTCACGCACGGGGTAGTGCACCTGGCGCCGATCCTTCCGGAGGAGGTGGGCGAGTTCCGGGCCGAAAACGTGCTGCTGGACACCGCCCGCATCAACATCAGGGCGTCCGGGACCCACGGCACCGTGGAGGGGCTGCCGCCGGGCCTCAAGCTCCTGGCGGAACCGCGCCCGCCACTGGCTTACCCGGCTGAGTACGTGTAAGAGGGCAGCGGGGGGCCGGTCACGGGAGGGCGCGCTCCAGCACGAAATCGTGCTCCACGGTATTTCCCAGCCGGAAAGACTTGGTTCCCACCCTGCGGAACCCTGACTTCTCGTAGAAGCGGATGGCCCGCGCGTTTTGGCTGTTGACCCCGAGCCACACACCGGCTGCGCCTGATCCGGCCGCCGCCTGGAGGCTGGCGTGCATCAGCTCCGCAGCGGCGCCCAGGCCGTGGTGCCCGGGATGCACATAGCACTTGCTGAGCTCCACCGACGGCGTCAATGTCAGCACCGCGGACACATCCGGGTCCGCCGCGGGACGGTTCACCAGGAGGCTGTACCCGCGGAGGGCGCCCTCCCCGTCTATCACCAGGACGGTGACGTCCGGGTCACTGAGGTACGTCCGGAAGTGCTGTTCGCTGAGGGTGTTCGCCAGATGCGCTGCTATGTCTTCAGGCGACGTCGACGGCGGGCACGCCAGCGGAAAGGTGACGGTTGCCAGGGCTGCCAGCGCCCCGGCGTCGTCTGTTGTTGCCGGGCGGATGGTGTGGGTCATGCAGGGATTCTACGTGCGTGCCCCCCGGGAGCTACTGCTTGAAGGCGGCGTCGAAGGACGTGCTCGACGGCGGGAAGTCGAACTTCTTGAGGGCCGCGAGGGCTTCGGGGGCGCCGTGCAGGCGGTCCATGCCGGCGTCTTCCCATTCGACGGAGATAGGCCCGTCATAGCCGATCGCGGACAGGGCGCGGAACGAGGCTTCCCAGGGGACGTCGCCGCGGCCGGCGGAGACGAAGTCCCACCCGCGGCGCGGATCGCCCCAGGGCAGGTGGGAGCCCAGGACCGTGTTGCGGCCGGTCTGGCGGATCTTGGTGTCTTTGCAGTCCACGTGGTAGATCCGGTCCTTGAAGTCCCAGATGAAGGAAACGGGGTCCATTCCCTGCCACATCATGTGGGAGGGGTCCCAGTTCAGGCCGAACGCTTCGCGGTGTCCGATCGCCTCGAGGGTGCGGACGGTGGTCCAGTAGTCGTAGGCGATCTCGGACGGGTGGACTTCGTGGGCGAACCGGACGCCGCATTCGTCGAAGACATCCAGGATGGGGTTCCAGCGGTCGGCGAAGTCCTGGTAGCCGGCGTCGATGACCTTTTCCGGGACGGGCGGGAACATGGCCACGTACTGCCAGATGGAGGAGCCGGTGAAGCCGACGACGGTGTCCACCCCGAGTGCCTTGGCGAGCCGGGCGGTGTGCTTCATTTCCTCGGCGGCCCTCTGGCGGACGCCTTCGGGGTCGCCGTCGCCCCAGACCTTGGCGCCCACGATGTCCTGGTGGCGGAAGTCGATGGGGTCATCGCACACGGCCTGGCCCTTGAGGTGGTTGGAAATGGCCCAAACCTTCAGGTTGTACTTTTCCAGTACGGCGAGCTTGGACTCCACGTAGCCGGGTTCGTCCCAGCGCCAGGCGTCCAGATGGTCCCCGGAGACGGCGATTTCCAGGCCGTCGTAGCCCCAGCCGGAGGCCAGTTTGGCCACCTCTTCGAAGGGCAGGTCGGCCCACTGGCCGGTGAACAGGGTAAACGGGCGGGGCATGTCAGGCTCCTTGCGGGTGGGTGGCGGTGGCGGCCGGGTTGGCGGGGGCCAGTTGGATGAGGGCGCTCTTCGCGGCGGCGGATTCCTCCACGGCGTCCAGGATGCGCTGGACGGCCAGCCCGTCCTCGAACGACGGCGACGGCGCGGTTCCGGAGCTGACGGCAAGCAGGAAGTCGCGGACTTCGTGGGTGAAGGTGTGCTCCCAGCCGATGATGTGGCCCTGCGGCCACCACGCCTTAAGGTACGGGTGCTCGGGCTCGTTGACCAGGATCCGGCGGAATCCCTGCTCCCGGGCGGGTGCGGTGGCATCCAGGAACGCAAGCTCATTGAGGTTTTCCAGGTCGAACCGGAGGGCGCCCTTGTCGCCGTAGACCTCAAGCTGGAGGGAGTTCTTCCGTCCGGTGGCCACCCTGGAGGCCTCCACTGAGGCGACTGCTCCCGAGGCGAGGGACAATGTTGCCCAGGCGGCGTCGTCGACCGTTACATCCTCAAGGCCGCCTGCGGGACCGCTCGTGCCGGGGCGCCGGTTCACGAAGGTGTGCAGGCGGCCGGTGACCTCGGTGACCCGGTCCCCCAGGAGGAACAGCACCTGGTCGATGGCGTGGGAGGCGATGTCACCCAGGGCGCCGGAGCCGGCTGTTTCCTTCTTCAGCCGCCAGGTCATGGGCGCCTGGTCGTCAGCCAGCCAGTCCTGCAGGTAGGCGGCACGGACGTGCCGTACCGTGCCGATCCTGCCCTCGGCGATCAGCTCCTTGGCAAGGGCAAGGGCAGGCACCCTGCGGTAGTTGAACCCGACCATCGACTGGACGCCCCTGGCCCGTGCGGCCTGCGCCGCAGCGGTCATTGCCTCGGCCTCCGCCAGGGTGTTGGCGAGGGGCTTCTCCAGCAGCACATGCTTGCCCGCCTCAAAGGCGGCGATGGCGATTTCGGCGTGCATCCAGCCCGGGGCGCAGACGTCGATGATGTGGATGTCGTCCCGCTCCAGGACAGTGCGCCAGTCGGTGGCCGTTTCCGCCCACCCGTACCTGCCGGCAGCCTCCGAGACGGCGGCGGCATCGCGGCCAACCAGGACCTTTTGTTCAAACGCCGGGACGTCGAAGAAGCTGGCCACGTTCCGCCACGCGTTGGAATGTGCCTTGCCCATGAAGGCGTAGCCGATCATCGCCACCCCCAGTGGCGCCGTGGTTCCCGGTTCCCGGCTCATGCGCCCTCCCCCAGGGTCAGCGTCTCCGGTGCCCAGTCCTCGGGGAGCGGAGCAGAGGCCGGGGCGGAGCTTTCCACGTCCACAAAGGTGCCCGAGTCCATGGATTCCGAGATGGAGACCATGGCGTCCAGCACATGGTAGGCCAGGCTGCCGGGGGCGCGGTGGGGGACGCCGGCACGCAGCGAACGCGCCATGTCCAGGACGCCCATGCCGCGGCCGTTCGCCGGGCCCGTGGCCGGGATGGTGGTCCAGGCTTCGTCGCCCGCGCGCCAAAGCCTGACGTCGCCGTCGAAGTTGTTGGGATCCGGCAGGGAGATAGTGGCCTCCGTGCCTGTAATCTCCACGAATCCCATCCGCGTGCGGGGAGATTCGAAGGAGAAGACGCTGTGGGAGGACGCGCCGCTTTCGAATTGCGCCATGGCCGAGACGTGCGTGGGGACTTCCACGGTGAACTCCTCGCCGGCCTTGGGTCCGGAACCGATGACGCGGATGTCCTTGGCCTTGGAGCCGACGGCGGCCACCTTGCGGATGGAGCCGAAGGCCTGGACCAGGGTGGTGAGGTAGTAGGGGCCCATGTCGAACAGGGGGCCGGCGCCGTACTGGAACAGGAAGGCGGGGTTGGGGTGCCAGGACTCCGGACCCGGCGTCTGGAAGGTGGTCATGCCGGTCAGGGGCGTGCCGATGTCGCCCCGCTGGATCAGGCGCAGTGCAGTCTGGAGCCCGGCACCCAGGAACGTGTCCGGGGCGCAGCCCAGGCGAATCCCCGCGGAGTCTGCGGTTTTGAGGAGCCCCAGGCCTGATTCGCGGTCAAGGGAAAAAGGCTTCTCGGTCCAGACGTGCTTGCCGGCGTGTACGGCTGCTGTGGCCACTTCCACGTGGGCTGCGGGAATGGTCAGGTTCACGATGATCTCGACGTCGGGGTGGTGCAGTGCTTTTTCCACCCCGCCCCACTCGGGGATGCCGTATTCGTTGGCCCGGGCTTCGGCGGCTTCCTCGAAGAGGTCCGCGATGACGTGGACCTTGAGGTCGGGGAACGTGGTGAGGTTGTCCAGGTACTGCTTGCTGATGTTGCCCGCGCCGATGACGCCGACGCCCACCGGGCCTTTGCTGGGGGAGGGGGTGCTCATGCGCTGGCTCCTGCGCTGTTGAGGAATGCCAGGCTCTCGGCGATGCCCTGGAAGATGTCTCCCTCGTAGTCGTCGAATTCCACCACGCCCACCTCCAGGGCCTTTGCTGCGGCGATGACGTCAAGGACCTGCACCTTGCCCTTGCCGGCCGGTTGCTGGGCCCTGGTATCCGTGGTCAGGGGGCCGTCCTTGATGTGGATCAGCTTTACCCGGTCACCGAGCCTGGCGAGGATGTCCACCGGATCCTGCCCGCCCACGGCCACCCAGTAGGTGTCCACTTCCAGGACCAGTTCCGGGTCAAGCAGGTCGGCGAAGTATTCCAGGGCGGTCCGGCCTTCGACGATTGACTCCAACTCCCACTGGTGGTTGTGGTAGCCAACCCGGATGCCGTACTCGGCGCCCTTTCTGGCAGCTTCGTTCAGCTTCTCCGCCGTGGCACGGATGTCCTCGGCCGTCTGCCAGCGGTCGGCGGGGATGAACGGGTCGATCACCGTGGTGATGCCCAGGTCCCTGGCCGCTGCGAAGATTTCGTCCTGGTCCTGGCTGAGCAGCGGGGCATGGCCGGACGGCGCCGTCAGTCCGTTCTCTTTCAGGGCACTGCCCAGTTCCCTCGCGGTGGCCACGAAATTGTAGGGCTCCACCCGGGTGAAACCGATGTCCGCGACCCTGCGGATGGTTCCGGGAAGGTCCTCTTCCAAGGGCCGCCGAAGAGTGTAAAGCTGAAGCGAGTGGTCCATGGCCTGCCCATTCCTTGCTGCTCGATGTTGCATGCGCCGCAGCACATGAGTTGGGTTTTTTACAAATTACGGCGACTTTTGGCGCAAGTCAATCAAAAGTCAAGGATTACTCGAACCAAAGTATTTCCGAATGTGCTATTCCTTAGGTATGGCGATCGTTCCGAGGCAACAACCGCGTCTACAGCAGGAAGCCGGGCTGCTTTCGCGCACCGGTGACCTGTTCCAGCTGCTCCGTGACGGCAAGCCCCGCACGCGGTCCGAACTGGCGGACCTGACCGGCCTTGCCCGGACCACTGTTGCCGCCCGGATCGATGCCCTCCTTGCCATGGGCCTGGTGGGTCCGGCCGGCGAAGCGGCCTCCTCCGGCGGGCGGCCGCCGTCGAAATTTGCGTTTAACGCGGGGGTCAGGCTGGTGCTCGCCGCCGACATAGGCGCAACCCATGCCTCGGTGGCGGCCACGGACCTGAATGCCACCATCCTTGCCAGGCACTCCGAAGCGATCGATATTGGGGAAGGTCCCGAACCCGTCCTGAACCGCGTCATCGAAATAGGGCGCAAGCTGTTGGAAGACGTCGGACGCCGCGTCGGCGATCTTGCCGGAGTGGGGATAGGACTCCCCGGTCCTGTGGAACACAGCACGGGGCGGCCGGTGAAACCTCCCATCATGCCGGGCTGGGACGGGTTCGATGTGGCCGGATTCGTTGGCCGGCAGCTGGGCACGGTCGTGCTGGTGGATAACGACGTGAACATCATGGCGATCGGTGAGCGGTACGCCCACTGGCAGGAATTCCAGAACGTGTTGCTGGTCAAAGTGGCCACGGGCATCGGTGCCGGCATCATCAGCAACGGCCAAATCCAGCGTGGCGCAGATGGTACTTCCGGCGACCTTGGGCACGTCCGGGTCCCCGACGGCGAGGACGTGCTGTGCCGCTGCGGCAACAGCGGATGCCTCGAGGCCCTGGCATCCGGACCTGCCTTGGCCGGTAAGCTGCGTGCGGAAGGAATCGAGGCCACCACCAGTACAGACGTGGTGGAACTCGCGGCCAAGGGAAACGTCCAGGCCATCCATGCGCTGCGGCAGGCCGGACGGGACCTGGGGGAGGTACTCGCAATTTGCGTGAACCTGCTCAACCCTTCCGTCATTGTGGTGGGCGGAAGCCTGGCGCGCGCCGGCGACCAGCTGCTGGCGGGGGTACGCGAGGCGGTTTACCGCAGATCGCTGCCGCTTGCCACGTCCCGGCTCCGCATCGAGCAGTCCAAAGCTCCGGCAGACGCCGCAATACTTGGTGCCAGCCGGATGGTGATTGACCACGTCCTCTCGCCCGAAGCGGTGGAAACCGCCATCCGGACGTCCACCCAGGCTGATTAGGCGCGTCCCCCCAAATTCCAGGCCTGTACGGTCCGTGCACCCAAGCGCGTAGGCACGCAAGCACCCAAGCACGCAGGCCTCGCCGCGGCATGCCCTCGAATACCGGCAGATGTACCCCGGGATCCAATCGGATACCGAAAAATCCCATCCGATTCTTGTTGACATGGGTCACACTCCATGGAAATCTGCTTACAGCGGCTCGCCTACATACTTTTGACCTATAGCGGTTGAAAGTTGCGGCTGACCGCTTCATCGTCCCGCTGTCCGGTACCTGCGGCCGTCCGATTATGGCCGTGGACCGAATGGGCGGACCAGGCCACCCCGAAAGGAAACTCGTGAAGGCATCCATGCCAGCAAGACGCCGTCGTCTTGCCCAGAGTGTTGCAGCAACCGTAGTAGCGGGAGTCATGCTCGCGGGCTGCGGAAACCAGCCGGCGTCGAAATCGGAATCGACCCAGGCTCCGGCCGCGGCCGTAGCCGATCCCAAGAGCGCAGAAGGCGCCAAGGGAAACATCCATTTGTGCGGCGGCAAAGACGCGAGCGGCATCCACAAGAACACCACGGCGGCCTTCAACGCCGCCAACCCGGGCATGACGGCGAAGTACACGGAGATCGGTGCCACGACGGACGAATCCCGCACGCAGGCCGTCCAGCGCCTTGAAGGCAAGTCCACCGAGTGCGACATCTTCATGACGGACGTGATCTGGACGGCCGAGTTCGCCTCCCAGGGCTGGCTGCTTGACCAGACCGAACTGGTCGAAGGAATCAAGGACAACCTCATCACGTCCACGACTGAGACGGTGAAGTACGACGGCAAGTACTGGGCCGCACCCTTCTACACGAACGCCGGCCTGATCTACTACCAGAAGGACAAGGTGGCCAAGCCGGAAACCTGGCAGCAGCTCTACAAAGAGGCAGCCAAGGCCCCAGGCAACGGGCTGGTCTACCAAGGCAAGCAGTATGAAGGCCTGACGGTGAACTTCCTCGAACTCCTCTACAGCGCCGGCGGCGAGGTCCTGGATGCCAACGGCGAAGTGGCGGTGGACAACGACACCACCCGCAAGGTCCTGAACTTCATGGCCGACGGCATCAAGAACGGTTCCGCGGACCGTGCCGTGCTGACCTACAACGAAGATCCCGCACGCCTGGCCTACGAGTCCGGCAACTTCGGATACCAGCGCAACTGGCCCCACGTCTACCGCCTCCTGAACGCCACCAACCTGGCAGGCACCTTCGGCGTGGCACCGCTGCCCTCCTTTGACGGCTCCGCCAAGCCAAGCGGCGTCCTGGGCGGCTGGAACTTCGCCATCTCCGCCCACTCCACCAACCCGGGCGCAGCCGTGGCCTACATCAAGTTCGCCACCTCCCCGGAGTGGCAGAAGCACGTGGCCATGGACAACTCCCAGGCGCCGGTGAACGAGGCCGCCTACTCCGCCCCCGAAGTCCTGGCCAAGATGCCGTTCGCGAAGGAACTGCTCGACTCGGTCAAGGGTGCCAAGCCCAGGCCGGTCTCCCCGGTGTACCCGCAGATTTCCCAGGCCATCAACAAGAACGTCTACGCGGTCCTGTCCGGCACGGCCACAGCGGATGACGCAACCAAGCAGATGGCTGAAGAGATCAAGACCGCCAAGGCGACCTTCTGACCATGGCACCCCCTGTCCTGACTTCCGGTCGTGGGCGCGGGGGGGGGCCCCCCCCGGGCGGCAGGCCCCCGGGCCCAAAGGTTGCGGGCCCCGGCCCCAAACGGA
>NZ_JBNZGA010000007.1:47107-72318 GCF_050573415.1 Paenarthrobacter sp. NEAU-H11 | reverse complement strand
CCCGCCCCCCCCCCCCCCCCCCCCCGCCCCCCCCCCCCCCCCCCCCCCCCCCCCCCCACGACCGGGCAGAACGCCGCCTGGCCATCAGGATGACGGCACCGTCCCTCATCCTGATGGCCCTGGTGGCCGCTGTGCCCATCGGCTACGCACTGTGGCTCTCGCTGAACCAGTACAGCGTCCGCCAGGCCGGCCTGTCCCGCTTCGTCGGCCTCGATAACTACATCGCGGCATTGGCGAGCAAGGAATGGTGGGCGGCCTTCGGCCAGACCTTCCTCTTCGCCGGGCTCTCGGTGTCGCTGGAACTGGTGCTGGGAACGGCCATGGCCCTGCTGCTGAACCTTGCCTTCCGGGGCCGTGCGCTGCTCCGCACCATCGTGCTGCTGCCGTACGCGATCGTCACAGTGGTCAGCGCCATCACCTGGGAGACCATGTTCGAACCAAACCTGGGGCTGGTGACCACGGTCCTTTCCGGCCTGGGCCTGCCCGCCGGCGACATCGTCTGGCTGGGTGAACCTGGCTACGCCATGGCCGTGGTTGTCCTGGCTGACGTCTGGAAGACCACTCCCTTCGCGGCGCTCATCATCCTGGCCGGCCTGCAGGTCATTCCGGATGAGACCTACGAGGCGGCTGAACTGGACGGCGCCAGCAAATGGCAGACCTTCCGGGATGTCACCCTGCCCCTGCTGAAGCCCGCGATTGTCCTGGCGGCGATCTTCCGCACTATGGATTCCCTGCGCGTCTTCGACCTGCCGTTCGTCCTGACCCGCGGCGCCAACGGTACCGAATCAATGTCGATGCTTGCCTACAAGGAGCTGCGGGAAAACCGACTGGTGGGTGAGGGCTCAGCGCTGTCCATCCTGACGTTCCTGACGGTCATGGTGGTCTCCATGGTCTATATCCGCTTCGCAGGCAGCAACATCCGCGCCGTCGCCAAGGAGAACTGATGGGTACGCTGCTTGCCGAACGTCCCGCCGATACGTCGGCCAGGTCCAGGGCACCTCGCCGACGTTTGCGGGGGGAAGCCAAACTTCACCCGCTGACGTGGCTCTTCGTCCTGGCCGTCATGGCCTTCTCGCTGGTTCCGTTCTACTGGCTGGTCAATACGTCCCTGAAGAAAGGCGCCAGCCTGGGCAAGGGGGAACTGTTCCCCGCCGAACCCTCGCTGGATAACTACCTGACGGTCCTCCAGAACGCCGAATTCCTGCTGGCGCTGCGGAACTCGGTGATTATCGCCGTCGTCACCACCACGCTGGCGCTGGTGTTCGCATCCTTTGCCGCTTACGCCCTGGCCCGGCTCAAGATGCGCCGGAAGGCGCTGATCCTGACGCTGATCCTGTCCGTGACCACTTTTCCGGCGATCGCCATCGCAGCGCCCATGTTCGCGATCTGGCGGGAGATCGGGCTCTACGACACCCTCGTCGGCCTCATCATCCCCAAGATGACCTTCGCTCTGCCGCTGGCCATTTACACCCTGACGTCCTTCTTCCGGGAAATCCCGCGGGAGCTGGAGGAATCCGCGTACATGGACGGAGCTTCCCCTTTCCAGGCTTTCCGAAAGGTGATCCTGCCGCTTGCGGTGCCGGGCCTGGCCACCACGGCCATCCTGGTGTTCATCTCCGTCTGGAACGAGTTCCTCCTGGCCGTCACGCTGACGACGTCGCCGGACGCGCGCCCGGTCCCGGTTGCCATTGCCTTCTTCAACGGTGCCAGCGAGTTCGACCAGCCCATGGGCACCATCAGCGCCGCGTCCGTCCTGATCACACTGCCCCTTGTCATCCTGGTCCTGGTCTGCCAGAAGAGGATTGTCTCGGGCATGACCGCCGGGGCCGTCAAGGGCTGACTTCCCAACCCCATTTCCATCGCACGAAAAAGAGAAGGATCTACCTGTGAGCAATCAGCAGCCGGAAACCCTGAAGGTGGGGGTGGTTGGCATCGGATGGGCCGGCCAGCAGCACATCAAGGCCTACAAGGGCATGGATGGCGTGGAACTCGTAGCGGTCGCTGCCATGGAGGCGGACCTCCTGGCCAACCTGAAGGACGAGTACGGCATCCCGCACACGTTCGCCCGCTGGGAGGACCTGATCGACATGGAGGGGCTGGACGCCGTCAGCGTGGCCGTGCCCACCTTCCTGCACGCACCCATCGCCATCGCGGCTTTGGAAAAGGGGCTGCACGTCCTGAGCGAAAAGCCGCTGGCGCGCAACGGCGTCGAAGGCCAGGCGATGGTGGACGCCGCACGCAAGGCCGGCCGCGTGCTGGACGTCGCCTTCAACCACCGCCGCCGCGGCGACATCCAGAAGCTGAAGGGCATCATCGACGACGGTGAGCTCGGCCGGCCGTACTACGCGAAGGCCTCGTGGCTCCGGCGCTCCGGCATCCCCATGCTGGGCAGCTGGTTCACCAATCCGGAGCTGGCCGGCGGCGGTCCGCTGGCCGACATCGGCGTGCACGTGCTGGACTACTCCCTGCACCTGCTGGGGGAACCCAAGGTCCTGTCCGTCTCCGCCGCCACCCACTCCGAACTGGGCCCGCGCGGACTGGGCGGCAACGCCCGCTACTCGGCGATGAAGTCCAGCCACAAATTCGAGGTGGAGGATTTCGCCACCGCGTTCATCCGGCTCGAAGGCGGCGGCACGCTCATCCTCGAGGCGGGCTGGGCGGCCTACCGCGAAGAGAAGGACCTCCTGGACTTCACCGTGTACGGGACCGACGGCGGCGCCGAACTGCGCGCTGTAGGCGCTTCGATGGCACCGGTTGCGGACCTGAGGATCTTCAAGGAGAAGGACGGCGAAAACGCCGACTACGAGGTGGTGGCTGAGCCCGGCCGCGCCCACGACGCCGTCGTCGAGGACTTCGTCAACGCCGTCCGCGGCGGCCCGGAGGCGTGGGGCGCGCATGACGGCTCGGTGGCCCTCAGCCGGGCCCTGGTCCTGGACGCCTGCTACCGGTCCGCACTCGAACACCGGGAAGTTGCGCTCTGACATGACGGACAAACTCAACATCCTGGTCTGGAACGAGGGCGTCCACGAGGCGCAGAATACGCCAGCCTCCATGGCGGAGATGTACCCGGACGGGATCCACGGCGCCATTGCCGCGGGCCTGCGCGGACACCTGCCGGATTCGCAGGTGGCCACCGCAACCCTTGCGGACCCCGAGCACGGACTCAGCGAGGAGGCGCTGGCGGGAACGGACGTCCTCCTGTGGTGGGGACACAAAGCCCACGCCGAGGTCAGTGACGACGTCGTGGATCGGGTGCAGCGCCACGTCCTGGGCGGAATGGGCCTGCTGGTCCTCCACTCCGGCCACTTCGCCAAGATCTTCACCCGGCTCCTGGGCACCACCTGCTCGCTCAAGTGGCGCAACGACGGTGAACGCGAGACAGTGTGGACGGTCAAACCGTCCCACCCCATCGCGCAGGGCGTTCCCAATCCGCTGATCATTCCCAAACAGGAGATGTACGGCGAACTCTTTGACATTCCGGACCCGGACGACCTCATCTTCATCAGCTCCTTTGAAGGCGGCGAGGTGTTCCGCTCCGGCGTGACCTTCACCCGCGGCAAGGGCCGGATTTTCTATTTCAGCCCCGGCGACCAGGACTACCCGGTTTACCACCAGGCTGAAATCCGGCAGGTGCTGGCCAACGGCGTCCGCTGGGCCGCCCAGCCGGACGTCTTCCGCGAGCAACCCGGGGTGGCTAACGCCCGGCGCGGCTGGTACCTCGGGGACGCCTGAGGCACTGCCAAAGAAGTCCGACGGCGGACCGGTTGCCTTTAGATGGCCGGGCCGCCGTCGTCGTTTCCGTCCCCGGGGCGCGGGGGCTAAGGCGTGAGCGTGCGGACAGGCGCGCCCGCCAGCCAGGCCGTGACGTCCTCGAAAGCCCCGCCGTAGAACTGCCGGTAGCTTTCCCGCGTGACGTAGCCGAGGTGCGGAGACAACACGGTGTTGGGCGCCGCGAGCAGAGGGTGCCCCGCCTGCAGCGGTTCCTGGTCGAACACATCCAGCGCCGCCCCGCGGATCCAGCCTTCGGCGAGGGCCTTCAGCAGGGCGTCCTGGTTGACCAGGGGCCCCCGGGCGGTATTCACCAGGATGCCCTCAGGTCCCAGCAGCCGGAGTTCCGGCTCGGCCACAATGTTTTCCGAGCGTTCGGAGAGCCGCAGGTGGAGCGTGGCAACGTCCGAGAGCCGGAAGAGTTCCTCCTTGGACACCAGGCGGGCGCCGGCCTCCTCCGCTGCCGCGGCCGTCAGGTTCTGGCTCCAGGCCAGGACCTCCATTCCAAAGGCCTGCCCGTACGCCGCGATCCGTCGGCCAATCTTGCCAAGGCCCACCACGCCCAGGGTCTTACCGGCCAGCTCGAAGCCAACGGTGGTCTGCCAGGAGCCTGCACGCAGGGAGTTCTCTTCGGCCGGCAGGTTCCTGGCGAGGGCCAGCAGCAGGGCCCACGTCAGTTCGGGGGCGGCGGCGGGGGAGCCCGGTGTGCCGCAAACGGTGATGCCCTGCTCGGCAGCGGCGGCCACATCCACGGCGGCATTCGCCATGCCGGTGGTCACCAGGAGCTGGAGATTTGGAAGTTTTTCCAGCACCTCCCGCGGAAAGGCGGTCCGCTCGCGCATGGCCACCACCATGGTCACATCCGCCAGCGCGGACACCAGGGCCTCCGGCGAGGCGAAGGGTTCACGGAAGGTCATGGTGGCGACGCCCTCGGCTTCCAGGGCAGCCCAGTCGGCAAAACCATGGGCCACGCCCTGGTAGTCGTCGAGGATGGCGAGGCGGTGCTTCATGGCGTTGTCCTTCGTCCCGGGTAACCTTGGCGTGATGTTCATCGTAAGGCAGCGGGTCCTGGCCTTTCCTGGAACCCCTGCCACTTCCGGCGTGATAGCAATGGGAGTGATGAAACCACCCCCAAACCGGTTCCTGGCCCCGTGAACGGCCGGATCCTCGCCCGCATTCCCAACAGCTGGATCCTGCTGGCCTGCATAGGCCTGCTGGCCCTGAACCTGCGGGGCCCTTTTGTGGCGGTCGCCCCCGTAGTGGACCTGATGCAGGCGGAACTCAACTTCTCGCCGGTCGTGTTGGGGCTCCTGACCAGCATCCCGGTGCTGTGCTTCTCCCTTGCCGCTCCGCTGGCCTCCCTGGCCGCGAGGAAATTCGGTGCCGAGTTCGCGGTGACGCTGACCATCCTCGGCGTGCTGGCCGGCGTCCTGGTGCGTTCGGCGGGAGGGCCCGTGCTGGTTGTGGCCGGGACGGTGCTGATTGGCCTGGCCATCACGGTGGGCAACATCGCGGTGCCGCTGATCATCCGCCGCGATTTCGGGCGGGCCCGGCAGGGGACCGCGATGGGCATCTACACCGCGGCGTTGAACATCGGCTCGTTCCTGACCTCGGTGGCCACGGCACCGCTGGCCAGCCTGGCCGGCTGGCGGTTCGCGCTGGGATCGGTTGCCGTCCTGGCGGTGGTGGCGGTAGTTTTCTGGACCCTCGCCGTGGGCGTGCGCCGCGCCTTCTTCATTGCCCCCGACGACGGCAAGGGCACGCGGTTGCCGCCGGTCGACGGTGCGCGGTGGACCACGGCCGGCCTGACGGCCGGCTTCGCTGGACAGGCCTTCTCCTATTACGGGGTAACCGCCTGGCTGCCGAAGATCCTGGCCGACGAGCTGGGAATGGCCCCTGCCGCGGCCGGTGCCGGATCCTCGCTGTTCCAGATCCTCGCGATCGCCGGCAGCCTGGGTGTGCCACTGGCGGCGCGGTTTGCCCGTACGACTACGGTGGCCGTGGCCCTTGGCCTGATGTGGCTGACGGTCCCCTTGGGCCTGCTGCTGGCCCCCGAATGGTGGTGGCTTTGGTGCTCCCTGGGCGGCGTAGCCCAGGGTGGCGGCATCACGTTGATCTTCATCGCCATCATCAAGATCGCGCGGGACCAGGCGTCGGCAGGGAAGATGTCCGCCGTCGTCCAAGGCGCCGGTTATGCAATCGGTGCGGCCGCTCCTCCGCTGCTGGGGTACCTGCACGGGCTGACCGGTTCCTGGACCGTGCCCATGCTGTTGATCCTGGCGTCGGTGCTGACGTTCTTCCTGACCACCACCCTTTCCGTGCGGAAGGTGCCGAAGAACCGCTGAGGCGGGCGGCGCCGTCGTCGTAAGCTCTCCGTGCCTTCCGACGCTCTCTCACTTAACGCGGGAAATAGTGAATCGCTCTCTCACTTTCCTAAGAAAAGTGAGAGAGCGATCCGGGGTTTCCCGCATCAAGTGAGAGAGCGATCGGGAAACGTAAGGGAGGTGCTCCGTCGCCGGGCCGGCCCTCCGGCTTTCGGAGGTGCCTGTTGCGGAGGGCGTGCCGGCCCGGCGGACGGAAGTCTTGTTCGAACCTACGCTGCCGCGAGTTCTTCGGCGGTGGCCTTTTCGCGGGCTTCGGTCAGGTAGCGGGCGTAGGCGGGGAGGGTGAGGAAGGACGGGAAGTCCCGGGCCAGGGTGACTTCTTCGAAGATGTCGCGGGCGTCTTCGAAGCGGTCGCCGTCGAAGCGTTCGAGCCGGGCGAATTCCTCGTCGAGGAGTTCCTCGATCCAGTGGTGGGTGACGATTTCGCCGTGGTCGGTGATGGCGCGGGCGTAGATCCATTGCCAGAGCTGGGAGCGGGAGATTTCGGCGGTGGCGGCGTCTTCCATGAGGTTGTGGATGGCTACTGCGCCGTTGCCGCGGAGCCAGGATTCGATGTAGCGGATGCCCACTTCGATGTTGTTCCGGATGCCCTGTTCGGTGATGGTGCCGGTGGTCGCGGCGACGTTGATGAGGGCCCGGTCGTCGGGGGTGACGTCCTCGCGGGTGCGGTCCAGCTGGTTGGGCTTGCTGCCCAGGATGCCGTCGAACACCTCGCGGCAGACGGGCACCAGGTCCGGGTGGGCCACCCAGGAGCCGTCGAAGCCGTCGTTGGCCTCGCGGGTCTTGTCCGCACGGACCTTTTCGAGGGCGTTGGTGTTGGCGGCTTCGTCCTTGCGGTTGGGGACGGCTGCGGCCATGCCGCCGATGGCCATGGCGCCGCGTTTGTGGCAGGCGCGGACGAGTTGTTCGGTGTAGGCGCGCATGAACGGCTGCGTCATGGTGACCTGGCCGCGGTCCGGGAGGACGAAGCGGGGGCCGCGGGTGCGGAAGTTCTTGATGAGGGAGAAGATGTAGTCCCAGCGGCCGGCGTTCAGGCCCGCGGCGTGGTCGCGGAGTTCGTAGAGGATTTCTTCCATTTCGAACGCGGCGGTGATGGTTTCGATGAGCACGGTGGCGCGGATGGTGCCCTGGGGGATGCCGAGGAGGTCCTGGGCGAGGATGAAGATGTCGTTCCAGAGCCGGGCTTCGAGGTGGTTTTCGATCTTGGGCAGGTAGAAGTACGGGCCTTTGCCCTGGGCGAGGAGGCGGCGGGCGTTGTGGAAGAAGAACAGGCCGAAGTCCACGATGCCGCCGGCGACCGGTTCGCCGTCGATGAGCATGTGCTTTTCGGGCAGGTGCCAGCCGCGGGGGCGGACCACGACGGTGGGCAGGTCGCCGGCGGGGCGGAGCTTGTATTCCTTGCCTTCGGGGGAGGTGAAGTCGATGCGCCGTTCCAGGGCGTCGGTGAGGTTCAGCTGGCCCTTGATGACGTTCCGCCAGGTGGGGGTGGAGGAGTCTTCCATGTCAGCGAGCCAGACCTTGGCGCCGGAGTTCAGGGCGTTGATGGTCATCTTCTGGTCCACCGGGCCGGTGATTTCCACGCGGCGGTCTTCCAGGCCGGGGGCGGGGGGAGCGACGCGCCAGGAGGGGTCGTTGCGGATGTGCTCGGTCTCGCGGAGGAACCGCGGGTCCTGCCCGGCAGCGATCTCCGCCCGCCGGGTCCGGCGGGCCTGCAGCAGTTCCTGCCGCCGGGCCGCCGTCGCCCGGTGCAGCCTGGCCACAAACTCCAAAGCGTCCGGGGTGAGCACCTCGTTCTGCCGGCAGATCGGCTGGGCGGTCAGGGTGATGCCATTGATCGTAAAAGAGTCGGTGAAGCTGTTCATTTCAGTCTCCTTAAAGACGAAAGGGAAGTTCGACGGCGGGTAGCGGCAGGGTGGCGACTGAGGCACGAGGCCGAAGGAGCCGGTGTCGCGGCAGCCTGCGTAAAAGGGGCCCTATGCCCGCCCCCGACCGAGTTCTACGAGGTCATTGGGGCGGGCATGGGGATAGCAGGCAGAGCATTGCCGGTCCGAAGGCGAAGGCGACCGAACCGCCGTCGAACGCTAAGTTTTAGTGGAACTGGCCCTCTTCGGTCGATCCGACCAGGGCGAGGGTGGATGCGTTCGGGTTGAGCGCGGTGGCGATGTCGTCGAAGTAGCCGGTGCCGACTTCGCGCTGGTGCTTGGTTGCGGTGTAGCCGCGGGATTCGGAGGCGAATTCCTTTTCCTGGAGCTCGACGTAGGCGCTCATGCCTTCACGGGCGTAGCCGTGGGCGAGGTCGAACATCGAGTAGTTCAGGGCGTGGAAGCCGGCCAGGGTGATGAACTGGAACGTGAAGCCCATGGCGCCGAGTTCACGCTGGAATTTCGCGATCGTGGCGTCGTCCAGGTGCTTGCGCCAGTTGAACGACGGCGAGCAGTTGTAGGAGAGCATCTGGTCCGGGAACTCGGCCTTGACGGCTTCGGCGAACGTGCGGGCCAGTTCCAGGTCCGGGGTGCCGGTTTCCATCCAGATCAGGTCCGAGTAAGGGGCGTAGGCCTTGGCGCGGGCGATGCAGGGTTCGATGCCGTTGCGGACCTTGTAGAAGCCTTCCGGGGTGCGGACCGGCTGTCCGCCCTCGCGGAGGATGAATTCCTGGTCGCGTTCGTCGACGTCGGAGGTGATCAGGGTGGCGGCCTCGGCGTCGGTGCGGGCAATGACCACCGACGGGGTGCCGGCGACGTCCGCGGCGAGACGGGCCGCGTTCAGGGTCCGGACGTGCTGCTGGGTCGGGATCAGGACCTTGCCGCCGAGGTGGCCGCACTTCTTTTCCGAGGCGAGCTGGTCCTCCCAGTGAACACCCGCGGCGCCGGCCTGGATCATGGACTTCATCAGCTCGTAGGCGTTCAGCGGGCCGCCGAAACCGGCCTCCGCGTCCGCAACGATCGGGACCAGCCAGTCCTCGACCGTCCGGATGCCCTCGGAGAACTCGATCTGGTCGGCCCGGAGCAGGGCGTTGTTGATCCGGCGCACCACCGTCGGGACCGAGTTGGCCGGGTAAAGCGACTGGTCCGGGTAGGTGTGGCCGGAGTTGTTCGCGTCGGCTGCGACCTGCCAGCCGGAAAGGTAGATGGCCCGCAACCCGGCCTTGACCTGCTGCACGGCCTGGTTGCCGGTCAACGCGCCCAGGGCGTTGGTGTATCCGCCGGTCTTGTGCTCCTCGGTGAGCTGCTTCCACAGCTTCTCCGAACCGCGGCGGGCCAACGTGTGCTCCTCGGAGACGCGGCCGCGGAGACGGACGACGTCGGAAGCTGAGTAGTCCCGGGTCACACCTTCCCAGCGGGGGTTGGCGGCCCACTCGAGCTCCAGGGCGGCGGCCTGCTGTTCGGGCGTCTGCTGGGTGGGCTCAAATGCTGCAGTCATCGTTGATCTCCTTGATTGAGCTCCGGATGGGGTAGGTGGGAACCTCGCCGTTGAGGTTCCCACCGGCTTTTCCGGTGCGGTGTTTCTTTCCGTGACACTTACTTTTCCGCACTTCCAAGAGGCTTACTAGAGATAAATGATGGAAAGAAATGCACTTCTTCACGTATTCTTTAGAAATGTCGCCTGGAAGCTGGAACCGCGAAGCCGCGCCGCCCACCCCGTCCGCCGCGTCTGCCGGACTGGACGTCATCAGCCTTGGCCGCCGCGTGCGCCATCTGCGCAAGCAGGCTGGACTGACGCTCGATAACCTCAGCGCCGCCGTCGGTACTGCGCCCAGCCAGTTGAGCCTGATCGAGAACGGCAAGCGGGAACCGAAGCTCGGGCTCCTGCAGCACTTGGCGTCCGCCCTCAACGTCAGCATCGACCAGCTGCTCGGTGCCGAGCCTCCCAGCCGCCGGGCCGCCTTGGAGATCGAGCTCGAACGCTACCAGCGCAGTCCGCTCTACGAGACGCTGGACCTGCCCAAAATCCGCATCAGCTCGCGGCTTCCGATGGACGTGCTGGAGGCCCAGGTGGGGCTGCTGCATGAGCTGGAGCGCAAGATGAACGAGCAGGTGGCCACCCCCGAGGAAGCGCGCCGGGCGAACGGTGAACTGCGGGCAATGATGCGCGAGCGCGGCAACTATTTTCCGGAGTACGAGGCCGAGGCGCAGAAGGTCCTCAAAGGCGTTGGCTACACCACCGGTCCGCTCAGCCAGCACGTCATCGCGGACATCGCCGAGAACCTCGGATTCACCCTGCACCACGTGGGTGACCTGCCGCATTCCACCCGTTCCGTGACCGATTTGAAGAACCGCAGAATTTACCTGACCCAGAACCAGCGCCAGGACCACGACCCCCGGTCGGTCCTGCTGCAGGCCCTGGGCCACTACGTGCTGGGACACGAAACCCCGAAGAACTACGGCGACTTCCTGGCCCAGCGCGTGGCAACGAACTATTTTGCCGCAGCGCTCCTGCTGCCGGAAAAGGCAACCCTGGAATTCCTGCAGAAGGCGAAGGCCGCCAAGGAAATCGCCGTCGAGGACATCAGGGACGCTTTTGCCGTGTCCTATGAAACGGCAGCCCACCGGTTCACGAACCTTGCCACGCAGCACCTGGGCATCACCACCCATTTCCAGAAGACGCACCAGAGCGGAATCATCTACAAGGCATACGAGAACGACGGCGTGGCGTTCCCGCAGGACCACACCGGCGCCATCGAGGGCCAGCCGTCGTGCAAGGCCTGGACTTCCCGCGCAGTGTTCGACGTTCCGGACAAGTTCAGCGCCTACAGCCAGTACACCGACACGCCATCCGGGACGTACTGGTGCACCGCCCGCACCGAACGTTCAGCCAGCGGCGAGTTTTCGCTCAGCATCGGCGTGCCGTACCAGCACGTCAAATGGTTCCGCGGACGGGAAACCACCGCGCGGGCCAAGTCCACCTGCCCCGACCCGAACTGCTGCAAACGGCCGCCGGCCGAGCTCGCCTCGCAGTGGGCCGGCAACGCCTGGCCCTCCGCCCGGGCCCATTCGCACCTGCTGGCGGCCATGCCGCCCGGCGCCTTCCCCGGCGTCGACGAAACCGAGGTGTACAGCTTCCTTCAGGCGCACTCGGGAACGTGACCCGAACGCTCTCTCACTTGATGTGGATTTTCCTCGGACGCTCTATCACTCTCTTCAGGAAAGTGAGCGAGCGTCCCGGGTTTTCCAGCATTAAGTGAGAGAGGATCGGGTCACCCGTGCAGCTCGCGGTAAGCGTCCGCCGCTGCCGGGTGCAACGGAATGCCGGCCGTGTTGATCAGGGAATCCGGGCTCAGGAACTGAACTCCCAGGCTCGAGCGGGGGATGAGCTCCTCCGCATGGCCCACCAGCAGTTCCACGGTTCTTTTCACGGTGCGGGCGTCCAGGTCGCTCCGGCACAGCAGCAGGTTGGTCACCCCCACTGTCCAGACGGCAGGGACACCCCCGTAGGCGCCCGCCGGGATCAGGACCCGGTCATAAAAGACGCCGTACCTGGACCGCAGCGCCGGCAACAACAGGGAAAGATCGAGGAAGTTAAGACCCACGTCGTCATGGGCAGCAGAGATGGCGGCCGTGGGAACGCCCCCGGACCAGAACAGGGCGTCCACTGACCCCGCACGCAGTGCCGCGAGGCCGTCATTGAGGCCCAGGTTCAGAACGGTGACGGCTTGCCCGGCAGCTCCGGCGCCGCCGGCAGCGACGGAACCAAGCCCCGCGGCCTCAAGGAGGCGGGGAGTGGTGAGGGACGTCCCCGAACCCGGCTCGCCCACAGCCACCGTCCTGCCGGCCAGCTCCCCGATGCCCCGGATCCCGCTGGCCTTCCGGACCACGCAATGGACGTAGTTTTCGTACACCCGCCCGAGAGCCGTAATGCCGGCGTCGGACGTGTTCTTCCCGGCTTCCCTCTGCGCGGCGGCATCAGCGAGGGCGACGGCGAACGTGGCTTTCCCGGCAATGAGCTGTCCGAGGTTGTCCAGGCTGCCCCCCGTGGTCAGGGCCGTGGCCTGCCGGGCCACCCCATGGCGCTGCAGGGACGCGGCAAGCAGGGTGGCGAACTCCAGGTAGAAGCCGCCCGGTTCGCCGCCCGCAACGGTAACGGCGTCGGGGCTGTCCGCCGGGGTGCAGGCCGCCAGCGCCGGTGGCAGCAGTCCCGCGAGCCCTGCGGCAGCACCGGCCCTGAGGACTTCGCGTCTCGACGGCGGTCTGAAGCGAAAGTCAGGCATGCGGAGCCACCTGCCCCGTGGCGTCCGGACCGCTTTTGGGGACCCGGGGAAACTCCAGGAACGCCGCCAGGCCGTGCGGGTGCGCCTCGCGGAGCAGCAGGCGTCCACCATTGGCCGCGGCCAGCTTTTCGACGATGGTCATGCCCAGGCCGTTTCCGCGCACGTCCCGGTGCTTCGGTGAACGCCAAAACCGCTGGGTGGCAGATGCCCTTTCCTCGGACGAGAGCCCGGGCCCGTCGTCGGACACTTCGATCATCACGGTGGCGCCGAGGTTACGGACGGCAACCGATATCCGGGCGCGGCCGGCATATTTGACCGCGTTGTTCAGCAGTTCCCCGGCCATCTGCGCAAGGTCCCCCGCATCGCAGGCAATCAGCGCAGGCTGCCCGGACGTTCTGTCGAAATGGATGGAGGCGCCGGCACGTCGCGCGGCAGGTCCTGCACGTTCGGCCTCTTCCTGCAGGACAGGGACTGGATCAATGGGCCCCCGATCTCGCCGCGAAGGCGCGCCGCCGGGTGGGCCGGCGGAATCCTCGAAGGCCCGGTGTTCGGCGGCGGCGAGTTTGAGGACGCCGTCAAGGATCTCCTCGACCCTTTCGAGCTCAGTCTCGACGGCGGATGCAGCTGCCTTTTCCCGGGCGGTCTTCAATTCCAGCTGGAGCAAGTCGACGCGCAGCCGGAGCGCACCAACAGGGTTGCGCAGTTCATGGGAGGTGTCCGCAATGAGTTGGCGCTGCGCTTCGATGCTGTCACTGACGCTTTGTGCCATCGCAGTGAAGGAACGGCTCAGGGCCCTCAGCTCGGGCGGCCCTTCCTCCGGCAGCCGGCTGCTGCGGCCGGTGGTTTCCAGTTCGGCGACGGCGGCATTGAGCCGGTGGACAGGGCGCAGCACCCAGCGGGTCACCCGGGACGCGCCGATGAGGAGCATCGCCATGAGTGCCGCCGCGGCCAGTCCGACGCCGAGCCAGCGTTCGCGGAGTTTCTGCCGGGCAGCGTCCTGGTTGACTTCCAGGACCGCTGCTCCGAGTACCTGGCTGGCGCTTCCAAACGAGCGGGAAATCACCTCGGAGCCCGTGCCGAACGGCTGAAGCGGCGCCAGTGTGGTGTCACTGAGGTTCAGGCTGGCCCTGGCCAAGGCATTCCGCACATCTGCCCGGTCCTCGCTCAGGCCGCCGGAGCGCAGGGTGCCCTGCTGGAGCCGGACCAGGACTCCTTCGGCGTAGAGCTCCGAGTACCTGTCCATTTCGGCCTGCAACTGGGTGGAATCACCTCCCTCAGTGCCGGCGTCGAACGCAACCTGCGCCAGCCTGTTTAGGGCAGTGGCCCGGTTGATCTGGAGTTCCTGCGTGAGTTCCCGGCTGGCGGAGGCCAGGAGGGCATTGGACGCGATGAGCACCAGGAGGACGGAGAGGATGCTCAGGATCCCGAGGACACGGAGCTTCACGCAGGGTCCGCCTCGACCCTATAGCCGACCCCGCGCACGTTGATGATGAACCCCGGCAGCTGCAGTTTGGACCTCAGCCCGGTCAGGTGCACGTCAAGTGACCGCGAGGAGGCCAGGAACGCATCGCCCCACAGTGCGTCCAGGATCTGTTCGCGGGTCACTACTGACCCTGCATGGCTGGCCAGTAGGGCCAGCAGGTCGAATTCCGTGGCGGTCAGGGGGAGTACCTGTGCGCCGAGTACTGCCAGGCGGCGTTCGAGGTCCACCTCGAGTTCCCCCAGCACGATCCGCCGCTGCGTGTTGCCTGGAGCGCGGCCCGCCCGCCGGGTGACGGCTTCGATCCGGGCCAGGAGCTCCACGAGCTTTACGGGCTTGACGAGGTAGTCATCGGCCCCGGAACGGAGGCCAAGGACCACGCTCCGTTCGTCGTCGCGCGTAGTGAGGATCAGGATGGGAACGTCCGTGACCTGCCGAAGCTTCCGGAGCACCTCAAGGCCGTCCATGTCAGGAAGCCCCAGGTCCAGCAGGATCACGCCGAAGCGCCGGTGCTCCAGGAGTGCGTCGGAGCCCCGGGAAACCCTGGCCGACGCATGCCCGGCGGAAACCACGGCCGCCCCGAGGGCGGATGCCATGGCGTCGTCGTCCTCGACGATCAGCACATCCATTGCCAGTTCCTGTTCCGTTGGGCGGCTTCCGTTTTCAGGGGCGCGATTTCCCCTGCCCGCCTTTGGAGGTTACCCCGTTCGCTTGTTTTCCGCCCGGCCCGGGGCGGTCGCACTGCCCGGCACCGCGGCCTTGGACCCGCTGCCCGCGGGGAAAACCTAAGGAAGTGTTAGGAATTCGGATTTCGCTTGGGCTGTGCGCTGGCTCACCAATAGCTTTGGTGGGGTCCCCGGGCTTCCAGGGGACGTTCAACGTCGAGGAGGAACCATGAGCAATGCTGCCATGGACAGCACGAAAGTCGGGCCAGGGCGCATAGCCGGGGCCGCGCAGCCAAGGAAGGTTCAGCGATGAGCACCCAGCAAACCGCGGCAGTGAGTGAGTCGGCCGAGACCCGACGGGCGGTCAGCAACATCCTCAAGGGCTCTGCCGGCAATCTGGTGGAGTGGTATGACCTGTACGTCTACACGGTCTTCGCCGCCTACTTCCAGTCCCACTTCTTCAACTCGAAGGACGACCTCCAGGCGGGCCTGGAAGCGATGGCCGTCTTCTCGACGTCGTTCCTCATGCGGCCCATCGGCGCCTGGTTCTTCGGCCGGTACGCCGACCGCAACGGCCGCAAGGCAGCGCTGACCCTCAGCGTGACCCTGATGTCCGCGGGGTCATTCGCCATCGCCGTCCTGCCCACCACCGAGCAGGTGGGCGTCTGGGCATTGATCCTGCTGATCCTGATCCGCCTGGTCCAGGGCTTCTCCGTGGGCGGCGAGTACGGCACCAGTGCCACCTACATGTCCGAGGCTGCCACGTCCAGGCGGCGCGGCTTCTTCTCCAGCTTCCAGTACGTCACCCTGATCGGCGGGCAGATGCTGGCCCTTCTGGTCCTGGTGATCCTGCAAAATGCCATGCCCAAGGATGACCTCACGGAGTGGGGCTGGCGGATCCCGTTCGCGCTGGGCGGCGTCGCGGCGCTCGTGGTCCTCTGGCTCCGGCGCTCTATGGAAGAGACCGTTTCGGAGGAGCAGGTGCAGGCTGCAAGGACCCCGGCCGAAGCGGGAGTTGCCCAGCCCGGCACCATGAAGCTGCTGTTCACGCAGTATTGGAAGCCGCTGCTGGTCTGCATCGGTGTCACGCTCGGCGGCACCGTGGCCTTCTACACCTACACCAACTTCATCCTGAAGTTCATGAACGATACCTCCGGCATCGCCAAGACCGATACCTCGGTGATCAACTTCTGGGCGCTGTTCATCTTCATGCTCCTGCAGCCCGTGTACGGCATGATTTCGGACAAGGTGGGCCGCAAGCCGCTGCTCCTGTGGTTCGGCATCACCGGCGTCCTGTTCACCTGGCCGCTGCTCTCCACCCTGTCCAACACCAAGGATCCCTTTACCGCCTTCCTGCTGATGATGGGTGGCCTGGTGATCGTGGGCGGCTACACCTCCATCAACGCACTGGTGAAAGCCGAGCTGTTCCCGGCCTCGATCCGTGCCCTTGGCGTCGGCCTGGGTTACGCGATCGCCAACTCGCTGTTCGGCGGGACTGTTCCACTCATCGGCGCAGCCTTCCAGAAGGCCGAGCGGGTTGACCTGTTCTTCACCTACGTCACCGTGGCCATTGCCCTGTCGCTGCTGGTGTACATCTTTGCGCTGAAGAACAAGAAGGCAACCCACCTGGACCAGGAACAGGGCCACGCGTGGGTGCAGGAGCGCAAGGACGGCGACAAGGACAAGGACCTCCTGGGCGTCTAGCTCCCGGAGGCGCACCCGCGGCAGGACTGATGACGACGGCGGGTGCCCGCCCGCCGTCGTCCGCCCGCCACGCCACGACGCTCTATCACCTGATGTGGATTTTCCTTCGACCCTCTCTCACTTTCTTCAGGAAAGTGAGAGAGGGTCCCGGGTTTTCCACCGTTAAGTGAGAGAGGGTCCGGCGCGGTCCCGCGAGCCGAGCGAGACCAAAACGAATGCAAAGCGTGACCCTGCCGGCATCGTCACGCGCCGCCGTCGCTGTTTCACTGGGAGGAGGCGGATTCCCGCCTTTGGCATGCCAGGGGAGGCAACAGAGGTGTTTCGTTTTCAGCGGATAATTGCGCTGGGTGCCTTGATGGGACTGGCGGGGTGTGCGGCGCCGGCCCGGCCGCCGGCCCCGGAACTCCTCACGGCCGACGGCGTCGAGCGGGTTTCGGTGGACCGCGCGGACTACGCCGCTGAGCTGCGCTCCTTCCGGGCTTCCGCGTTCGTCCTCGGCGAGGCGCTGCTGGCCGACGGCGGCGACGGCGCCAACGGGAACGTCGTGTCCTCGCCCGGGAGCCTGCTGATTGCCCTCGCCATGCTGCGCGCGGGTGCCACCGGCGGGACCGCGGCCGAGATGGACAGCGTCCTGCAATTCCCCCTTGAGAAGCGCGACGAGGCCATGAACTCGGTCCTCCGCTCGCTGGAAAAGTTCGATGGCGACCCCGGCGCAGTGGATGAGGACAACCCGCCGCGGAAACCGGTCATGCACTCCGCCAACGGGCTTTTCGTCGACAAGGACGTGCCTACCGGGCGGTCCTTCCTGGACACACTGGCCCGGCACTATGGATCGGGGGTGTATCCCGTGGATTTCAGCGACGAAGAAGCAACGAAGCCCGCCATAGATGCGTGGGTGAGCAGGAACACCGGCGGCCGGATCAAGGAGGCCCCGGCGGAATGCGACCCCGACAATACCTTCAGCCTGCTCAACTCGCTGTACTTCGCCGCCGCCTGGAGCGCACCGTTCGATCCGAACGCCACCTCCGACCTGCCGTTCACGACAGCCGCGGGCGAGGAAATCGCGGTGCCTGCCATGCACAACGAACTCACGATGAAATATGCGGAAGGTGCCGGCTGGCAGGGTGTGGACCTTCCCTACGCCGACGGTTTCGTCATGCGGCTGGTCCTGCCCGCGGAGACGGCCGCTCCCGACGGCACGGCCGCTTCCCGTGACAGTCGCGCCCGAGCGGCCTTCGACGCGGAGAAACTGACGGAAATCGCGGACACGTTCGATATTGCCCGGCCCGAATCAGTCCAGATCCAGCTGCCGCGCTGGGACCACAGGTCCAGTTTTGACCTCCGCAAGGTCTTCGGGGCGCTGGGACTGGAGAACATGCTCGGCACCACGGAGGACTTCAACAACATCCAGCCGCAGATGATGATCACCCAGGCCGCCCAGGCTGCCAACATCACCGTGGCCGAAAAGGGCACCATTGCCGCCGCGGTAACCCAGATCAACGGAATGGCCACCAGCGCCCCGCCGCAGCCTGAGCGGACCATCGAGTTCGACCGGCCGTTCCACTACCAGATCGTCCACGTTGAAACCGGACTGCCGTTGTTTATGGGAACCGTGGCCGATCCCAGGTGAGCGCGCGCCCCGGGCCTGCCCTCTCCACCGTCCCCGACCTCAGACGCTCTATCAGCTAATGCGGGAAAATCCTGAATCCTCTCGCACTAGGTGCAAGAGGGTTGCGGAAAAACGTGCATTAAGTGAGAGAGGGTCCGGGGCGGGGTGGCGGTTAGCGGGCTCCGCCCTGCCACAGGGCATCGAACGGGGCGCCTGACGCCACGCGGTTGCGGATGCCCGCCGTGACGAATTCCTTGGCCGTCCGGGCAGCCTCCAGCGGCGTGGCGCCCTTGGCGAGTTCCGCCGTCACAGCCGCGGCCAGCGAGCAGCCGGCACCGGAAACCGCCAGCTCACCCACCTTGGGCGCGCTGAGGACCTCAAGGGTCTCGCCGTCATAGAAGACGTCGACGGCGTCCGGGCCTTCCAGCCGCACCCCGCCCTTGGCGAGCACGGCGGCGCCGCTGAGCTCATAGATGCGGATGGCGGCGGCCTTGAGGGACTCTACGTCCGTGATATCCAGGCCGGACAGCGACTCGGCCTCGAAGTGGTTCGGCGTGACAAAGGTGGCCAGCGGAAGGATCTGCGCCTTCAGCGCCTGGTCCGTGTCCAGGGCGTGCCCGGGCTCCTGGCCCTTGCAGATCAGCACCGGGTCCAGGACCACGTTTTCGAACCGGCCGGCGGCCAGGGCATCAGCGACTGTGGCGATGGTGGCGGGACTGCCCAGCATGCCGATCTTCACCGTGTCCAGCACCGGACGTCCGGGCTCCGAAGGAGCGGACGACGACGGACCGTACGCGGCCGTCGTCGCCTCCAGTTGGTCCGCGATCACCTGCTGGTCCACCGGTACGAACCGGTGGTTCCAGCTGTCGTTCGGGTTGAACGAAACGATGCACGTGAGGTTGGCGATGCCAAAGACGCCGAGTTCCTGGAAGGTTTTCAGGTCCGCCTGGGCGCCGGCGCCGCCGGTTGCTTCGGAGCCTGCGATGGTCAGGACGACTGCGGGAGCTGTGACGGGCCGGGGTGCGGCAACGGAAAGGGAAGTCATGGCACCATCCTGCCATCCGCCGTCGGCCGCGTCTTTGTGCCGCTGTACAGCGACGACAGGCCGTACTGCAAACGTAGCTGCCCCGCGGCCAGGGAACAGCCCGTCCATACCCCGAGGGGGCGGGCCAGAGGCGAGCATTGCCAGGCCTGTCCAAAGGCGTACCATTCGGTAGGGGGGCTCGTCATGGATGGGTTCTTTTAGCACAGGAGAAAAGCAGTGGCAGAATCAACGACGAAGCGCGGCCGTGCGACTGGAGCTTCAGCACGGATTACCGCAGTGCTGACAGATCACCCCGTGATCCCAAGCATCAAGGATGAGGACGGGCTACGAGCGGTCCTGGGCGTTCACTGCCCAGTAGTTTTTGTGCTCTTTGGGTCTGTTATGAGCATTCGCCGAATCGTGGAGACCCTGAAAGCTGCAGGAAAGACTGTATTCGTCGATGTTGATCTGCTTGACGGTTTTTCCAGCAAGCCGGTTGTCGTCGATTTCCTCAAGGCGAACACGCGGGCGGACGGAGTCCTAAGCTCAAAGGCCGTCATAGTCCGGGCTGCAAAGACCGCGGGACTCCTGGCAATCCATCGTCTCTTCCTCATCGATTCCTTCAGCTACAACAATCTGCCGAAGCAGGTCAGCCTGTCCGGAGCGGACGCCATCGAGATCCTGCCAGGGTGCATGCCCCGGGTCATCTCCTGGATCCGTGAAGACACTGATCTCCCCCTTATCGCGGGGGGACTGGTGTGCGACAAGGAAGACGTCATTGGTGCCCTGGGTGCTGGCGCCACAGCAGTTGCGTCGTCCAACCGCGATGTATGGCTGATGTAGGCTGCCGGTATTCTGGTTCAAGTCAGGACTCCTCACGTCAGCGGTGTCCAGGCCCACCAGCCTCCCTCTGGCCAGGTCCGCGTCCCTGTGCTACGCTCTCTCACAACCAAAAACTAAATAACGGTCACGGCGCAAGCCAATGACAGTTGCTAAACACTAGAGAACAGCGACCCCAAATATCAGGGGATTGCTGTTCTCTTTTTTTGTGCCTTCCGCCTGCAGGGCAGGCAGTGCAAGAGCCAAAGCAAACCGATACCGCTAGAACGAATGGAATCAGCTAAATTGACAACCCTAACGCGCGAAGAAATCGTGAATGCCTACATCGACATCCTTGGCCGTGCGCGAGTGATAACCGACGAGCAGACACTGAAAGAAAACAGTGTGGACAGGTACTACAAAGTCGAGAACGTGTTCGGAATATACTCGCTGCCTTTGCCGGCAGCGGTGGTACGACCCAGCACCCCTGAGGAAGTTTCCGCAGTTCTGAAATTCGCCAACGAATATGGCGTGAACGTCGTGCCAAAGACCGGAGGGTCGGCAACAGAAGGCGGTCTCGAAACAGTGGTCGAAAACTCCATCGTGCTCGATGGGTCGACCATGAACGAGATCATCAACATTGATACCGACAACATGATTGCGACTGTCCAGTGCGGTGTCTGCCTGGAGGACCTCGAAAATGAGCTCCGAGCAATCGGCTATACCACGGGACATTCGCCGCAGTCGAAGCCTCTCGCCCAGTTCGGCGGACTCGTTGCCACCCGTTCCATCGGCCAGTTCTCGACTCTCTACGGCGGCATCGAGGACATGTTGATCGGAGTAGAGACCGTATTCCCCAACGGCGAAATCTGCCGCATCAAAAACGTTCCGCGCCGCGCGGCCGGACCGGACATCCGACACCTGGTCATCGGAAATGAAGGCGCACTCAACTTCATCACTGAAGTTAGCGTCAAGATCTTCCGCTACTACCCCGAGAACAACAGGTTCTACGGCTACCTCCTGAACGATATGAAGACCGGGTTCGAAATCCTTCGGGAAGTTGTGACCCAGGGGTATCGCCCCTCGGTCGCGCGGCTATATGACAAAGAAGACGGCCTCTACCACTTCAAGCATTTCTCCGACGGCCGCTGCGTATTGATCTTTATGGCCGAGGGGCCAAAGCGCATCGCGGATGCGACTGGGGCCGCAATTGAAGAGATTGTTTCCTCATTCGATTCAGCAGAACGTGTCGAGGATTCTCTCATTGAAGATTGGTTCAATAATCTGAATTGGGACGTTTCCAAGATCGAAGAGGAAAGAATCGAAATACGCGAGACCTTGAACAACGGTTTCACGACAGAAGTCTCCGGCAACTGGAGCGTCATTAACGATATTTACGAGAGCGCCATTGCCAGGATTCGTAAAGAGGTGTCCGCAGATTTCAGCCTGCTGGGCGGCCACTCGAGCCACAGCTACCTCAATGGCACCAACATGTACTTTGTCTACTACTACAAGATCGACGTGGATCCCACTGAGGAACGCACCACCTACCACGACCCCATCCAAAACATCATTGTTGAGGAAACGCTCAAACATGGTGGTTCCATGTGCCACCACCACGGCGTCGGTAAGCATCGGACGCACTTCCTCGCCGAGGAATATGGGTCGTCGCTCTACATGCTGGAGACCCTTAAATCTGCCTTCGATCCAAACGGCATCATGAACCGCGGAACCATTTTTCCGCTCTGACGTATAGGCACAGTCTCGGCCAGCGCGGCAAGGGTGGGTGCAGTCCTGCCCACACCCTTGCCGAGCCGGGCCTGGTTCAAGACACACAAAGGAGTGCACGTGTCCGAAGCAAGCATCACAGATTTCCAGATGGATTTCTTTTCACTCAAAGGCATGAATGCCATTGTCACCGGAGGAAACACAGGGCTCGGTCAGGCGTTCAGCCTTGCGCTGGCGAAAGCTGGAGCGAATGTTCTGGCGGCAAGCATCATGCCTGACGACGGCGCAACGGGAGCCATGGTGGAGGCTGCCGGAGCTAAATATGCGTACGTCATGTCGGATATCACAGTCGCCGGAAACCCTAAAAAAGTGGTTGACGCCTGTATATCGGAATTCGGCAGCGTCGACATTCTGGTCAACTGCGCGGGCCGCAGCATCAACGAGCCTGACGTCCTCGAATACACCCGTGAACAGTGGGATCCAATGGTGGCGTTGAACCTCACCGCCGCCTTCGAGATGTCACATGAGTGCGCCAAACACATGGTCCCGCAGCGCAGCGGCAAGATCATCAACATTTGCTCCGTATTCACTTTCCTTGGCGGCCAGTGGTCGCCAGCCTACGCAGCAACGAAGCACGGCATCGCGGGATTCACGAAAGCCTACTGCGATGAACTCGCGCAATTCGGTATCCAGGTCAATGGAATAGCGCCCGGCTACTACGCCACCGAACTGACCACGGCAACCAGGGCAAACCCGGAGACCAACCAGCGAGTCCTGGACCATATCCCCGCCAACCGCTGGGGGCAGACGCAAGACCTCATGGGAGCGACCGTATTTCTTGCCAGCCGAGCATCTGACTACGTCAATGGTCACATCCTGAGCGTCGACGGCGGCTACCTGGTGCGCTAACACCTTCAGCAGATTAGGACACGAACCATGACCACCAAGTACATCATCGGACTCGACGGGGGATCGCAAAGTTCGAAGGTAGTCATCTTTGATACACATGGACGGATCGTGTGTGAGGCAAGCCAGTCCCTGGAACCGATGTCAACGCCGGGGCCTGGCATCGCCGAACATCCCAACGATGACCTCTACGATTCGATCGTCGCAGCAGCCAGCCGCGTAATGAAGGCGTTCACCGGAAACCCTGCCGACATTATCGGCGTCGGCTTATGCACCATTCGGTGCTGCCGCGCCCTGGTTCGCAGCGACGGCACCCTTGCCGAACCAGTGCAAAGCTGGATGGACCGTCGACTGTCCGAGGCATATGAGCACAGCAACGACGATGTCGCTTACGTCACCACGGCCTCCGGCTACCTGATGGCCCGGCTGACAGGGGAGTTCACTGACACCGCGGCCAACTACATCGGCCCGTGGCCAATGGACGGTCAAACCTGGAACTGGTTCAGCGATCAGGGACGATTCGACTCGTTCAAGGTGCCGCACAACATGCTGTATCGGCTGCAGATGCCTGGCGAAATTGGCGGGTACGTCAACGCCGGTTTTGCCGCCGACACTGGAATCCCTCAGGGTATCCCTGTTGTCCATACAGCCAACGACAAAGCTGCCGAGGCTCTCGGTTCCGGACTCCGCGACGAGGGGACAGGTCTGGTGTCCTTGGGGACCTACATTGCAGGCATGATCCTGGGACACGATTTTGTGGCCGAACCTAAGAGCTACTTCTCGAATTTTGCGTCCCAGCCACACCGCTATATCTACGAAAGTGCCGGTATTCGTCGTGGAATGTGGACGGTGTCGTGGTTGCGAAACCTGCTTGGGGCCGAAATAACCCACGCCGCCGGAAAGGCCGGCGTGAGCAGCGAGGAATACCTCAATGACTTGGCATCAACCGTTCCCGCGGGCAGTGAGGGCCTGCTCTGTGTCCTCGATTGGCTGGCACCTCCCAACAAGCCATACAAGAAAGGGATGTTCATCGGATTCGATGAACGTCATGGATACGCGCATATGTACCGCGCCGTCCTTGAAGCAATAGCCTTCACAATGAAAACGAACATGGATGCGATGCTGTCCGAACGGGAAGCCAGCATCGAAACACTGGTTCTTTCGGGCGGCGGTTCAAAAAGCGATCTCTGCATGCAGATCTTCGCGGACGTTTTCAATATTCCGGTTGAAAGAAACGTGGTCCGTGATGGGGCTGGCCTAGGCGCTGCGATCTGCGTCGCGGTGGCTTGCCGTGTCTACCCCTCTTTTGATGAGGCTTCTTCGCACATGGTTCGGCGCAGGGATCGGTTCGAACCCAATCCCGCCAATGTCGCGCTGTATCAACAACTTCGCTCCGTCTCGGCGGAGATCACGGCCCAAACAGACGCCATCCTGGAAAAGACCCACCGCATCCTATTAGACAACCAAGGAGACACCTCTTATGCCTAAGGTAGGCAAATCAAAGAAGATTATTCAGCTAGCTTTGCTTATTCTCGCCGCTGGATCCATTTATCCACTCGTATACCTTCGCCAGAACTTTGAGTCGACCATTCTAGAGGTCTTTGGCCTGTCCAATTCGGAACTGTCGGGGCTTTACTCAATGCTCGGCATTATATTTGTCGTGGGTTATATTCCCAGTGGATGGCTGGCGGATAAGATCCCTGTCAGGTACCTGATCACATTCTCACTGCTCCTCACGGCAGCGACCGGGTTGTACTATGCGCAGATCCCCGATAAGTCCATGCTCGTATACGTGTATCTGATCTGGGGCTTCGCCACGGTCTTCACCTTCTGGAGTGCGATTCTCAAGACCGTCAGCCTGCTGGCGGATAAGAGCGAGGAAGGCAAGTACTTTGGAGCCCTGGACGGCGGGCGAGGTTTAGTCGAAGCCATTCTGGCCAGCATTGCGGTAGGCGTGTTCGCATTCTTTGTGGGTAACGGATCGAACATCGAAAACACCAAAGCCGGGTTCCAAGGCGTGGTGTATATGTACTGTGCGGTTCTGGTTGTGGTTGCGATACTCGTCTTCTTTGCGTTGTCGGAAAGTGAGCGTAAGACGCCGGACCTGGTCAGCGAGCCCGCTGAGTCGACGATCGCCGCAGTAAGACGAATCTTGAAAATCCGTGAAGTGTGGGTCATGACTGTGGTCTTGTTCTGCGGGTACACCCTGTTTTGGGGCCACTATTACTTCTCGGGCTACCTCGACGTCAATCATGCTGTCACCCCGGTCAGCGCGGGTGTGGTGACTGTCATCGTTTTGTGGATGCGTCCCATCGGCGGTTTCGGGGGCGGGTACCTTGCCGATAAGTTCGGCAAAGCGCGTGTTCTTTCGATCTCCATGGTCGTTGCAGCTGTGGGGTTGATCGGACTCGCTCTCATCCCCGGCAATTGGGGCGTCGGCGCCGTCTACGTCCTGGTCGTACTGGTGGGACTGTTCATGTACGTAATTCGTGGAATCTATTGGTCCCTCCTGGATGATTGCCGCGTACCCGTGGCCGCTACCGGCATCGCGATCGGAATCATCTCATTTGTCGGCTATCTTCCAGACATTGTTATTCCGCAGATCAGCAGCGCCATTTACACTGCCTTTGGCGACAACGTGGCAGGCGCCAACAACTTCTTCTTTGCCGTCACCGGAGGCATCGGTCTGGTAGGGGCGCTGGCAGCCGGCTACTTTGCGGTTCTGATGAAGAGGCGCAACGACCTTGAGAGTTCGAACGCGGACGAAGAGCTGCAGGCGGCCAGCTAGCTTGGTCCTGCCAGTGGCGATAAACCAAAGGTTTTGGGGAACCTGCGGTTAGCCCGCCGTCACCGGGTCAGGAAGCGGGGGGGCGGGGGTTTCACGCGCCGCGCGGGCGAGGGGGGGGGGGGCCGCGGGGG
>NZ_JBNZGA010000007.1:0-47097 GCF_050573415.1 Paenarthrobacter sp. NEAU-H11 | reverse complement strand
GTCGCGGGGGTGCCCCGGCCGGCGCGGTGTCCGCCCGGGGGGGGGCCCCCCCCCCCCCCCCCCCCGCTTCCTGGTCGGGTGAGACCGCCGGGTTTTGATGGCCCGGTTGGAGGCCGCTGTGAGCGCAGTGAGGTGGCGTCAGCCCTTCAGCGTCCGGTCGAGCAGGGCGCGCAGCTCCCGGAAGTGCCGTTCCGTGGCTCCTTCGTGGAAGGCCGAGGTGTCCGCCATGGAGTAGCCGTGGGATGCTCCGCGGTAGACCTCGTTGGATGCCTTAAGTCCTGCAGCCTTCAGGGCTTTCCCCAGCCGGGCCACGGCCTGGGCGTCCATGCTCCGGTCGTGGTCCGCGTGGCCGAACACGAACTCGGCTCTGGCCGTTCCGAGCCGCAGATGCGGGCTGTCCGGTTCATCCGTGGCCAGCCCGCCGCCGTGGAAGCCGCCGCATGCCGCCACCGACTCCGGGTGGGACGTTGCGGTGCGCACCGCCAGCCTGGCCCCCATGCAGTAGCCGAAGGTGCCGATGGGACCCGGCGCAACGCCGTCGAGCGCCCTGAGCGCCGAAACCCAGGCATCGATGTCCGCCAGCGCCCTGTCCGCGGTGAGCCGGCCAATCCGCGGGAACGCCGCCTGGCCGGCTGCCTGCCTGCCCTCCGGGGTGGTCATGTCCCCCTTCGGGGCAAGCTCGGCAACAGTCCCGTCCCGGTAGAAGACGTTCGGGGCCAGGACAACGTACCCCCAGCCGGCAACGCGCTGCGCCATGTCCTCGATGCGCGGGCGCAGGCCGAAGGCGTCCATGTACAGGATCACGCCGGGGAACGGCCCGCCGCCGCCGGACGGACGGGCCAGCAAGGCTTCCGCGGTGCCTTCCGCGGCTGGGATTTCAATGAGCATGGGGTCAGGATATCGGACGCAATTCCGACGGCGGCGTGCTGGCTACCCGTAGTACCGCGCCAGGGTGTCGGCTTTGAAGTCGAAGAAGGTGCCGTCCTCGATGGCCAGGCGGGCGTCGTCCACCATCTTCACCACGAACCGCTCGTTGTGGATGGAGATCAGCGTGGCGGACACCATCTCCTTGGCCTTGTACAGGTGATGGATGTAGGCCCGGGAGTAGTTGGTGCACGCGTAGCAGTCGCAGCCGTCCTGGAGCGGGCCGAAGTCCCGCTTGTACTTGGCGCCGGAGAGGTTGTACCGGCCGGTCGGCGTATAGAACGCGGAGTTGCGGGCCACCCGGGTGGGGGAGACGCAGTCGAAGGTGTCCGCGCCGTTCTCGATGGCCGTGAAGATGTCGTCCGGTTCGGAGATGCCCAGCAGGTGCCGGGGCTTGTCCTCGGGCAGCTCCTCGTTGCACCACCGGACAATCGTGCCCAGGTTTTCCTTCTCCAGCGCCCCGCCGATCCCGAAACCGTCGAACGGCATGGCGCCCAGGTCCCGGCACGCCTTCCGGCGCAGGTCCTCGTACTGCGCGCCCTGGATCACGCCGAACAGGGCCTGGTACGGTTTGCCTGCCCGGGAGGAGGTCAGCCGGAAGTGCTCCTCAAGGCAGCGCAGCGCCCACAACCGGGTGCGCTCCAGGGACTCCTCCTGGTAGCCGCGCGAGTTCTGCAGGGTGGTGAGCTCATCGAAGGCGAACATGATGTCCGCTCCGATCCGGTGCTGGACCTGCATGGAGATTTCGGGGGAGAACCTGTGCCGGTCGCCGTTGAGGTGGCTCTTGAACCACACGCCGTCGTCGTCAATATGGGCCAGGCGCTCCTTGCCGGGGGCCACCGCGTCGTCCGGTCCGGGCGCGCCCGCGGCGGCAACAGTCTTCATGTCGATGACCTTCTTGAACCCCGAGCCGAGGCTCATCACCTGGAATCCGCCCGAGTCCGTGAACGTGGGCCCCGGCCAGTTCATGAACGCGCCCAGGCCGCCGGCCTCGTCCAGGATGTCCGCACCGGGCTGCAGGTACAGGTGGTAGGCGTTGGCCAGCAGCGCCTGCGCCCCCAGGTCCGCCATGGCCTCGGGCAGCACGGATTTGACCGTGGCCTTGGTTCCCACGGCAATGAACGCCGGGGTCTGGATCGTGCCGTGGGGCGTGGAGATGGTGCCGGTACGTCCCAGGAACCGGCCCCCGTTGGATGCCTCCTGCGGGGCGGACGGCGGGCAGCTCTCGGCCAGGCGCGTGCCTACCCGGAAGGAAAACTCCGACTGCCGTGACCGTGCTTCATCGCCGGCAGTGCGCGGGCCCGGTTCAAACGGGGCGTCGGCAGGGTGTGGAGCTGGGGCAGGGTTGGCTGGCACCGTACAAGTCTGCCAGCAACCAGCCCCGTCCCGGCAACCGGGCCGGTCAGCTGACCGGTTCCGATGCGGGGTAGTGCTCGGCCCGCCAGGCATCCCAGGATGAGCGGATGGCGTCCAGCCTTGCGGCGCCAAGGTCGTAGGTGGAGGCGATGACCAGGGACCCTTCGCCCTCTTCGCGTACGTCCTTGATGGCGGGATGGTCGGCCACCACCAGGAGTCCCTCGCCGTGTTCCGCGTAGTCGTGCACCGTGACACCCACCTGGTGGCTGGTCCGGTACCAGACCTTTCCGCTGATCTTCTCGCCGGTCCCCAATGTCAGCTGGTAGCTTTCACCCGGTGCCGGCAAATCCGCCAGGCCGAGCTTCTCGATCGCTGAGCCCTGACCTTCCGTCAGGTGCAGGAACAGGGTGTGGCGCTTGCCGTGGGGGTGGCGTTCCAGGGCGAAGCGGAGCTGCTGGAGGAACGTGAGCCAGCCCTGCGTGATGTCCTCGTCCCAGGCGGCCCACTCGGAATCGTGGTCAATCGCTCCCCGGGTCACGCTGACCCGGGTTCCATTGGGCTCGGGGTGAAGTTCAAAAGTGTCCCCGCCGTGAACGGTGAGACTGGTGTGGTCCGGCGACTCCTCAACGTCACCGGAGAAGTAGATCTCCTTGATCTCGGCGTCCAGGTCTTCAGCCTGCCAGCCATGCCATTGGGCTACTTTGGACGGTTCCCGCAGCATGGTCCAGACCTGCGGCGCGTCGGCGTTGATCACTACGCTCAGATTGTTGGTCATAGCCCCGAATGTACAACTCCGGCTGGATGCCGGGAAGGGGCAAATTACCTAACCGGGCACCCTGTCCGGGGTGTTGGGCAGCGTCAGGAGCGGACGGCTTCCAGCTCGTTGCTGATCCGCCGCTCGAGTTCGCCCATCCCGATGGTTTCCGAGCCCCCGTGGGCGCGCAGGAACAGCAGGGATTCGAGCCGCAGGAGGCGCCATTCGCGCTCGGCGTCGTGGTTGGAGTTGTCGATGGAGCGGAAGATCTCCTTGTCGTACAGGTTGGGCTCGTTGAGCGAGCGCTGCCGGACCTTCGCCGCCATCCTGGCCTTGAACGGATCCGTTTCCTGGTTTTCCGGGGTCCGGATCAGCTTTTCGTAAACCTCGGCCCGCTCCGCCTGTCCGTCCTGCCGGCAGATGTAGCTGGACAGAGCGAGGGATGCCTCCACGGACGCCCACCGCCCCGGGTTCCCGTCGAAGGGCAGGACATTGAGGAGGTCGGCAACGGCAAGTGCACCGTCGGCATCCTTGAGGGTGGTGAACAGTTCGTGGGCGAGGTCGCTCAGGTCCTTCAGGCAGCTGCCGGACTTGAAGTTGACGCCCTTGGCCAGCCGGTCCGCCAGCAGCAACACGCCCTGGGCGTCGGGGTGCGTTTCGGCCGCGGCTTCCACCACTGATTCCGGAGTGCCCTGAGGTGCGGGAATCAGTGCCAGGTCCTCTTCGCTGGGACCGGTCACCGCGGGCGGGACCGGCGGGAGGGGAGGTACGACGACGGCGGGAACGACGGCAGTGGAGGCAGGCTCTTCGCCGGGCTGCTTGGCTTGCTCCTGCGGCACGTCTGCTGCCGGGGACCCCTCCGCCAGCACCGTGACCGTGGTGCCCACCGCGATGCGGAGGGTACCGCCACCGGACAGGCTGGCGAGGACCATCGCGGGCGCCCCGAAATCGTCCCGTTCAAGCTCAACCTGGTGTATCTCCGCTGTCCGCCCGCCGTCGGGCAGGACAATGTGGCTGCCGGTGGTCAGGGATCCAGCCTGCTGTTCAAGATGGTGACGGGCGGCTGGTGTTTCGGTCATGGGAGTCCTTAAGTTCTCTTGCGGTCCGCCCTACAGTCTACAAAGGCGGGCCCTTAAAATCGGGGACCCCCAGCTTGCTGCCGGGGTGTCAGAAGCCCACGCCGGCGAAGGCCAGGGCCTGGCGGATGAGGGCACCGCGGCCGCCGGAAAACTCCATCTGGACGCCCGGGCTGAGGACTTCCGCGGGGGTCATCCAGGTCAGTTCCAGGGCGTCCTGGCGGGGCTCGCACTCACCGGTCACGGGGATGACATAGGCCAGCGACACGGCGTGTTGCCGCTCATCGGTGAAGCCGGTCTGGGACGGCGCCGGGAAGTATTCGGCCACCGTGAACGGCACGGGGCTGATGGGCAGCTGCGGGAACGCCAGCGGTCCCAGGTCCTTTTCCATGTGCCGCAGCAGGGCGGCGCGGATGGTTTCGCGATAGATGACGCGGCCCGACACGAGGGACCGGACCATGGTTCCGTCCTCGTCCGCCTGGAGCAGGGTTCCCACTTCATTCACGAAGCCCAGGGGGTCCAGCCTCACCGGCACTGCCTCCACGTACACCATGGGCAGCCGCCCGCGCGCCTCAAAGAGGTCTTCTTCGGAAAGCCAGCCGGGGTTCGGGTCAGGAGTGCGCACGTTCATGGTTAAGTTCTACCCCATGGGACCCCGCTGGCAGGGCGAGGCTAAGCTGCCGGCGGAATGCGTCGGCACGGGCTGTCGTTCCGGCGCGGCCTGTCACCCGTGGCGCCCGGCGATCCAGAGGGTGGCCGGTACGTGCCCGGCGCCGGGCCCGCCCGCGTCGGGATTGGCTACATGGAGGGTGCGTCCGAACGCTTCCTCCGTGAGGCTGACCTGCTGACCTGCCGAGGCGAGGCGTTCCCGCAGGGGTTCCAGCGCGCCGTCGTACTCGAAGCCCAGGCCTGAACGTGCCGGTCCTGAAGCCGGGCGCACCAGCAGGACACCGCCGTTCTTGGTGGAAAAGTCGGCAGTGTCGTCCTGGTCCGGAACGGGGCGCGGGCGCGCCCCGATGTGCTGCAGCGTGCGGGCGGCGGCGGCGGGATCCTCGGTGAACCAGACCCCGGCGACGGCCAGCGCCGGGTCGGCGTCCGCGCATTGCGCAAAGTGGGACGCCTTGTCCGCCAGGAACGTGAATCCGTCGGGGGCCGTGATCCTGCAGGCCTCGCCATGGTCCGCGGTGACGAGTTCCGCGGGGGCGGCGCCGTCCTCCCCTGCCGCGAGATTGGTCCGGCGGGCGAATTCCGCAAGGTCGCCCACCTCCACCGCCAGTGCTGTGGTGCCGTCCTCCGCGGCGCCTGCGGGGACGGTGTGGAGGGCGAGGCGGCCGGAGCCGGCGTCAAAAACCCGCCACCCGGCGTCGTTCTCGGTAATGACCATGCCCAACGCCGTGAGGAGCGTGTCCCAGGAGTCGGGCCGGGAGGTGAAATGAAGGGGGCGGACGCGGAGCATGGCTTGTCCTTCGGGTCGGAACGGGACGCTTAGGGCCCATACTGCCACGTGGGCCGGCGGGTGTCTCGGCGCTTGTCACGGCGGGCTGCAGGAGCACAATAGGGGGCATGGCCGTTGAACTTGAGGAACTGCTGCTGCCGGACGCGGTGGCATGGCGCAACTGGCTCGAGGCGAACCACAGCACCAGCCCCGGGGTGTGGCTGGTCCTGCACAAAAAGGGCGGAAACGTGACGGAACTGGACTACGCCGCCGCACTGGACGAGGCACTGTGCTTTGGCTGGATCGATGGCCAGACGCGCCGCCGTGATGAGCACACGTCGCTCCAGCGGATGACGCCCCGGACCCGGAGGAGCCCGTGGTCGGCACGGAACGTCGGCCACGTGGCGCGGCTTGATGCAGCGGGGAAGATGACCGACGCCGGGTGGGCGGCCGTGAATGCAGCGAAGGCTGACGGGCGCTGGGCAAACGCATACGGCGGGCAGGCCGTGGCCGAAGTTCCCGCGGACCTGGCCGCCGCCATTGCCGCGGTTCCCGCCGCCCAGGCGATGTTCGACGTCCTGACCAAGACAAACCGGTTCGCGCTGATTTACCGGGTCAACTCCGCTGTGCAGGCCGCCACCCGGGAACGGCGGATTGCCGGGTTCGTGGAGATGCTGGCGCGGGGCGAGGCCCCGTACCCGCAGAAGAAGGGTCCCGCCCCCACCACGCCGCCCGCCCCCAACTAAGTAGCGCCAAGTGTCGTTTTGAGGCCCCAAAACGACACTTAGCGCTACCCAGTTGGGGTCAGTCGTCCAGGGGGAAGGCCACGCCTTCGCCAACCACGCGCAGGCACAGCTCCATGCCGGGCCGGGCGATGGAGGCGTTCCAGTGCCGGATGGTGATGATCTCGCCGCCTCCGGGGTAGCGGTGGTCCGGGCTGGAGGCCAGCTGTGGCGGGACGGAGAGTTTCAGGCGCACCGTTGTTTCCGGGCCGAAGTAGTCGGTGTCCACCACAACTCCCCGGATGGGCCCGTCCTCGGCAATCCTGATCTGCTCAGGCCTCAGCATCAGCTGCACCCGGCCTTGGACCGGCGGCCTGCGGACGGGGATCGCCCCCAGGGAGCAGGTTGCCAGCGAACCCTCCAGCCAGGCGTCCAGGATGACCGCGTCCCCCAGGAATTCGGCCGTGGCCCGGTCCGCGGGGCGGGTGTACACCACGAACGGGTTGCCGATCTGGGCGAGTTTGCCGCCGCGCATTACAGCCACCTGGTCCGCGAAGGACAACGCCTCGGCCTGGTCATGGGTCACCAGGATGGTGGTGACGCCGGCTTCGTTCAGGACCTTCGCCACTGCCCTGCGGGTGGCTACCCGGAGCCCCGCGTCGAGTGCTGAGAAGGGCTCATCAAGGAGCATCAGTTCGGGCTCGCGTGCCAGGGCCCGGGCCAGCGCTACGCGCTGCTGCTGCCCGCCGGAGAGCTGGTGCGGGCGGCGCTTGGCCATGGCCGGGTCCAGTGACACCATTTCCAGCAGTTCGCTGATCCTTCCGGCCACAGCACGCCGGCCCCCCGGCAGGCGGTCCGGATCGAGCCCGAAGGCGACGTTCTGCCCCACGCTGAGGTGCGGGAACAGGGCGCCGTCCTGGGCCACGTACCCGATGTGCCGTTTGTGCGCAGGCACCCAGACGCCGTCGCCGGCCACTTTGGTGCCGTTCAGCGCAATGCTGCCCGTGTCCGGGTGCTCGAACCCGGCGATCAGCCGCAGCAGGGTGGTCTTGCCTGACCCGGACGGGCCCACAATGGCCGTGGTTCCGCCTTTGGCGACGGAGAGGTTGACGCCCTTCAGGACGGCCTGGTTGCCAAAGTTCTTGGTGACGTCGGTGATCTCCAGGTGGCTGTTGGTGGTGGGCGCCACGGACGGTGCGACCCGCGGCTCCGGCAGCCTCGAGGGGGCTTGTTCTGTCACTGTCCGGCTACTTTCTTGGACTGCTGGAAAAGGAGGTAAGTCATCGGCGCGGAGAGCAGGATCATCAGCAGGGCGTACGGCGCGGCGCCCGCGTAGTCGATCTCGCTGCTCTTGCTCCAAAACTCTGTGGCAAGGGTGCGCGTCCCATTGGGGGACAGCAGGAGGGTGGCGGTGAGCTCGTTGGCGATGGCCAGGAAGACGAGAGCCGCGCCTCCCGCGGCGGCGGGTGCAGTGAGCCGCAGGGTGACCCGGACGAAGGACACGAGCGGAGGCTTGCCCAAGGCCTGGGCGGCCTCGTCCAGTTCCTTCGGAGCCTGGGCCAGGCCTGCCCTGAGGTTGACCAGGGCGCGGGGCAGGAACAGGAGGACGTAGGCAGCCACCAGCACCCCTGCGGTCTGGTAGATCCCCGGCACGATCCGGATGCTCACCGTCACGAAGGCCAGCCCCACCACGATGCCGGGCAGGGAGCTGGTGATGTAGTTGGAGAGTTCCAGGGACTTACTGAACCAGCCGGGGTGGCGGACAGCCAGGTATGCCATCGGAAATGCCACCACGATGGTGGCCGCGGCGCCGGTCAGGCCATAGCCGAGCGTGGCGAGGAGGGCCGGCAGGAACTCGTCCGCGGCCCAGGCGGCGGTCCCGCCGGAGGCCACCCAGCGCAGCACAAAGAACAGGGGGAGGCCGAAGGCCAGTGTGGTCAGTCCCACCAGGAACAGCTGGGCGGGAAACTGGTACGCGTGCAGCGGCAGGCGCAGGGCCTTCGCCTGCGCGCCGGGGCCGATGCGGGCGTAGCGGGCGGTGCCGCGGCTCCTGACTTCGGCCAGCAGCAGGAGGAGGCAGAAGAACACCAGCACGCTGGCCAGCATGTTTCCGGCAGCACCGTTGAAGGTTGACTGGTACTGCACCATGATCGCCGTGGTGAAGGTGTCGAAGCGGATCATGGCGAACGCCCCGTACTCGGCGAGCAGGTGCAGGGCCACCAGGAGCGCACCGCCGGTCATGGCAATGCGGAGCTGGGGGAGGACTACCCGGAAGAAGGAACGCCAGGCGCCGAGGCCCAGCGCGGCGGCCGACTGCTCGATGGCCGGGTCCAGCCGGCTGAGCGCGGCAGCGGCGGGAATGTAGACCAGCGGGAAGTAGGAGAGCGTGGCGATCAGGACTCCCGAGCCCAGGCCGCCGAGCGACGGGATCGCCGAGACCCAGGCGTAGCTGTTGACGAACGCGGGGATGGCCAGCGGGGCGGCCAGGAGCACAGCCCAGATCCGCGCACCGCGCAGGGCGGTGCGTTCCACCAGCCAGGCCCCGGCGACACCGAGGACCAGGCACAGCGGGACGGTGATCGCCGTCAGCAGGAGGGTGTTGAGCAGCAGCTCGGCCACGCGCGGCCGGAAGATGAGTTCGACGGCGGTGTCCCAGCCGGTTGCCGCGGTCATGTACACCACGTAGGCCAGCGGAACGAGCGAAAACAGGGCAATCAGCACCGCCAGCGCGGACAGTGCAGAAACGCCGAAAGGCGGGCGGGGGCTGCTGCCCCGGCCCGCCGTCGTCGAGCTCCCCCGAGGGGGAGCCGAGAGATCAGGAGTCACGGATTTAGAGGAGTCCTGCCGAGGTCATCAGGTCGGTGACCTTTTCGGAGTTGAGCTTGGCGGGATCGACGATGGGGGCCTGGAGCTCCGCGATCGGAACCAGCTTCTCGTTGGCCGGAACATCCGAGGCGATGGCGTACTCGAACGACGTGCCGTCCTTCAGGATTTCCTGGCCCTTCTTGCCGGTGATGAACTTCAGGAACGCCTGGGCGTCAGCAGCCTTCTTGGAGCTCTTCAGGACACCGCCGCCGGATACGGAGAGGAAGGCGCCCGGATCCTGGTTCTTGAAGTAGTACGGGCTGACGTTCTTGGAGTTCTCGCCCGTCTTGGCCTGGTCCCCGTAGTAGTAGTAGTGGTAGATCAGGGCGGCATCCACTTCACCGGCGTTGACGGCCTTCATGGCGGTGCTGTTGCCCTTGTAGGCCTTGAAGTTTTCCTTCATGCCCTTGAGCCACTCCTCCGTGGCGGCCTCTCCCTTGAGTTCCAGCAGCGCGGAAACGATGGCCTGGAAGTCGGCGCCGGACGGGGAAGCAGCCCATTTACCCTTCCACTCCGGCTTCGCCAGGTCCAGCATGGACTTGGGCAGCTTGTCTTCCGTGAGCTTGTTCTTGTCGTACACCAGGACGGTGGAGCGGGCAGCAATGCCGGTCCACTTGCCGGTGGAAGGACGGAACTCTGCCGGCACCTGCGCAGCGGTTGCCGCGTCCACGTCCGCGAACAGGCCGGCGTTCTCAACCTGGGTCATGGCGGGGGAGTTCTCCGTCAGGAAAACGTCGGCCGGGGAGGCGTCGCCTTCCTGGATGATCTGGTTGGACAGTTCGGTGTCCGATCCCTGGCGCATGGTGACCTTGATGCCGGTCTCCGCCGTGAAAGCGTCGATCCATTCCTTGGTCAGGCTTTCGTGCTGCGCGTTGTAGACGGTGATTCCGCCCGAGTCCCCGCCGGCGGCGGACGAGCCGGTGGCTGCCGGGGTGGAACCGCCGCCGCAGGCGGTCAGTCCGAGGGCTGCGGTGGCGGCGAGGGCGATGCCGGCCAAGGCGCTGTTGCGGATCTTCATTGAGGGGCTGCTTTCTGGGAAAAAGTCAACGGGACCGGAGTCCTCATGGGCCGGGGGATTCGGGAGGCCTACGTGAAAAAGCGTAGGTTAGCCATACCTAAGCCACCAAACCACAATGACCTTATGTGAGCAGGATCACAACAATTACGGAACTGTTGCGTGCCCTAATTGCCCGCGCTGTCCGGGAGGGTTGCTGCGGCCTCGAGGGCCATCCATGCCTGCAGCTGGGTGGAAAGTTCGACGGCGGTGCCCGCGGGGCAGGTTTCCCGTGCCGGCTTGGCGGCATGTACGGAGAAGATGCTTGCGCCGTTCCTTCCGGCGGCCGGGCCGGCTTCCGCGGGGCGCCGACCGGCCCAGAAGGCGCCTGCAGTGTGGGCCACCAGCGTGGCTGCGGTGCTGCGGGTCTGCGGGGACAGCCGGGCATCGGCGGCCGCCAGCGCCAGGTAGCGGCAGAGGATCCCGGTGAACAGGCCGCCGTCGCCCGTTCCTTCGCACCGCAGGACGCGGCCCTCGCCGGCGGTTGGGGCCGGTACCGTCAGCAGCTGGTCCACCGCCTCCACCACGACTGCTGCCCGGGCAAGGTTCGCCTCCCCGCCCTGTTCCAGGAGGGCGCCCAGGACGGGGCCCTGATTGTAGGTGTAGACCGCCCGTTCAAGCACCACTTCGCCCGCCGCATTCAGCCGCGCCCCGTCAAGGTACAGGCCCTGGTCCGGGTCGAAGAGGGTGGCCCCCAGCCAGTCCAGCAGCGCCTGTGCCTTCCCGGGGCTGCCCGTCCGGGCGAAGTAGAGGGCGACCGGCGCCGTGGCCGGGGTGTTCTTGAAATCCCGCGCCTTGCTCCAGAAAGCGCCGCCGCCCAGGTCGGCGGTACACGCGGCCTCGAACTGGAGGGTGAGGGACTTCCGGACGCGCGCGTTGCGCCCGCGCCCCGGCCTGCGGGTCTCCTCGGCCAGCTTGTCGAGCCGGTGGGTGGCAAGCGCCAGCCAGGCCATGTCGTCGTAATAGCTGTTGACGAACGTGAAGGCGTTCCGCAGCCGGATGCCGGTGACCAGGCGGGAGGCGAGCCGCCCGGCGCTGGGGTGTTCCGGGCCGTTGAACCGCGCGGCCGGGGTGGCGCCGTAGCCGAGTTCCCGCCGCCCTGCATCAACCAGGCAGTCAACGTAATGGGCCTGCCACCAGTAATGCCAGGGGCCCGGGAGTGCGCCCTTCGGATCCCTGCGCCAGGAAGGTGGGGGCCACTGCACGGCACCGAGATGGGTGCCCGGCAGGAACAGGAGCCTCCTGCCGAAGAGCGTGGTCACCGATCGTGCAGCTTCATTTGCCCTGCCGTGCCAGTGGGAAGGATCCTGGCGGTCAGGGGCGGGCTCCGGACGCGTCATGGATCCCACCCTAGCCCGCTTCCTCCAGCCGGCCAGGAAGGGCCCCGGTGATGCAGGCCTCGCGTATTTCAGTTAACATTCACTAACTAACCTCCGCGGCCGGCCTGCCGTGGGGGACGCGCATCAAGGAGGATGTATGGACGTCAACGGCACTGTGGCGCTGGTGGCCGGGGGTGCCTCCGGCCTGGGGGCGGCAACAGCCCGGCGCCTGTTCGACGACGGCGCTTCCGTGGTGCTGGTTGACCTCCCGTCGTCGGCAGGGGCTGCCCTCGCAGAAGAACTGAACGCGGCCGGCGCTCCAGGCAGGTCCGCCGTCTTTTCACCCGCGGACGTGACCAGCGAGTCCGAGGTCCAGGCCGCCGTCGCCGCCGCGGGCAGCCTTGGCCCGCTGCGGATCGTGGTGAACTGCGCCGGGATCGCCACCCCCGGAAAGGTCCTGGGCCGGGACGGCGTGCTTCCGCTCGAGGCCTTCAACCGGGTCATCCAGGTGAACCTCATCGGCACCTTCAACGTGCTGCGCCTCGCAGCGGCAGCGATGGCAGCCACCGAGCCGGCCACTACGGTGCTGGGCGGGCCCGAGCGCGGCGTGATCATCAACACCGCCTCGGTCGCGGCCTTCGAAGGCCAGATCGGCCAGCCGGCGTATGCGGCCTCCAAGGGCGCAGTGGCGGCCATGACGCTGCCAATCGCCCGGGAACTGGCCCGCTCGCTGGTCCGGGTGGTCACCATCGCGCCAGGCATTTTTGAGACGCCCATGATGGCCGGCCTGCCGCAGGAGGCGCAAGACTCCCTGGGCGCGCAGGTGCCGCATCCGTCACGGCTGGGCAGGCCCGGCGAGTACGCGAACCTGGTGGCGCACATCGTGGACAACGCCATGCTGAACGGGGAAACCATCCGCCTGGACGGCGCCATCCGGATGGGCCCGAAGTGAGCATGGAAACACAGCCCGAGCTGCCCTCAGCGGACTTCTTCGCCTTTGAATCCCTCCTGGGCCAAAAGGAACGGGACAAGCTCGCCGAACTGCGGGATTTCCTGGCCGCCGAGATTGCGCCGTACGCAGGGGACTGGTGGAACAAGGCCGAGTTCCCCGCGCACATCCTGCCCAAACTGGCTGCCCTTGAACTCAGCACGCCCGCCCAGCGCGGCTACAGCAACCTGTTCGCCGGCCTGGTCATCGCCGAGATGACGCGCGTGGACACCTCGATTGCCACTTTCTTCCTGGTCCACCACGATCTGTTTGTCCAGGCCCTGTACGACTTCGGGTCCGCGGACCAGAAGCAGCGGCTGCTGGCGGACGCCTCGGAATTGCGCATCACGGGTGCCTTCGCCCTGACTGAGCCCAACCACGGCTCGGACGTGGCGGGCGGCATGGAGACGCGGGCCAGGCGCATCTCCTCTGTGACAGGCGAGGCGGACGACGACGGTGATGCCTGGGTGCTGAACGGCGCCAAGCGGTGGATCGGCAACGGGACGTTCTGCGACTACATGCTCGTGTGGGCGCTGGATGAGGCGGACGGGTCGGTCCGCGGGTTCATCGTGGACGCCACGTTGCCGGGCGTCACGCGGACCCGGATCGAGAACAAGATTGCCCTGCGGACGGTGCAGAACGCGGACATCCTCCTGGCGGACGTCCGCGTGGCCGAGGCGGACCGGTTCGCGTCCGTCAGCAGCTTCGAGGACACCAAGGAGCTGCTGCGGGGCTCGCGGATCATGGTCGCCTGGCAGGCCGTGGGCCAGCAGCTGGCCGCCTTCGACGTCGCCCGGCAGTACGCCCTGGAGCGCAGGCAGTTCGGCCGCCCGCTGGCACAGTTCCAGCTGATCCAGCAGCAGCTCGTGACGATGCTCGGCAACGCCGTGGCGAGCATGGGCATGATGGCCGCCCTCGCGCGGCTGCAGGATGACGGCGCCGCGGACATGCCGCAGGTGGCGCTCGCGAAGTCATACCTGAGCGCGCGGATGAGGGAAACTGTGGCAATGGGCAGGTCCATCCTGGGCGGCAACGGCATTGTGACCGATTACCGCATGGCCAAGATCTTCTCCGACGCCGAGGCCATTTACACCTACGAAGGGTCCTTCGAGGTCAACACCCTGATTGCGGGCCGCGCCATCACCGGGGTTTCGGCCATCGCCTAATCCTCGCGGGTGTACGGAAGCTTCTCGCCTGCCTCGACGCGCACGTCCAGCGAATTGTTCCGCACCGGCATGGGGCACGTGCCGTACGGGGTGAAGGCGCTGGGATAGTTGATGGCGCGGTTGAAATCCAGCACCACGGTCGCATTTCCGGATGAATCCGTTCGGGGCCGCGGCAGGGACAGCTTGCGCCAGTCAGCTGTTTGTCCCGGCGGGGCGGCGCCGTTGGTTTCGTCATGGAAAGTGACGGACAGCGCCCCGAGTTTTTCCTCCTCCGCCTGCAGCCGGCACTCGTGGGCGCTGCCGACGCGGAACACCACTTCACCCACGGTGCGGTGGATGCCGTCCACCAGGGGGTTGGCCGTGGCGATCGGCACGTCCACGGGCCGGGAATAGGGTTCGAACCTGCCCGCCACCTCCCACTCCGGGTTGTAGTCGAACGTTGGCACGCCAGCGAATCCGGTGAGCACGGGGGAGGCCGAGTCCCGGGTCCGGATGGCATAGCGCCCGGCCCGCATGGCCAGTTCCACCACCACCTGGTCCCCGCCAGGTCCGCCGAACTGCACCCACATCAGCGACTCCTCATCGGCGAGGGCCGCGGAAATCGTCCCGGACACCGGTTCCCCTGACTCCACCAGGGACAGGCCGTCGGCGGGCACCGCGGTGAGTTCCGCGGTCGTACCGTCCGTCGACCAGAGCCCGGGAGCAAGTTCGACGGCGGCGGGGGAGTTCTCAAGCCACTGGAACGAGGTGAGGGTCAGCCAGCCGTGGCGGGCGGCTAGGGCTTTGTTGCGGTTGTCGCGGAAGCGCTGCCAGCGCTCCACCTTGGCTGCGGGGAGGGTGCCCATGGTTCCTTTCACACGGTCGGATTGCCATACCCTACAACCGCACCGCGCCGGCGTTCATTCCACTTTGATACGGTCCGCCCTGTTGAATAGGTGGCGTGGACATACTTGCTGGAGTAAGCACCGAATGGCTCAAGGCCCTGACCTGGATCACGGCAGTAACAGTCGGCGTGGCAATCCTCCTGTGGCGGCCGCGGCGGCCCGACCTGGCGGGTCTGGCAGCCCTGGTGGTGTTCATGGCAGCCAGTGCCGGTGCGGGGATCTACGTCCTGAACCACCTGGGCGACGGCCGCTGGGGCGGTGACCAGCAGTCAAAACTGAGCCCGCCTCCGCTCACTGACGCACCGATGGTGGGGCAGTTCCTGGAACCGCTGGAAGGGATGCTGGGCGGCGTTACCGACGGCATCAACGAGTTCGTGGACTTCCGGTCCGCGTTGCCGGTGGCGCTGGATTTCTTTGTTGCCGCGGGCTGGGCGCTCGCGCTGTCGGTGCCCCTGGCGCTGGTGGCCATGGTAGTCACCGCCAGGGCCGCCAAGCGGCTCAAGGCAGAATTCACAGGCTATATGTCTGAAGTTGAGCAACTCCGGAAGGAGCTCGAACTCGTCAAGCGGCACGTAGGTTACCAAGCGCACGACATTATCTGAGACGGATTCCCCTATGCCGCCGAAGTGCGGGTAGCATCTTTAGCTAGTTACGTGGCTCACAGTATCCAGCGCAGTGTACGAGCCAAGTCCGAACCCTCGAAAGATAGTTTCCATGGCTCACACTGCAACGAATCCCGAAACCGATCTTGCCTCCGAACTGAGGGCAGACGTCCGTCGCGTCTCCACCCTGCTGGGAGAATCGCTGGTCCGCCAGCACGGACCTGAGCTCCTTGACCTGGTGGAGCAGGTGCGCCTCCTCACCAAGGAGTCCAAGGAAGCGGCCCGCGGCGGTGCGGACGCCACCGGTCCCTGGAGTGCGCATGACGTCGTGGCCCAGGTCCGCGAGCTCCTGGGCTCCCTGCCCATCGGGCAGGCCACCGACCTGGTCCGCGCCTTCGCTTTCTACTTCCACCTCGCCAACGCCGCCGAACAGGTCCACCGGGTGCGGGGGCTGCGCACGCGCGCTGAAAAGGACGGCTGGCTGGCCAAGACGGTTGCCGACATCGCTGACCAGGCCGGACCGGCGGTGCTGCAGGAAGTGGTCAACGGGCTGGACGTCCGCCCCATCTTCACCGCCCACCCCACCGAAGCCTCGCGCCGGTCCGTGCTGGACAAGATCCGCAAGCTCTCCGACGTGCTGGCCCGGCCCACCGCAGAGGGCACCACTGCACGCCGGCGCCAGGACCGCCAGCTGGCCGAAATCATCGACCAGATGTGGCAGACGGACGAGCTCCGCCAGGTTCGGCCCACGCCGGTGGACGAGGCCCGCAACGCCATCTATTACTTGGGCAGCATCCTCACCGACGCAATGCCGGAGATGCTGAGCGAATTCTCCGACCTGCTGGGCGAGCACGGAGTAACCCTTGCATCCCAGGACGCCCCCATCCGCTTCGGCTCATGGATCGGCGGCGACCGGGACGGCAACCCCAACGTCACCGCCGCGGTCACCCGGGAGATCCTGCAGATCCAGAACCAGCATGCGGTCCGCATCAGCATCGGCATGATCGACGAACTGATCTCCATCCTTTCCAACTCCACCGCGCTCGCGGGGGCGGACCCGGAGTTGCTGGAATCCATCGAGGCCGACCTGCAGAAACTGCCCGGCCTGGATAAGCGGGTGCTGGAGCTCAACGCCCAGGAGCCCTACCGGCTGAAGCTGACCTGCATCAAGGCCAAGCTGATCAACACCGGCAAGCGGGTGGCGGCGGGCTCGCACCACGAACACGGCCGCGACTACAGCGGCACCGGCGAACTCCTGGCGGACCTGGAACTGGTGGAGCTCTCTCTCCGCAACCACTCGGCGTCGTTGGCTGCCGACGGCGCACTGGCCCGGGTGCGCCGCGCCATCGCCTCGTTCGGACTCCACCTGGCAACCCTGGACATCCGCGAGCACGCCGACCACCACCATGACGCCGTTGGCCAGCTGATGGACCGCCTGGGCGGACCCGGCCTGCGCTATGCGGAACTCAGCCGCGAGGAACGCTTTGAGGTGCTCGGTTCCGAGCTCGCCTCGCGCCGGCCGCTGTCCGGGCACCCGATCAAGCTCGACGGCGCCGCTGACGGCACGTACGACGTCTTCCGTGAGATCCGCCGCGCCCTGCGCACGTACGGCCCGGACGTCATCGAGACCTACATCATCTCCATGACCCGCGGCGCCGACGACGTCCTGGCCGCGGCCGTCCTGGCCCGTGAGGCCGGCCTGGTGAACCTCTTTGGCGAGAAGCCCTACGCCAGGCTCGGGTTCGCGCCCCTGCTGGAGACCGTTGAGGAGCTGCGGGCCTCCGCGGAGATCGTTGACCAGCTGCTGTCCGATCCCTCCTACCGCGAACTGGTGCGCCTGCGCGGGGACGTCCAGGAAGTCATGCTTGGCTACTCGGACTCCAACAAGGAATCCGGCGTGATGACCAGCCAGTGGGAAATCCACAAGACCCAGCGGAAGCTGCGGGACGTCGCCGCCAAGCACGGCGTGCGCGTGCGCCTGTTCCATGGCCGCGGCGGGTCGGTGGGCCGCGGCGGCGGACCCACGTACGATGCCATCCTGGCGCAGCCCAACGGCGTGCTCGAAGGCGAGATCAAGTTCACGGAACAGGGCGAGGTCATCTCGGACAAATACTCCCTGCCCGAGCTCGCCCGCGAAAACCTTGAGCTGTCCCTGGCCGCCGTGCTGCAGGGCTCGGCCCTGCACAAGGACCCGCGCACCTCCGCCGACCAGCGGGAACGCTACGGGCACGTCATGGAGACCATCTCCGACGCCGCTTTCGACCGCTACCGGAACCTGATCGACAACCCCGACCTTCCGGCCTACTTCATGGCCTCCACCCCGGTGGAGCAACTGGGCTCGCTGAACATCGGCTCCCGCCCGTCCAAGCGGCCGGATTCCGGAGCGGGCCTCGGCGGGCTGCGTGCCATCCCTTGGGTGTTCGGCTGGACGCAGTCCCGCCAGATCGTCCCCGGCTGGTTCGGCGTGGGCTCCGGCCTCAAGGCGGCCCGCGAGGCCGGCAACGCGGCGCAGCTCGTGGAAATGTGGGAGAACTGGCATTTCTTCCGGTCCGTGCTCTCCAACGTGGAGATGACCCTCGCCAAGACGGACCTGGACATCGCCGGCTACTACGTCTCCACCCTCGTCCCCGAGGAACTGCATCACATCTTCCGGTCCATCCGGGAGGAGTATGAGCTGACAGTATCCGAGGTGCAGAAGCTGACAGGCGAGAACCTGCTCCTGGATGCCCAGCCCACGCTCAAGCGTTCACTCGAAATCCGGGACCAATACCTGGATCCCATCAGCTACCTGCAGGTGGAGCTCCTGCGCCGCGTCCGGGCTGAAGCGGCTGAAGCCGCTGATGGCATCAGCGGCGCCGAAATTGACGAACGCCTCCAGCGCGCCATGCTGATCACCGTCAACGGCGTGGCAGCCGGGCTCCGGAACACGGGCTAGGCGTTCTGGCGTTGCGCCATCACTCTTGGTTGCTCCCGTGCCGGGAAGCAACTAAAAGTGATAGCGCATCCGTAAGTGGCCGCTGCTGCCCCTACAGGCAGCGGACCTTCGGGTTGTAGGTTGCCAGCACACCGTCCGGGTTACCCTGCCAGAGGTAGGCGTGGAGGTCGTAGTGGATCGGCATGCCAGGGGCGTGGCCCAGCATGGGGCCGTCAAAGTCCTTGCCAAACATGGAGGGCCGGTCGCTGTCGGTTCCCAGGTCTTGGTCCTCGTCCACCTTGAACCATTCTGCGGCCACCAGCCTGAGTTGGCCCGCGCTGTTGGCTGCGTACGTCAGTGCGTCCGGGGTCAGCGGGTCCATCTGGCCGAACTGGCTGAAGTTGACGTAGTGGAAGCCCATGCCTGGAACACATTCACCCACTGCCTCGTACCCGGCCATTACGGCTGCGTCAACGTTGCGGTACTGGACCGTGGCTTGGCGAACCGCCGCCAGGTCGCTCTGGCCCGAGCCTGCTGAAGCGGCACTGATGCCCAAAACCGAGGCCAGGAGGACCGCAAATGTGGTGGCAAAGGCGCGAAGGATATTCCGTCTCATGTTCCGTCTTCTTTTCTCGTTGTTGATACTGAAGATGAGACCGCGGGGCTAGTGTAGCCCCGCCGTACCGGAGACCGCCATGGGTGATTTGGATCCACTGCCGGACGGGCTTTTCGCAGGCTATTGATTAGGGTTGAAGGCATGCCCTCCTTCCAGACCCGCCTGAAGATCACCGGACTTCGGCCGGGTAACCCGCCTGAAGCCGTGATGGACGCTGCGGTGGAAGCGCTGGGAACCCGCCACCATGTGGAGTCGAACCAGCTGCAGATTGCCGGCGGGGTGCCGCAGCTGAACCTGCGGTTCCTCGTGGAGGCCACCGAGTACAGCGGTGAGAACAAGCAGGCGCGGGAATCGGCAGCCATCATGCGGGACGCCGTCGAACGCGTTGCCCTCACCGGTTCGCTCACGGTGCTGCGCCGCAACCGCGGCCGCTGGGCTCCCGTGTAGGACCCGCTGCCACTGGGCCCGGAGTCGTCCAGCGCTCAGCCCAGAGGGCCCGGTTCCTCCACTGGTGACCGGCTGCCGCGCCGCCGGGTCACGATCACGCCGACGGCGGCGCCCACCACCAGGCCGAGCGCCACTCCAATCAGCGAGCTGGCCCAAAACGGCAGCTTGGTTGCCGAGCCCGTGAAGTAGCCCAGGCCCACCAGCCAGCATGCCCACAGCACTGCCCCGATGCCCGCGCACAGGCTGAATCCCGGCGCGGAGACGTTGGCTATGCCGGCAGCGGCCGAGGTGGCCAGCCGGCCGCCCGGGATAAACCTGGCACCGATGATGGTCCCGTAGGTGGACGAACGGCCGGCTTTGGCGATGGCTTCGTGGATGCCCTGGTGGACCCGCCGGCCCCACTTCCACCGGTCCAGCACGTGGCTCAGCCGCCGCCGGAAGAGCTGGAAAACCACCATGTCGCCGATCCAGGAGGCCACGGCCGAGAGTATTACCACCAGGAAGACGTTGGCGCGTCCGTCCGCGGACAGGGCGCCGGCGGTTATCACCACCATTTCGGAGGGAACGGGCGGGAAGATGGCATCACCGAGAACCACGGGGATGATCCAAAAGTAGATCGCCGTCCCCCAGCTCTCAGCGCTGCCGAAGTCCATGGCCCAACTGCCGGCCGGCCAGGAAGTACCAGTACGGCCAGGCGATCCAGGCGGCTGCTCCCGCCGCGACGCCGACACCGCCAACCCCGTAGCGGATCCAGCGGGGAAGCTGCTCCACTGCGGTGAGGGCGGCCACGGGCAGCGCCACCAGCAGCGAACCTCCAATGGCATGCCCCAGTCTGGCGAGCTTCCGCGGGTACCCGCCGGAGGCCAGGAGCTCCCGGTGTGCCAGCAGGAACCAGCCCGCCTGGACGGTCATCGCCGCGACCGAAATGGCGGTGGAGCTCTTGAAATCGAGCTGCCTGGAAACCAGCAGGAACGAGCTTGCGGATCCGGCCGCGCAGGAAGCAATGACCACCCACTTGCCGGCGTCGGAGGCGCCCGTCCGGGGCAGCCGGCGGTGGACCTGGAGGATTACGGGGATGGCCGCCAGGTTGAACACGGCGCCCGTTGCGTCATTGATGGTGCCGAAGACATAGGGTCCGTTGCGGGGGACTTCCACGGCAAACATGGCGCCCAGGGTGGCCACTCCCACCGCGCCCAGCCCGGCTGCTGCGTAGGCAAAACGGGCGGCTGTCCGATCGCCGGGTATTTCGATGAGCGCGTCCATTGTGCTTCCTTGCCTTGGCCCAGGTATCCCTCAGGATAGTCCCGTCGGCACCCGCCATCCAGAGGACGCAGCGGCCAGGCGCGGCCGGTCAGCTGCGGGCGGGGCCGGCAGTGCTGAGTTCAAGCCGGCTGCGGTACTCCACGGGCACTCCCGCGATGGGGTCAACAAACCGGATGCCGCGGGCCAGCAGCTGGAGCGGCCGGCTGTAGTCGTCCGGTGCCTTGTCCAGCAGCTCCGGATAGAACGCGTCGTTAATGATGCCCAGGCCGAGTGAAGCCATGTGCACCCGCAGCTGGTGGGTCTTTCCGGTATGCGGCTCCAGCCGGTACCGCGCGAGGCGCCGGGGACCGCCCGATGCCGCGGCCGTGGCGCCGGAGGCACCCGGGGAAGCGCCGGCGTCGAACGTTTCCAGCCGCTCGATCCGGGTTTCCGCGTTGGGTTCACCGTCCACCACTTCGGCGAGCAGGTAGCTGCGGGACTTGGTCATCCGGTTACGGACCACCACGGGAAATTCGACGGCGGCATGGCCGGGGGCAGGGTGGGCGGCGGCCACGCACTCGTACTCCTTCTGCACCTGGCGCTTCTCGAAGAGCACCTGGTACTTGCCGCGGGTCTGCGGATTGGTGGAGAACAGCAGTACCCCGGCGGTCATGCGGTCAAGCCGGTGCATGGGAATCAGGTCCGGCAGTTCCAGCTGGTTGCGCAGGCGCACCAGCGCCGACTCCTGGATGTAGGTGCCGCCCGGGGTGGTGGGCAGGAAATGCGGCTTGTCCACCACCAGCAGGTGCTCGTCCTGGTGGAGGATGCGGATGTCCACCGGGATCCGCGTCTCCGGCGGCAGGCTGCGGTAGTACCAGATGAAGGTGTGATCCTGGAGGGGAGTAGCCCGGTCCAGCGGCACCCCGCCCTCGCCAACGATCTCGCCGGCGTCGAACCTGTCCTCGATGCCCTGCGGATCGATATGCCCCCAGCGGTGCATCATGTAGTCCATTGCGGTGTCCCACGGGCCCTCTTCCGGCAGGCGCAGGCGGGTGGCGTTCACGCCGTCGCGCACGGGGAGGGGGGATTGCATCACCGGTCCATTCTACCGGCGCGCGATCCTGCCCGTTCGGCGAACTAAAACCGACGACAAAAAAGTTCTTGACAATAAAAATTGTCGGTGACGATACTGGAAGCATGTTGGAGATAGCGGTTATTGAGGACCCGGCGGCGGCCGAGGCGTCACTCGATCCGATCCGTACCCGGATCCTTCGGGAGCTGGTCCAGCCGGCATCGGCCACCCGGCTCGCGGTCAGGCTGGCGCTGCCGAGGCAGAAGGTCAACTACCATCTGAAGGCCCTGGAGAAGCACGGGCTGGTGGAGCTGGTGGAGGAGCGGCGCAAGGGCAACGTGACCGAGCGCGTCGTCCAGGCCACGGCCTCGTCCTACCTGATCTCGCCCCAGGCGCTGGCCTCGATCTCACCGGATCCGGGCCGCTTTTCCAGCCATTTCTCGGCGTTCTGGCTGCTGGCGCTTGCAGGCCGGATGGTGCAGGAGCTCGGCAAGCTGATTGCCGGCGCGGCCGCGGCCCGCCAGGAGCTGGCCACGTTCGCGGTGGACGGCGAAGTCACCTTCCGCACCGCGGCCGACCGCGCTGCTTTCGCCGAGGAGCTCGGCGTGGCAGTCACCCGGCTGGTGGACAAATACCACGACGGCGACGCTCCCCGCGGGCGGCGGCACCGCCTCGTGGTGGCCCTTCATCCCGTCCTCAAGCCGCTCAAGGAAACAACGGAAACCCCCTCAGGCAAGGAGCAGGACAATGACTGACAACCGCAACTTCGAAATCGTCTGCGACACCGAGCTTCCGGGCACGCCGGAGCGCGTGTGGGAGGCTGTGACCACTGGAACGCCCGCGTGGATGTTCCCCACGGACCAGTGGCCGGACGTCAAGACCGTCAAGGAATACCCGACGCACCTCGTGTCCAGGATGGAGGGGCCCGACGGCTGGTTCAACCAGCTGGAGCACGTCCTGGAACCGCTTGACGGCGGTGGCGCCCGCCTCCACTACGTCCACAGCGGGATCTTTGCGGACAACTGGGACGAACAGTACGACGGCGCCTCCCGCCACACCGAGTTCTACCTCCACACCTTGGGCCAGTACCTGCAGTACTTCGACGGCCGGCCCGTGGTATTCACGGACATCCAGGCGCCGGCGGCGTCCCAGTCACCAGACGGCTTTGCCCGGCTGCGCGGCGCGCTGGGCGTGGCGTCCGCGGAGCAGGGTTCCCGCCTGGACGTGGAGCTCGACGGCGTGGGGAGGCTTTCAGGGGAAGTGGACTTCTCCAATGAGCACTTCCTTGGCCTGCGGACATCCGAGGCCATGTACCGCTTCTTCGGCCGCAACGCGTGGGGCGCACCCGTCGGGATGACCGTCCATGATTTCAGCGGTGCAGGGGATTCCGAAGCCACCGCCAGGGCATGGGGCAACTTCCTGGCGAAGGTGTACGCGTAGGGCTGCCGCCGGGACGCGCACCGCTGGCGACAGCCGAGGGTCAGGCAATGGCCACGGCCGGGGCGTTCCTGAGGGTGCGCCGGAGCTGCGGGGCGGCATCCAGCCGGTCCTGCGCTGAACGCAGGGCCAGGACTGCGGTCTCCAGCTTCTCCGGCGGCAGGGTAAAGGGCACCCGGAGGTAGCGTTCGAAGGCGCCGCCAACCCCGAAGCGCGGCCCTGCCGCCAGTCGGATTCCAAAGTCGGGGGCTATGACTGTCAGCGCAGTGCTGATGGGGGCCGGCAGCCTGCACCACGCCGAGAGGCCGCCGGCAGGGTACGCCACCTCCCATTCGGGCAAGTGGCCGGCGAGGAGTTCCAGGAGCGCGGCCCGGCTGTCCCGGAGCGCGGCTAGACGGGCCGGCAGGGGCTCGTCCAAGGCCCTGACCAGGTGGGCGGCGGCCAGTTGCTCCATCAGGGGTCCGCCCAGATCCAGCGAGGTCCGCGCTGCCGCAAAGCGCTGGACCAGGTCCGGAGTAGCCCGGATCCAGCCTGTGCGGAGGCCGCCCCAATGGGATTTGCTGAGCGAGCCGATGGTTACCACTGCCGGGCTGAAAGCCGCGACGGGAGTGGTCCCGGCGCCGTCAAGGTTCAGCTCCCGGAGGGTCTCATCCACCACCAGGACGGTGCCGGCGGCCGCGGCCGCGCGGACCAGCCGGCGGCGCTGGAGGTCCGGCATCAGTTGGCCCGTTGGATTGTGGAAGTCCGGAACCACGTACGCCAGCTTGGGCCGCTGCTGCTGCAGTGCCGCCTGGATGCTGTCCATGTCCCACCCCGGCCGGCCCCCGGAGAATGCCACCGGAACGGGGCGGCACCCGGCCGCCCGGATGGCATCGAGGGCGTTCGGGTAGCTGGGGTGCTCCACCAGCACCCGTTCCTGCCGGCCGGCAAGGGCGCGAAGGACGATGTTGAGGGCATGCTGCGCGCCCGACGTCACCAAGATCTGGTCCGCGGTTGTGGGCGCTCCGGCCGCGGTGTAGCGCGCCGCCACTGCCTCCCGCAGGGGGAGCAGGCCGATGGCGTCGTAGCCGAAGCCGGGGAGCAGGGCCGGGAGCTCGGTGAGGGCCGCCGCGAACGCGCGGTGCACCACCTCTCCGCTGGCGGGAAGCGAGGCATAGGCGAGGTCGATCAGTCCTTCCGGGGCAGCCAGTCCGGGGGCGGTGAGCGCCGGGTCCTTGCGCGCCGGGCCTGTGAACACCGTGGTGCCTGCCGGGGTCACCGGCGGGATCCGTGTCCGGCTCCTGCTGCCTTGGCCGCCGGTAAGGAAACCTTGGTCACGGAGCAGGCCGTAGGCGGCAGTCACCGTGGTCCGGCTGACGCCCAGGATGTCGGACAGCGCCCGCTCGCTGGGCAGGGCCGTGTCCAGGGCCACCCGCCCGTCGAGCACCAGCAGGCGTACGACGTCGGCCAGCTCGCGGTAAGCGGCCGCGGCACCAACGTTCCACTCGCCCAAGAGACGGGCAAGGCCGGCGGCGGTGAGGGATGACATCAGGCCAGTATTTCAGACTGGCTATGTAAATCAAGGCCAGTTTTCTGACAGGGTGGTGTGTATGTTGACCCGCAGACTTCTTCAGCTCTTTACCGGCCTTGCCATGTACGGCATCTCCCTCGCTATGTTCATCCACGCCGGGCTGGGCCTGGACCCGTGGGATGTCTTTCACCAGGGTGTCGCCGGCAGGACCGGGCTCAGCATCGGTGTGGTGGTCATCATCGTCAGTTTCCTGGTGCTGCTGCTGTGGATTCCGTTGCGGCAGTGGCCGGGGTTCGGAACCCTCTGCAACGCCGTCCTGGTTGGCTTGTTCGCGGACATCGGTCTCGCCCTGATTCCCGCGTTCTCCCACCTGGGCGGACAGGTGGGCCTGCTTGCCGGCGCGGTGCTGCTGAACGGCATCGCTTCGGCCTGCTACATCGGCGCCCGTTTCGGTCCCGGCGCACGGGACGGACTGATGACCGGGCTGGCGAGGCGTACTGGCTGGTCTGTCCGGGTGTCCCGCACGCTGATCGAAGTTGTTGTCCTCGCCGTCGGCTGGTTCCTTGGTGGCTCCGTGGGAGTGGGGACTGTTGTGTACGCCCTTGCCATCGGCCCCCTGGTCCAGCTCCTGCTGCCGGTCTTCATGGTGCCCGCTGCACACGCCGACGCTGGAAGCGGCGGCGACTCCCGAAGCGCAGCCCCGGAGCCGCTTGCCAGCACCAACTGAGGCGGCAGGCGGGGGCGGGGAATCCTAGGCCAACAGGGGCTGGCATGTGGGGCAGAAGTAGATGTCCCGTTCCTCGTCGCCGTTCAGCTTGCCCAGCACCCCGCGCCGGATGGGTGTTCCGCACTTGAGGCAGGCCTGGTGTTCCCTGCGGTACACCCAGTAGCCGGGCCGCCCCGCCATCCTGCCCACCGGAAGGCCCCTGGCGTTGAGGATGGTGACCCGGCGGCCGGGGCCCAGGTTGACTTCCAGGAGCTGCTTCGCGTCGGTCATGAGGGTCCGCAGGTCCGCCACCGAGGACACCGGCGAGGCGGGGTGCACCCCGGAGAGGAAGCACGCCTCGCACCGGTAGATGTTGCCGATCCCGGCAAGGTTCCGCTGGTCCAGGAGGGCCACGCCCACGGGGACGTCCGGGGCGGAGCGGATCCGCCGTTCTGCTTCGTCCGGGTCCCAGTCCGGGCCCAGCAGGTCCGGGCCCAGGAATCCCACGATGGAATCCTCGCTTGCGGTGGCCACCACTTCCACGATGCCCAGCGAGAATCCGACGGCGTCCGCAGCCGCGGTCCGCAGCACGCAACGGGCCGTGTAGCCTGGTTTCCGCCACTTCCCCCCGGGCGGGTAGACCTGCCAGGCCCCTTCCATCTTCAGGTGGGAATGGATGGTGAGCCTCTTGTCGTCCGGTCCCACCACGCGCATCAGCAGGTGCTTGCCGCGCGCGACTACCTCGGCCACGGTCCAGCCGGCAAGGTTCAGCGTGGCGAAGCGCGGAACGCGGAAATCGGAGCCAAGCAGTGTCTGGCCTGCCAGTGCCTGGTGCAGCTGGTTGGCTGCACGCCAGACGGAGTCGCCCTCAGGCACGGATCCTCAGTCCCTTCGGGGTGGAGTAGGCGCCGGCGGAGCTGAGGGCTGCAGCCACCGGGGTGTCCAGGATGCCGTGGCCGTTGACCTTCTCCATGATGAGTTTGTCCACGGCCCCGCGGTTCACCACGCCCACCAGGGCTGCGCCTGCCGCCGCCAGCACGGCATCATCGCCGCTGAAAGCCAGCAGGGTCTTCCCGCCCCTCTCCACGTACAGGACCAGCGCCCCATCCACCAGCACCACCAGGGCGCCGGCTTTCCGCCCCGGACGGTGCCCGGTGCCGGCGTCGTCCTGGAGGGCGGGCCAGGGGAGGGCTGCACCGTACGGGTTGGCCGGGTCCGTGGCGGCCAGGGCAAGGGCAACCGGCTCGGGCTTGGCGAGCTGGCTGTCCTCTGAGTACGAGCGCAGCCGGTCAACAGTGGCCGGAACGGCGAATTGGGCCGCGCCCAGGTGCTCAATGAAGTAGCCGCGGCGGCAGCGCCCTGCCTCCTCCAGCCTGGCCAGGACTTTGTACATCAGGCCGAAGCCGCCCAGGATCTGTTCCGCCATCACGGATCCCCTGGTGACCACCCCGTAGCGGTCCAGCAGGAGTTCGGCAGTGGCGCGGGCGTGGATGGTGGCGTCCAGTTCCGGCTGCGGAAGGGCGGACCAGCGGCCGGCAGCCATCGGGGGAGTTGCGGCCGCCCCGGCCAAGGCGCCATAACGACCGCCCGCCAGTCCCGGCGAGCCCACGAGCCCGCTTCCGTGGGAACGGCCCAGCCTGCTGAGCCGCGGAGCCCTGGCCCGCGGTGCCCGCGCCACCTGCCGATGCGCTGTATGTCCACCGGCAATCAGGGCGCGGACCGGGGCGAAGGTGTCCCCGGTGATCCGGCCTGCCCAGGCCAGGTCCCAGAGCGCCGCGACCACTTCCTGGTCGCTGAGCACGGAGTCCATGCCGCCGGCGACGTCCGTCAGTTGCCGGAAGAAGTAGCCGCCGCCGTTGTTCCGCAGGTGGTTCAGCAGCCGCTGCTGGGCATCACCGGGTTCGTACTCGACTGCGGGGTTCAGGGTCAGTTCCGCGGAGTCGGCGAGGTGAAGGCTGATCCAGCCGTCATTCCCGGGCAGGGCGCCTGCGCCGGACCAAAGGATTTCCCCGGCGGCCATGAGCTCGTCCAGCATGGCCGGCTGGTAGTTGGACACCCTGCTGGCGAGGATGAGCGGCTCCCACGCGGATGCCGGAACAGGAATTCCGGAGAGCTGGTCAACGGCCGTGATGATGCCGTCCAGGCCCCGCAGCGAGGGCTGGCCGCGGCCGCCGCCTGGCGTGCGGACATGCTGCCAGGCGGGGAGGAAGCGCCCGTAGGCTGCCGCGTCCACTGGTTCCACTTCCGCGCGGAGGGCCGCCAGCGAACGACGGCGGAGCTTCCGCAGGACCTCGGCGTCGCACCATTCGCTGACGGCAGCATGGAGGGGCACGTGCGGCGAGGGGCCGTCTCCTGCCGGCTGGGGGCCCGGTTCCACCACACCAGGTTCCACACCATCGGCGGGAGCGGCTTCGCCGCCGACCCCGACGTCCCGGGGGGCTTCCGGCTGTGCGGCATGCGGCCGGAACTCGCCCTCCACCACGCGCCCGTCCGCGGCCAGGCGCTTCAAGGCCGTGCTGACGACTGCCACACCCAGGCCCAGCCGCGCTGCGGCCTCGGCGGCGGTGAAGGGTCCATGCGTGCGGGCGTAGCGCGAAACAAGGTCGCCGAGGGGGTCCGCCACGGGCTCGATGAAGGCGAGCGGGACGCCCATGGGCAGCGGAACGCCAATGGCGTCGCGGAGCCGCGCGGCGTCTTCAACGGCGGCAAAGCGTTCCACGCCGCCGATGTTTACCTTGATGGCGCGGTTGGCCCGCTGCAGGGCGGTGAGGTGGGCAGCGGCTTCTGCGGGTTGGGCGTGCGCGGTGTTGGTGGGCTCTGTGTTGGTGGGCTCTGCGTGGATGGGCTCCGTGTGGGTGCGCCCGGTTTCGGCAGGATCAACCACGCCGGCAGGCTCAACCACCGGTGCAGATTCCACCGCCGCGGCCGGTTCCAGCCGGGCGGCTACTTCCTCCGGTGCCAGGGGGCCAAGGAGCCGCAGCAGGTCGGCGACGCCCTCCATTCCCCGCACCCGCCGGTCCTGGGCCAGCCGCTGGAGCTCGCGCTCGGTGGCCTCGATGACCTTGGGATCCAGCAGTTCGCGCAGTTCCACCCGCCCCAGCAGCTCGTTGAGGAGCGTGGAGTCGAGGGCGAGTGCGGCAGCCCGGCGCTCAGCCAGCGGGGAGTCGCCCTCGTAGAGGAACTGTGCCACGTACCCGAACAGGAGGGACTTGGCGAACGGCGAGGGCTGGGAGGTGGTGGTTTGGACAATCCTCAGCTCGCGCCGCTCCACCGACGCCGCGATGTCCTTCAAAGCGGGAAGGTCGTAAACGTCCTGCAGGCATTCACGGACGGTTTCCAGCACGATGGGGAAAGTCGGGTACTTCCGTGCAACATCGAGCAGCTGCGCGGAGCGCTGCCGCTGCTGCCACAGTGGCTGCCGCTTGCCGGGAGTCTGCCGCGGCAGCAACAGGGCACGGGCAGCACACTCCCGGAACCGCGACGCGAAGAGCGCGCTGCCGCCCACCTCGGCGGTGACGATCTGTTCCAGCTCCTCGGGGTCGAACAGGAACAGCTCCGCTCCCGGCGGCTCATCCTCCATCATGGGCACCCGAAGCACGATCCCGTCGTCGGCGGCCATGGCGGAGCCGTCCATCCCATAGCGCTGGTGGAGCCGCTGCCCGACGGCGAGGGCCCAGGGCGCGTGCACGGGCATGCCGAAGGGGCTGTGCAGGATCACCCGCCAGTCGCCCAGCTCGTCGTGGAACCGCTCCACCACCAGCGTGGTGTCGTTCGGTACAACCTCGGTGGCCAGTTTCTGCTCTTTGAGGTATTGGATCAGGTTGTTTGCCGCGAAGGCATCCAGGCCGCTTGCCTCGCAGCGCTCGGTGGCAGGGCCGACGTCGGAGGCTGACAGTTCGCGGACGAACGCGCCGAGGGCGCGCCCCAGGTCCACGGGCCGGCCCAGGGAATCGCCCTTCCAGAAGGGAAGCTTGCCCGGCTGGCCAAAGGCCGGGGAGACAAGCACTCGGTCGTGCGTGATGTCCTCGATTTTCCAGCTCGTCGCGCCCAGGGCAAAGACGTCCCCCACCCGGGACTCGTACACCATTTCCTCGTCCAGCTCGCCGACGCGCCGTCCTCCCTTTGGCGCGGGCGCCGGCTTGCCGTCAGCGGAAGGGGATGCGGCACCTTCCACTTCGGTGCCGATGATGTACACGCCGAAGAGGCCACGGTCCGGGATGGTTCCGCCGGAGGTCACGGCCAGGCGCTGAGCCCCCGGCCTGCCCTCGATGGTGCCTTCGTTGCGGTCCCAGATGATCCTGGGACGAAGCTCGGCGAATTCGTCCGACGGGTAGCGGCCGGCCAGCAGGTCAAGGGTGGCTTCGAAGGCGGAGCGGGGGAGGGACGCGAAAGGGGCGGAGCGCCGCACGGTGGCGAACCATTCCTCAACGTCGATGCTGCCGAGGGCGGCGGCAGCGACGGTCTGCTGGGCCAGGATGTCCAGGGGATTGGCGGGGATGCTGAGGCGCTCGATCTTGCCTGCCAGCATCCGCTCCACGGTGATGGCTGTGTGGACGAGGTCGGCACGGTGCTTTGGGAAGAGGACACCCTGGGAGACTTCGCCCACCTGGTGGCCGGCGCGGCCCACCCGCTGCAGGCCGCTGGCAACGGACGGCGGCGATTCCACCTGCACCACCAGGTCCACGGCACCCATGTCGATGCCCAGTTCCAGGGACGAGGTGGCCACCACGCACCGCAGCCGCCCGGACTTCAGGTCGTCCTCAATGAGCGCACGCTGGTCCTTGGAAACCGAGCCGTGGTGCGCGCGCGCCAGCACCGGATCCGCGCCCGCCGAGCTTCCCGCCTGCGCCATCATGTGCGCGGGCGTGGCCGTGGAGGCGGGAATCCCTGACGCCGGTTGGGAGCCCGGATCATCCCAGCCGCCGCCCACGGCCACCAGCTGCCGCTCAGCGTAAATCTCGTTGAGCCGTGCCGTGAGCCGCTCGGACAGCCGGCGGGAGTTGGCAAAGACGATCGTGGACTGGTTGGCGAGTACCAGGTCCACGATCTTTTCTTCCACATGCGGCCAGATGGATGCCTGCGGCTGCAGTCCGGAGGCCGGGCCCGAGTCAAAGGCGCCGGCAGCGCCCTGGAGGTCGGACATGTCCTCCACGGGAACGGAGACTGTGAGGTCCCAGTTCTTCTTGGCGGGCGGGGCCACGATTTCCACCGGTGCCGACCCTGCGAGGAACTGCGCCACGAGCTCCTTGGGTTCCACCGTGGCGGACAGGCCGATGCGCTGCGCCGGCTTGGGCAGCAAGGCATCCAGCCGTTCGAGTGAGACGGCCAGGTGGGCGCCGCGTTTAGTCCCGGCCACCGCGTGGACTTCATCGATGATGACGGTGTCCACTTCGGCCAGCGTTTCCCGTGCCCTGGAGGTCAGCATCAGGAACAGCGATTCCGGGGTGGTGATGAGGATGTCCGGCGGGCTGGTCAGCAGCGTCCGGCGGTCCGCGGCAGTAGTATCCCCCGAGCGCACGCCCACGGTGGTCAGCGGTGCCGGCAGGCCGAGCCGCTTGGCGGTCTGGGTGATGCCGATCAGCGGCGAGCGGAGGTTCCGTTCGACGTCCACGCCAAGGGCTTTCAGCGGCGAGATGTAGAGGACTCGGGTCTTGCGCTTGGGGGCCCGTATCCGCTTGCCTTTGGCGGGGGCCTTTTCGCCCGTGGCAGCGGCAGCGCCGGATGCGGCGGCATGGCGCTCGGCAGCCTCCGTTTCTTCGGTGGAGGCGATGAGCAGCCGGTCCAGCGCCCAGAGGAAAGCGGCAAGGGTCTTACCCGAACCGGTAGGAGCCACCACCAGGGCGTGCGAACCTGAGGAAATCGCCCGCCACGCGCCCTCCTGTGCGGGCGTCGGCCCTGGGAAGGCGCCGAGGAACCAGTCCCTGGTGGGCCGGCTGAACTGTGCCATGGCGGCGGCGCCGCCGGCATTCCCGCCGGCAGTCCCGCCATTGGTGTTTCCAGTTTGGGGGCCCTGTTCCTGGATCATGCCTCCATCATGCCCCAAGCCACCGACACTGATGCCGGCCGTGCTCCGGCCTTGCCGCAGGCCTCCCCGATGCCTGGCTCAAGCCTTTCCTGCGGCCGGAAGGTCCTTGGTGGCGGGCCCTTCCAGGAGCTTTCCGTCGCTGCTGAAACGGGAGCCGTGCAGTGGGCAGTCCCACGTCAGCTCGCTGTCATTCCAGTGCAGGATCCCGCCGAGGTGGGTGCAGACGGCGGACAGCCTGCACGTGGTGCCGGCAACGGTGGACACGGCCACTGGTTTGGGTCCCTCGCGGTAAACCTTGCCCTCGCCTTCGGCCGGAACCACCGGCGCGGGCTCAGCAGGCTGGCTTTTGTCCCTCCGCAGGCCCTGGGCAGCCACCTGTCCCCAGCCGGAGGCCAGCTTGGCTGCTACTCCCGCATTTAGGGCGACGGCGGACAGGGCGCCGGAGGGTGCGGTAACGCGGTGGTGGATGGTGTTCGCCCATGGCACGTTCCCGCCCAGGATGTCAGCGGAAATTCCGACGGCGGCGGCCACCGCGTTGGTCATGCCCCACTTGTTGTAGCCGGTACCGAAGTAGATATGGCCTTTGCCGCGGGGGAACTTGCCGAAGAAGGGCATGAGGTTGGTTGGCAGGTAATCCTGCGCGGACCAGGTATGGGTGGCAACCGCGCCGGGGTAATGCCGCACGGCCCAGTCGAGGAGGCTGCCCAGGTGGTGTTTCTCGGACCTGGCCCTGCCCACATGGTGTCCGTGCCCGCCCACCAGCAGCAGCCGCCGGCCGTCCGCCTCATAGTCCCGCAGCGAATGGGTGGGTTGTTCCACTGAGAGGTACATTCCCGGTGGAGGCGCCTGGTCCTCCTGCAGCTGCAGCGCCGCCGCGTAGGAGCGGCTGGGTGTGAGCTTGGCGAAGTACAGGCCGCGGTCCAGCACCGGGATGCCGGTGGCCAGCACCACCTGGTTGGCGGTGACGTTGCCCTGGGCTGTGTGGACCGTGGCGGGTCCGGCGCCCGTGACGTCCCGGAGCCGCACGCCGCCCACGACCGATCCGCCCCGGCTGCGGAGGTCGGACACCAGGACGTCCAGCACCTCCATCGGGTTGATCTGTGCCTGGTCCGCCAGGCGCACGGCGCCGTGAACGGCAAACGGCAGTCCGGCGTCGCGCACGTATTCCATGTCCAGCCCGGCGGTGGTGCCGGCACTGACCTCTTCGCGGAGCTTTTCCGTGCCCTGGGGGGACGCGGCGTAGGTGTAGGCGTCCCTCCGCTGGTACGGCACTCCGTTCTCGTCGAGGTAGCGCAGGAGCCAGGCCTGGCCTTCGCGGTTGCCGTCCACATATGCCTGCACCTGCTTCTGCGAGTACTGGCGGGCGAGCTGTGACAGGAAGGTCCCCTGGAGCAGGGACACTTTGGCGGTGGTGTTTCCTGTGGTGACTGCGCCGGGGTACCTGGCCTCCAGGACGAGCACTTTCTGCCCCGAGCGGGCCAGGAGGAGTGCCGTGACGAGGCCGGTGAGTCCGGCGCCTGCCACCACGGTGTCATAGCTGCTTCCGGCTTCGAACGGGTCCGTTGTGAAAGTGTCCGCCCGATCCAACCAAATCGACGTCATGCCTGCTCAGCCTGCCTTTTGCTCCAGGTCCTGGTGGGCCATTTGTGATGGGTCTGTTATGAATCCCAATCTGTTTACTAAGTATACTTATGATGTCGGGGTTTAAGTCTATGGTCAGGCGGCGGCCCGGCAGCCACGGTGTGAACATAACGGCAAACAGGAGAGATCATGACCAGCATGAGTTCCGACGGTCGCGCGGTGGACCGGACCAACATTCAAAAGACAGCCCTTGCGGTCGGTGCAGTCTTCTTCTTAGTGGGCCTCCTGGGGTTCATTCCAGGCGTCACCACCAACTACCAGGCCCTGGGTTTCGCCGGACATGGTTCGGAAGCGCTGCTGCTGGGGATTTTCCAGGTGTCGGTGCTGCACAACATCGTCCACGTGCTCTTCGGCGCGGCCGGCATCGCGATGGCCCGCAGCGCCGTGCAGTCCAGGAATTACCTGGTGGGCGGCGGTGCCATCTACCTGGTCCTCTGGATCTACGGCCTGCTGATCGGCAAGGACACCGCTGCGAACTTTGTCCCGGTGAACACCGCGGACGACTGGCTGCACTTCGTCCTTGGCGTGGCAATGGTTGGCCTGGGAGTCGCCCTGTCACGGGGTACCGCCCGCGCGGGACGCCCCACCACTGCCACCAGGTAAGCACCACGCACGTCAGTAACCACGCACGTCAGCAACACAGCACAGACAGCTGCAGGCGGCCCGGCACTCGCCGGACCGCCTGCAGCTTTCCTTGGACTGTTTCCGGGGGGAAGGTCAGGCCGGCTGGAACGGCCCGATGGTCAGCAGCGTGATTCCGGCATTGCTGCAGGCGCGCGTGGGCTGGGCCAGGAACAGGGAGTCGGTGTCCTCGGGCGGGTAGATCCGGTAGCCGGCGGCGTCCACCATGGCGCAGTCCGGGTAGTTTCCGGCCTGGGTGTAGCGCAGCACGGCGGAGCCGGTCTGGCCGGGTGCCAGGAGGACGTCGGCCGGTGCGGTGGTTTCATCGCGGGTGGCGGGCGCGCCGATGGGGGCACCGGCGCCATCCGCTGCCAGGGAGACGCCGGCAAAGCCCTGGAGGATGCACGGTTCTGCGCCGGTGTTGGTGAGGTTGAGCTTCATGTAGACACTGCCGGCGGCCCCGCCCCCCGACGCATCGGTAGCAGCCGTAAGCCCTGCCGCCTTGCAGCGGGCAGGTGTACCCGGCGCCGCGGTCTCTGAGCCGGTGGGCGTGCCGGACGACGACGGCGGTGCCGACGTCGTGGGAGCAGCGGACGTTGCGTCCGGGCTGGCTGAGCTGGTGCCTGCCGGCGGAGTCGTCTGTGCCTGCGACTGGCCCGGACTGCAGGCACTAAGCATCAATGCCGCCGACGCGGCAGCCGTGGAAATGACCAACCCCTGGAAAATTCGCTGAGACCTCATGGCACCACCTTCGCCGCAGCAGGAGCCCGCGTCAACGACGCCACGAGGCCGCACGGCATTTTGATGCCCGGATCGTGATGATCCGGGCATCAAGGCGGACTACTTGCGCCGTGCAGCGCTCCGGACGAACGCCGCGCCGCCCAGCACCAGCCCGCCGACCCCCGCCGCCAGGCCCGCCCAGCTGCGCGCGTCGGCACCGCCATCTGCACCTGCCGCTGCGCCGCCGCCGGCGACTGCTGCGGCGTGCTCCGTCCCGGGGCCGCCGGCGCCGGCCGCCCCGGTGATGGTGACCGACGGCGCGGGAGCCTTCAGGGAGTGCGGGTCCTGGCCGTCCTTCGCGATCTCGGACCAGTCGGTCTGCCCCGCCTCGCAGGTCTGGAGGGTGGGGAAATACAGCGTTGTTCCCGCCGCATCGGGGAGTTTCACGGAAAGGACCAGAGTGTCCCGAAGCTGGTGTTCCAGGGGTGTTTTGGCTGTGTAGACCACCTGGCTGGTCCGCTTGGTGATTGAGGAGCCGTCGGCGAGCTTCCTGGGCTCGGCGAGCTGCTCGGTCACCTTCTCCGCCGTCCAGTTGGGGTTGACGGTGGGCTGGGCATCGTTCAGCTCCGCAGGGAGCGTGATGGCCACCTTGGTGGTACCCGATCCGTCGCAGCCGTGGGGGACCGCGAAGGTGAGCAGGGCGTAGGAGTTGGCCGAGGTCTTGTCCGGCGTTACGCCGACATGTGCGGCGGCACCGCCCGCGGCCGCCAGCAGGAGCATGGCAGCACCTCCGGTTGCGGCGGAAGTTTTCAGGGCACGGCGAAGGAATGGGGTGTTCATGGGTTGCCTTTCTGGCGCACGCCGGAACGGCCGGGGTGCGTAGGTTTTCGGGGTCCGCGCCGGAAGGATCCGGCGGGGTCAGGAGGAAAGCGCGACGGCGGAAGGCGGGCCGCGCCGGCTGTCCTGCCGAAGGTTGCGCCAGGGACGCAGCGGCACGGCGAAAGGTGCGAAAGGAAACAAAGGCGCGGCGCCGCCGTCGCACGCTGCCGGCCGGGGGAGCGCCACGAGGGGCCGAAGCCAGGCAGCAAGCGCCCACAGTGCGCCCTCGCCCTTGGCGAGAAGGAGCGCGGACCCCAGCGTCGCCAGGATGTGGGCCGCAAGCATCAGCGGGCCGGACGCTGCCCCGGCCCCCGAGATGTGGTCCAGCGGCAGCGCAGCGGTTCCGGCCAGGTGGCTGCCGTGAGCTGCCTTGGCGCTGGATTCGGCGGCGGCTGCGGGGATGCTGAAGGCACCAAAGACCTCATGCAGCGCCAGCTGCCCGGCACCCAGGAGCGCCATGACGGCGGGGAAACCCAACCGCAGGCGGGTGGCTGTGGTGCTGCCGAGTGCAGTCAATGCCAGCACTGCCAGCATGACGGTGGGGGCCGGCAACGCGCCGCCGCCCGCCAGGTGTGCTCCGGCGGCAAGGGTCAGGATGGCGGTCGCCATGGCTGAAGACCGGAGGAAGTGGAAGGGGACGCGGGTACGAAGCGCATCCACGGATGGTCCCCTTCCGGCCTGAAGTCAGTCGTACAAATTGTATCCGGGGCCTTCCCGCGCCTGTGGCGGCAGGGGAGGTGCAGCCCTGAGCGGCGGCCATGTACCGCCTCTTCAGGGCCGGGTTAGACTGCCTGCGTAACTGTTGGCGATGTTGAGGAGAAGTTCATGGACTACACCGGAAGCCAGTCAGAAAAGGTTGTTCCCGCTGGTGAACTTGGCCGCAGCCACATTGGCCAGACGATCAGCTTCCAGCCCAACGAGTTCACCATCGTCTTTGGAAAGCTCGCGGGAATCGCCCGCACGGAGGCGATGGTCTACCTGTCCCTGACGGGGGTCGGAAACGGCACGCACCTGAAGGATGAATACGACCTGCCGCTTACCCACGACGTTTATGTGCCCGTGGACGTCATCACGAACGCTGAGTCCACCATCAAGGACCTTTTCGGCAAGGTGCAGGAAAACCTGCGCGGCGCGGGCCACAAGGGCGAGGACAAGACGGACCGGCTGTAGCAGGCAGCCGGGATCAAGCCCGAGCAGGCCCCGTGGAGGCCCGCACCGTAAGGTGCGTGGGCATCACGGCAAGCTGCCGGCTCGAGCGGCCTGGAACAGGATTCAGCTGGGAAAGCAGCATGGATACAGCCACCCGGCCGGCCTGCTCGATGGGACTGGAAATGGTGGTCAGCGGGGGGTTGCAAAAATCTGCGCCGAAGATGTCATCCGAGCCGACGATGCTGATGTCCTCCGGTACGCGGATTCCGCGCTCGCGAAGCCGTTGGAGCATTCCGATGGCAAGAAGGTCATTGAACACGATGCACGCCGTGGCGCCGGTGCGCACGGCCGCGTCTGCCGCGGCTGCGCCCGAGGTTGTTTTGGGCGTGTAGGGGCCAATGCGGTGGGTTTCCATGCCGCGTTTGGATGATTCCTCCTCGAAGACCTTCCACCGTGCCCGGTTGGACCAGGATGTTGGCGGGCCGCTGACGTAGCAGACGCGGTGGTGGCCCAGGGACGCCAGGTGCTCCAGGGCCTGGATGATCGCGGAGGGCGTGTCGATGACAACCGTTGGAGCGCTGGTGGACGCCCGGTTGATTGTCACCAGCGGCTGGGTCTCGGAGACCTCGGCCAGTTGCGCATCAGTCAAACGGGAGGCTGCAAGGATGAACCCGTCAGCAGACCGCCGCATTTTGTGGAGCGCTTCAAGCTCCATTTCATTGGACTCCTCGGTATCTACCAGTAACTGCGTATACCCCGCAGCCTTGAGCTGGTGCTGGGTGCCCCGGATGATGTCGAAGTAGAACGGGTTGGTAATGTCCGGCACCAGGACGGCGACGGCGTTGGTGCGCCCTGAACTGAGTCCCTGTGCCTGTGAGCTGGGCACGTAGTTCAGCTGAGCGGCCGCTGCTTCGATGCGTTCCCTGGTGTGGCGGTTGACCCGGTCCGGCTTGGAGAGGGCCCGCGAAACCGTTGATGTGGCCACCCCCGCGAGTTGGGCGACGTCCCGGATTGTTGGGAGTTTTTCCGCGCCCGCGCGGCCCTCCGGTGCCCCCTCCGTGCGAGCTCCCGGCGTTGTTGCAGTCATTGGCCCAATCCTTTCGTGCCGAGAAGGCGCCCGGTCCTTCATCCGCGGTGGAGTGGCCGTACCTCAATGGAAACATCTTTTGGCAACTTTTGGCAACCGCTTGCCGCATGTGTTGCCGCTCCCTAGACTGGGTTTCGAATCGCCTGCAGTGATGTGCGCCACTTGACGTTGTGGCCATGTGGGTGTCCAAGAGGAGAAAACAATGAGGTTTAAATCGTCTTCCGGGCTCGCGGCTATCGTTACGGCTGCGGCATTGGCATTGACCGGCTGCGGCGGCGGCTCCGGCACTACTGATTCGTCCACCAGCGCGGACGGAAAGGTGGACGGAACGGGCAAGACCCTCAACGTCCTCGTCGGTGTCTTGAGCCAATACCCGGAACAGCAGAAGCAGTGGCAGAGCGACATCGCGGCAAAATTCAAGGCTGAAACCGGCGCCGACGTGAAGTTCGAGACCTTTGCCTCGGCCAACGACGAACTGACCCGCATCCAGACCTCAGTGGTATCGGGGCAGGGCCCGGACATCTACGGACTGGGCACCACCTTCACGCCGACTGCCTTCGCCACCAAGGCATTTGTCACCCTGTCCGACGACGACTGGAAGAAGGTGGGAGGCAAGGAACGGTTCAACAAGGCTGCCCTGGGGATCTCCGGGCCGGACGAGGAGCACCAGGCCGGCATTCCGTTCGTCAGCCGCCCCTTCGTGATGGCGTACAACAAGGAACTGCTGGCCGCCGCCGGAATTGAAAAGCCGGCCACTTCGTGGGATGAGCTTGCGGAGCAGGCGAAGAAGATGACCAAGGACGGCACCTACGGCCTGGCCACCGGCTACAAGGACAATTACGACCCCTGGAAGTTCATCTGGGCGATGTCCGTCCAGGCCGGCAACCCGATCGTGGACGGCAACAAGCTCAAGCTCGACGACCCCACCGTCAAGAAGGCCTACGAAACCTACTTCGGCTGGCTGACAGAGGACAAGATCGTTGACCCGGCTTCCGTGGGTTGGAGCAACAGCAACGCAGTCGCGGCCTTTGCCAGCGGCAAGGCCGGTTACCTGATGATGACCACCTCAAGCTCCCTTCCCACCCTTGAGAAGTCGGCCGTTGCGGGCAAGTACGAGTACGCACTGATGCCCACAACGCCTCCGGGCGAGTCCAGCTCCAAGAACGAGGACGCAGCGAGCATCCTGTCCGGCGACAACCTCGTGGTAGCGGACTACTCGAAGCAGAAGGACCTGGCCTTCGCGTACATCAAACTCATCACCTCAAAAGAGGAACAGCTGAACTACCAGAAGATCTTCGGCGACCTGCCGGCCAACGCCGAGGCCCTGGAGGAGCTGGGCGGAAATGCGAAGCTCAAGCCCATCACCGACGCAGCCGCGAAGTCCAAGGCGACGCCGTTCACCGGAGCCTGGGGCGACATCCAGCTGGGCCTGCTGAACGTCACGGTCCAGTCCGTCCCTGACCTTGCCGCCGGCAAGGTGGACAGTTCTGCCCTTGAAGCACGGATCAAGGACTCCCAGAGCAAGGGCCAGGCCTCCCTGGACCGGGCCTCCAAAGGATAAATTGTGATGTCAACTGACGCATCCAACGAAGTCCGGCTTGCGGCGGAGTCCGCCGCAAGCCGGGCGGCCCGCTCGGCCGCTGACACCGCCGGCGCAGAGCCGGGCGGGCAGAAGAGCCCGCGCCGCAAAGGCCTCAGCGAACGAAACCGCCCACTGTGGATGCTGATCCCGGGCGGGGTACTGATGATCATCATCATCGTCGTGCCGCTGTTGCTGGGCATCTTCATGTCCACCCTCAACCTGGACCAGTACACACTCCGCAAGTGGATCAGTTCGCCCTTCATCGGCGTCGAAAACTTCGTCGAAGCACTGACGTCTTCACCCCTCCTCCACGCCACCTGGTTGAGCGTCAGCTACTCGCTGCTGGCAATGGTCGTGACCCTTCCGCTGGGCATAGCTGCCGCCGTCGCCACACAGAACGCGTTCAAGGGGCGGGCCGTGATCCGGTCCATCTTCCTGATCCCCTACGTGCTTCCGTCGTTCGTGGTGGCGACCGTCTGGCGCACCATGTTCCAGCCGGACGGCATCGTGGACAAGGCCTTGGGGACTGTCGGCATCGAGGCCGGCCTGTGGCTGAACGGGCCGCAGACCTTCTGGACGCTGGTCCTGGTCCAGATTTGGGCCTCCTGGCCCTTCATCTACCTGCTCGCACTCTCCGGGCTGCAGTCCGTGGACCATGAGGTCCATGAGGCCTCAGCCCTGGACGGCGCACTGTGGTGGAACAAACTGCGCTACGTCATTTTCCCCTACCTCAAGGGGCCGCTCTCCCTCGCTTTCCTGATCGGCATGCTGCACCACATCAACAACTTCACGCTTCCCTATGTCCTCTTTGGAGTTCCGGCCCCGGCCGACGTGGAAGTGCTCCCGATCCTTACGTACGTCACCAGCTTCCAAAGCTTCCGTTTCGGGCTGAGCGCTGCCATGGCTTTCGTTTCCCTGGTTTTGATCGCCATTCCGCTGTTTGTCTACCTGCGCGCCGTCAAGCTCGACGACGCCGAGTCACCTGGAGCCAAGAAATGAGCATCTCCACTGCCACCCGGCGGAGTCAGGCCACCGCGGACATTCCACGTCCGGGATCGAAGAAACAGCACGAAGTCCTGCGGCTGCTCCCGGGGCCTTTGCTCACCATCATTCTCGTGTTCCTCGGTGCCCTCGTCCTGATCCCCGTTTTCTACATCTTCCTTGCGTCCGTTAACTCGGACATCGGCGTGGCCAACGGAGAGTTCTGGCCGTCAAGCTTCACCCTGGAGAACTACTCGAAGATCTGGACCAGCGTGGGACTGGCTACCGGACTTGCCAACAGCGTCCTCGTGGCAGGCGCAACAGCCGTTGTTTCGGCAGCGTTGTCCGTCTCAACCGCGTTCGTCCTGGTCCGCTACAGCTTCCGGGGCCGCCTCACCATCCTGCGCGGCCTCCTTGCACTGCAGTCTGTGCCGGGAACCCTGATGGTGCTGCCCGTGTTCGTCCTGTTCTCTTCGGCCGCCACCTACTTGGGAATCCAGGTCATCGGAACCCAGTGGGGACTCTTTGTCACCTACCTGACGTTCGCCATGCCGTTCTCCACCTGGGTCATGGTGACCTACCTGCGCGGACTTCCCCGGGAACTTGAGGAAGCAGCCAGGATCGACGGCGCCAGCAACGTGGGTGTCCTGTTCAGGATCATCCTGCCGCTGAGCTGGCCCGGCATCGTGGTTTCCGGCATCTTCGCCTTCCTGCTCGGCTGGAACGACGTCCTGTTCGCTTCCGTCATGACCCGGCCCGAAAGCCAGACCGCGGCTGTGGCACTGCAGATCTTCGGTGCGTCCCAGGAAGGCGGCGCCATCCCGTTCTACGGCCAGATGATGGCTGCGGCCCTCGTATGTGCCGCTCCCGTGGTCATTCTTTACCTGATTTTCCAGCGTTATCTAGTGGGCGGACTTACCGCCGGAGGAGTTAAGTAACCATGGTTCCAGCCACCCAGGTCTCGTGGGCCCTGTCCGGATTCGGCGACGAAATCGACGACGACCCCGCGGTGCAGATCGCGGTGCTGCAGGCACTCGGTGCCAGTTACATCGAAGTGCGCAGCGCGTGGGGCACCAACATCGTAGACCTGTCCGATGACCAGCTCGCGGCACTCGCGGGGCTGCTCAAGGAAAAGGGCATGCAGGTTTCCGCGATTGCCTCGCCGATCGGCAAGGTGGACGTCAGCCTCCCCGTTGAACATGAAGTGGAGCGGCTGCGGCGGGCAGCCAATGCTGCCAAAGTCCTGGGTGCCAAGTACATCCGGATCTTCTCCTTCTACTACGGCGAATCCGTTCCGGTGGACAGCATCCGTGACGCGGTCATCGAGCGGATGAGGGCGCTCGCCGCTGTTGCCGAGGAAGAGGGCGTGGTCCTGCTGCACGAGAATGAAAAAGACATCTTCGGGGACGTTCCGGACCGCGTGCTGGACATCATCGAAAGCGTGAATTCACCGGCGCTGAAAGTGGCGTGGGACGCAGCCAACTTCGTGCAGGTGGGCGTGAAGCCCTTTGATGAGGCCTATGCGAAGCTGCGCCCGCACCTGGAATACCTCCAGGTCAAGGACGCCCTGTTCTCCAACGGACATGTGGTCCCCGCAGGGGAAGGCGACGGCGACCTGCTGCGCACCGTTGAAGCGCTGAAGGCTGACGGTTTCACCGGCTTCGCCTCCCTGGAGCCGCATCTTGCCGGGGCCCACGGCCTTGGCGGATTCTCCGGCCCCACGGCCTTCGGTATTGCTGCCCGGGCCTTTGCAAAAGTCACAGCGGAAGCAGGAGTGCAGACAGTATGAGTGAGACGTTGAAGGTTGCCATCACGGGTTGCGGCGTCATTGGCAGGACCCACGCGGTTGCCCTGCAGGAGTTCCCCGGCGCCAGCATTGTGGCGCTGGTGGATGCTGTCCCGGACGCCGCTGTTGCCCTTGCGGACTTCATCGAAAAGAGCGGACGCCCCAGGCCCTCCGTGCACGCGTCCCTTGCTGACGCCTTCGCCGCCGCAGACATCGACCTGGTGGCGCTGGCCACCCCCAGCGGCCTGCACATCCAGCAGGGCCTCGAAGTCCTGGCTGCCGGCAAGCACGTTGTCATCGAAAAGCCCCTCGACGTGGACCTGAGCCGCGCCCAGGAGATCGAGGCGGCAGCGAATGAAGCCGCACGCCGCGGGGTAGTCGCTTCCGTCATCAGCCAGCACCGCTTTGACCAGGCCAGCGTTGCCGTTGCCGATGCCGTGGCAAAAGGCCGGTTCGGCCGGCTGACGTCCGCCATCGCTTCTGTTGCCTGGTGGCGCGGGCAGGGCTATTACGATTCCGGTGACTGGCGCGGCACCTGGTCAATGGACGGCGGTGGCGCCTTGATGAACCAGGGCGTCCACACGGTTGACCTGCTGCTGTGGTTCATGGGCCGCCCGGTTGAGATCCACGCGCACACGGCCCGCCTGGCACACGAACGCATCGAGGTGGAGGACACCGCCGTAGCTACCGTGACGTTCGAAAACGGCGGCCTGGCAGTACTGCATGCCACCACCGCCGCATACCCGGGCCTGACAGTGCGGGTACAGCTGATGGGCTCCGAAGGCTCCGCAGTGGTGGACAACGACCAGCTGCACTACTTCCACGCCAAGGACGCCGGCGGCCCTTCCGCGGACATGGGGCTTCAGGGCGGCGGCAACCAGGCCCGGGAAGAACTCGCCAAGTACCCGGCAGAGGATTACGAGGCCAAGGACCCCACGGTGTACCCGGCCGGACACATCCGCCAGTACCGCGACATCCTCGGGGCCATCACCGAGGGCCGCCAGCCGGGGGTCACGGTGAGCGATGCAGTCAATGCCCTGGCCGCCGTGCGTGCCGTCTATGTCTCCGCCACGCTCAACCAGGCGGTCCTCTTCGACGACGTCCTGGCCGGCAAGTACAACGACCTGGAGGTCCGCACGGGCTCCACTGCGACAGAAAGCGCCTGAAGCGATGAAATTTTCAGTATTTACAGCCTCCACGCCGGACTGGACCCCCGAGGAAGCCGTGAGCCACCTTTCGGGCCAGGGCTGGGACGGCATCGAGTGGCGGATCACGGACCAGGCGGAGGCGCCCGAGCCAGGTTTCTGGGCCGGCAACAAAGCGACGATCCCGCTCACCGGACTCGAAGACAACCTTGGGCGGGTGGCAACCATTACCCGTGACGCCGGGCTGGAGTTCTCCGGAATCGGCGGCTATGCGCGCTGTGACAACCACGAGGACGTCGAGCGCATGCTGGCAGCTACGGCCGCCTTGGGCGCGGGTCAGGTCCGCGTCACCACGCTTCCGCTGGGAACGGCGGCGTGGGGTAACGAAGGACCGAGCGGGATTCCTTATCCTGCCCTGTTTGAGGCAGCCCGCCGTGACTTCGAATGGGTGGCTGAACGGGCAGCCCACCATGGCGTCAAGGCACTGGTGGAACTGCACCACCGCACCATTACCGCATCCGCGTCCTCGGCGCGGCGCCTGCTGGAGGGCCTCGACCCCCGGCACGTGGGGGTCATCCACGACCTCGGCAACCTGCTGATCGAAGGCCAGGAAGACTACCTTCCGGCCTTCGAACTGCTGGGCGAATACCTGGCACACATCCATGTCAAGAACGCCGTCTGGGTCCGCCAGGACGCAACGGACGAATCAGGTGCCGCCGTGTTCAGCAACGAATGGGCACCGCTGCAGTCCGGACAGGGAAGCGTCCTCGAATACTTCAAGGCGCTCGCGGCCCATGGCTATGACGGGTGGGTCACGGTGGAAGACTTCTCCACGGAGGTGCCCCTTGCCGAACGTACTGCCGGCAATCTCGACTACCTGCGGCGTACAGCGGCCCTCGCCGGGCTCACCGCAGGGGCCGGGGCGCGTTGACGCCATGGCACATTCAATGGCAGCCCACCCCGACCGGCTCCTGCCCGCAGACCCCGGCGTTCGGGAGATTGCCCGTTCGCTCTACAGCCTCGTGGCCGGCCTCCCGATCATCTCCCCGCACGGACACGTTGATGCCGCCGTCATCGAACAGAACCTGCCCTTTCCGGATCCCGCAGCGCTCCTGGTCACCCCGGACCACTATGTGACCCGCTTGATCCATGCCGGCGGCGTCCCAATGGACCAGCTGGGCCTTGGCGGCTCCGCTGCAGGCTCCCGGCAGGTCTGGCGCAACTTTTGTGCCGCGTGGCCGCAATTTGAGGGCACGGCCTCGGGGTACTGGATCCGGCAGGAATTCGAGCATGTGTTCGGTTTGCATGAGGAGCCCACCGCCGAAAACGCCGACAGGATCTACGACGCGATCTCGGCCAAGCTTGCCGAACCAGGCTTCAGGCCCCGGCAGCTGTTCAAGGAATTCAACATCGAGGTGCTCGCCACCACCGACGATCCGCTGGACACACTGGACAGTCACGCGGCCCTGGCCAAGGACCCGGCCTTCGCCAGCCGTGTCCTGCCCACCTTCAGGCCGGACCAGTACCTCAACATTGCCCATCCGGCCTGGCAGGACAATGTGGAGCGGCTCATCGCTGCCGGTGGAGGCGGTTCGGGGTACGCCGGCTACATCAGCGCGCTGGAATCTCGGCGGCGCCACTTCGTCGAAAACGGGGCGGTATCCGCCGACCACGGCGTCCGTACGCCGGCCACCCTTAAGCTGGACCGCTCCGACGCGGAACGGCTGTTCGAACGGGCGCGTGCGGGGAACGCGCGTCCGGAGGACCGCGACGCTTTCGAAGCCCACATGATCTACGAGATGGCACGGATGTCGGTGGAAGACGGGCTGGTCATGACCATCCACCCGGGTTCGTACCGCAACCACCACGGGCCCACGTTCGAATCATTTGGCGCGGACACGGGCCACGATATTCCGTTCGCGATCAACTACACCGAGGCCATCCGGCCCCTGCTCCAGGACTTCGGCACGGCCAAGGACTTCCACCTGGTGCTGTTCACCCTGGACGAGACCGTGTTCTCGCGGGAGCTGGCGCCGCTGGCGGGGTTCTACCCGTCCGTCTACATCGGCGCCCCGTGGTGGTTCCTGGATGCGCCGGATGCGATGCTGCGGTTCCGGTCCGCCGTCACGGAAACTGCCGGTTTCTCGCGCTCCTCGGGATTCATCGACGACACAAGGGCTTTCTGCTCCATCCCGGCACGCCACGACACGTCACGCCGGATCGAGTCGGCCTTCCTGGCACGCCTGGTAGCCGAGCACCGCATCAGCGAAGAGCGCGCCCGCGAACTGATCGTGGACATCGTTGACGGTTCGCCGAGGAGGGTCTTCAAGCTGTGAGCATTGAACTGCCACCACAACCAGGGTCCGCCGCCGGGGACCTTCCGCAGTTGAACCGCCGCCTGCACCAGCTACCCAAGGCTCCAGTGCGGATTGTCCACCTTGGCCTGGGCGCCTTCCACCGCTCCCACCAGGCCTGGTACACGCAGCAGGCGTCCGATGCCCCGGACTGGGGCATCGCAGCCTTCACCGGCCGCCGTCCCGATGCTGCTCTGGCCCTCGCTGAGCAGGACGGCCTGTTCACCCTGGTGGAACGTGCTGACGACGGCGACTCCTACACCGTCGTCGGCAGCATTGTGGAGGCCGTGGACGGCGCCGACGTGCAGCGCCTGGCGGATCTGGTGGCCGCCCCCGGTACCGCCGTCATCACCCTGACGATCACGGAAGCCGCCTACGGCATCGGTTCCGGCGGCCGGCTGGACCTCACCGCGCCTGGCGTAGCTGCCGACCTTGCCGTGCTCTCCTCCGGCAAGGGCCAACCGACGACGCCGCTGGGCCGCCTCGTGTTCGCCCTCGCCGCCCGCCGGGCTGCTTCTGCGGGACCGCTCGCTGTGGTCTGCTGCGACAATCTCGCCAACAACGGCACCATTGCACACCATGCCGTCACGGGCATGGCCGAGGCCTGGGATGCCGACCTGGCCGGATGGATCGATGCCAACGTCAGCTTCGTCAGCACCTCGGTGGACCGGATTACACCGCGCACCACTGACGCCGACATCGCGGCCGTCCAGGCCGCCTGCGGGTATCGCGACACCTCTCCGGTGGTGGCCGAGCCCTTCGCCAACTGGGTGCTCAGCGGGGACTTTCCCGCCGGGCGTCCGCACTGGGAAGATGCCGGCGCGGTCTTCGTGGGCCACATCGAACCCTATGAGAACCGCAAACTCTGGCTCCTGAACGGGGCGCACTCCCTCCTCGCCTACGCCGGCCAGCTCCGTGGCCATACCACCGTCGCGGAGGCCTTGGCGGACCCGCGCTGCCTGCAGGCCGTGGAGAGCTTTTGGGACGAGGCGGAAACCAACCTCACGGAACAGGAGGGTGACGGGGTCGACCTGCAGATCCCGGCTTACCGCGCGGCCCTGCTGGCGCGGTTCCGCAATGCCCGGATTGCCCACCACCTGGCACAGATCGCAATGGACGGCAGCACCAAGCTGCGCATGCGTGCCGTCCCCGTTTTGCAGGCGGAGCGTGCCGCGGGACGCTCGGGCGCAGCCGCCGCGCTGATGATCGCTGCGTGGATGGACTACACGGCCGGCGGCGCGGTCCAGGATCCGCTCGCGGGCGAGGTTGCCGCAGCCAACTCACTCCGGGGCAGGGAGCGGATCCGTGCCCTCCTGTCCTTGGTGGATCCTGCCCTCGCCGGGGACACCGGCGCAGTGGACCTGGTTGAGGGCCTCTGCGGGACGTTTGAGCCGCGGACTGTCCCGCGGTAGTTGTGCAAGCACGCACATCTGCCCGGTTCCCGGAGAGATTCGGGGACTGGGCCGTTGTCGCCGCCCCGCCGCGGAACCTGGCGCCGCGGATGCCGCGGCCGCCAAACAGCCGGCAACCACCGGCTAAGCCCCTGCCAATCCACCAAGTACCGCTCCATCGATTAAGAAAGCCTGGATCTGTTGTGAAAATCATTGCTGCCGATGTGTTTGTGACCAGTCCCTCCCGTAACTTCGTGACGCTGCGGGTCACCACGGAGGATGGTGTGACGGGTATTGGGGATGCGACGTTGAACGGGCGTGAGCTTGCGGTCGCCGCGTATTTGAAGGAGCATGTGGCGCAGTTGCTGATCGGGAAGGATCCGCACCGGATCGAGGATACGTGGCAGTTCCTGTACCGGTCCGCGTACTGGCGCCGGGGTCCGGTGACGATGGCGGCGATCGCGGCGGTGGATATGGCGTTGTGGGACATTAAGGGCAAGGTGGCCGGGATGCCGGTGTACCAGTTGCTGGGCGGGGCGTCGCGGAACGGGTTGCGGGCGTACGGGCACGCGTCGGGCGCGGATTTGCCGTCGTTGTTTGATTCGGTGCGGGAGCATCTGGAGCTGGGGTACAAGTCGATCCGGATC
>NZ_JBNZGA010000006.1:0-254261 GCF_050573415.1 Paenarthrobacter sp. NEAU-H11 | reverse complement strand
TGTCAGCGATGGTCGAAAAGTGAGCCGTTTCGCGGGCTGAAAAGTGAGCCACTTTGACGCTGGTTATTCTGCCGTATTTTCCGGTCTTGTCGAGGGCAGCGAATTGACCTGAGTGTGTTTGAGGCGGTAGCTGGAGCCTTTGAGGGTGATGACTTCGGCGTGGTGGACGATGCGGTCGATCATGGCCGAAGCGACGACTTGGTCGCCAAAGACGTCTCCCCAGCGGGCGAAGGGCAGGTTCGAGGTCAGGATCAGTGAGGCGTGCTCGTAGCGTGATGAGACGAGCTGGAAGAACAGATTCGCGGCATCCTGTTCGAAGGGGATGTAGCCGACTTCGTCCACGATGATCAGTCCGTAGCGGCGCAGCCTGACCAGTTCCTGAGGCAGCCTGCCGTTCTGGTGGGCTGCCTGGAGCCGGGCGACCCAGTCGATGGCGGTGGCGAACAGGACCCGGTGACCGAGCTGGGTGGCCCGCAGCCCCAGGCCGGTGGCGAGGTGTGTTTTGCCGGTTCCTGGCGGTCCGAGCAGGACGATGTTGGACGCTTCGGTGAGGAACGCGCCGGTGGCCAGGTGCGCGATGGTGTCGCGTTTGAGGCCGGGCTGGTGATCGAAGTTGAAGTCCTCGAGTGATTTCCGGGCCGGGAACCCGGCGGCCCGGGCTCTGATCTCGGCGCCGGAGGCTTCCCTGGCGGCGACTTCCCGGGACAGGACAGCGGCGAGGTATTCCTCGTGGGTCCAGCCTCCTTCACGGGCCTGGTCCGCGAGGCGGGGTGCTACTTCCCGGATCCGGGGTGCTTTCATCGCCCGGGAGTAGTACTCGATCTGGCCGATGGTTTCCTTAGCGTCCGGCATCAGGCGACCTGACCGTCGTCCAGGACAACACCGAACGCCCGGTCATAATCCGCAAGGTCCCGCAGCGCGGTGGTCTCGCCCACAGGTTGCGGGGTTTGGAAAGCCTTCCGCAGCGCCCGTGCCGCCTCAACATGGTCCGGGTCGGTGATGGTCAGGCCGGCGCCCCAGGACCGGGCGTGGGTGCCGACGCATCGGCCATCCAGGCTGATCGTGACGGATTCGAGGCCGGCGGTGATGTCGACGAACCGGCCGATGGCCTGCGGGTGAACGGAGTAGTCGTTGGATCCCATCCGGACGTAGTAGTCCCTCGGCAGCCGAACCCTTGAAGTGAAACCGATGACCGGTGGAACCGGCGGCAGCGCCAGCATGGCCGCTTTGTCCGCAGCGAGCAGGTCCGACGGGCGGGCGCCGGTCCGTCTGACCAGCCGGGCGTTGGCCTTCGGCAGCCACTGCCCGAGCTGGGTGTTGAAGTCCTCCGGAGAGGTGAAAACCCGGCCCGGCAGGAAGGAAGTCTCCAGGAACTGGTTGGCCCGCTCCACCACGCCCTTGCTCTCCGGGTCGTAGGGTTTAACCTGCACGATCCTGGTCGCGAGGACCCCGGCGAACGCCGCGACTCCGGCGGCGTAGCTGTTCCGCCGGCCGATGCCGGTTTCGTTGTCCCAGATCAGCCGCCGCGGAACCGCGCCCAGGGATCCGAGCAGTTCCCACATTCCGGCCAGCAGGTCCCCGGTCATCCGGGACGGGATCATCCGGGCCATGATGAACCGAGAATGCGAGGACACCATCACCAGCACAGGCAACACCCTGGCTTTGCCCGCGCCGACGGGTATCCGCACCTCGGGAAACCACAGATCGCACTGCGCCTGATCCCCGGGATCGTAAGAGATCCGGTCCGCAGGATCAGCCGGGGCATACTCGGGCCGGATCCTGGCAACGTTCTCCCGGAACCACGCCGGCGACCCAGACCAGCCCACCCGCTCAGCCAACACAGTCGCCGGCATCCGCGGGTTCTCCAGCAGCAACGCACGAATAGCCGGTTCCACAGCCTTGATACCAGAGTCCTGCGGCGCCCGAACGTACGCTGGCGGACCCTCCGAGCTGACTGCCTTCGCGACCGTGTTCCTGGAGACCCCCAACCGCGCCGCTATCGACCTCATCGATTCACCCTCGGCCAGATGCAACCGCCGAATAAGCGCCCAATCCTCCACTGTGATCACCCACCCAATCGTTTGGAACGGGTGGCTCAGTTTTCAACCGTCACAATGGCTCACTTTTCGACCATCACCGACACCCGTCCCGACAAGTTCGAACCAATCGCTTCGGCGGCAATGAAGCAGAAGATTCGCGATGGACTTGCCGATCGAATGGGAGGAGCGACGGGAAACGACCCGACGTCGATTGACCGTGACCTGCTGGCTATTCGCTGCTCTCTGGCCCGCTCGGTCGAGGGACCATTCCACTTGTGGACGCCGGCGTGGAGGAGCTTTGGGACTCGTCCGCCAGCAACCCGGGCCCTGCTGGCACGGATACCGCCACGTTGACGGAACCTCGTGGCCGTCATGGTCCACAGGCCTCGAAGTGGGAGGAGTTCTTGACCAACGACATCATGGCGGTCGGCTGGGATGAGCTAGACGACCTCGGTTCGTACCCGAGCCGGGAGGCGATCCGTCAGGCCCTCGACGTCGAGGGCAGCGGTGGCTCAATGAGGAACGACGTCCTGGCCCTATGGGAGTTCCATAACGAGATCGCCATAGGCGACATCGTCTATGCTAAGCGCGGACGACGTGAGATCGTCGGTCGCGGCGAGGTCACCTCCGACGCCCGATTCGAATCGGACCGTGCCTCGTTCCGCCACGTGCGCTCGGTGAAGTGGACCCACTACCTTGTTCGGCGCGTCAGTCGGGAGCCGCTAAAGCGGTCGATCCAAGACTGGGGGCGAGGAGCGATTACACACCTAGACCTTCTACCACCGGGTCCCGTCATCATTAGCGGGATCGCTCCTGTTGCCCTCGAAGCCGGAGTGTGGCGACCCGTCAGCGATACCGAATCTTGCTGGCCGAGATCCCGACATCAGAATACGTATCGCTCCAACAGTTGCCGCAAGGCCCAGTTGATGGCAACCTACTAAACCGCCCAACACGTCGTCACATTGGATTTTCCCATGAAGGAAAACCTCCCCCGGTCACCAGTCGCCCCACTTCATGGTCGGAGGTCCTATTTGCCTATCAGGTCAATGGAGTCGCTCTGAGTATACGCAGCGAGCGGGTAACTATGGTCTTATTCGACCGCTCGGATGTCGTCTGATCGTCAGGTCCTGAGCTGAAGTGCATGACCCCATTGCGAACGTTACGCACTTCGTCGAAGTTCTTGAGGCAAGTCTCTTGGTCGAAGCCAATCCCTGTCGCGGCCCAAATCTCCTCGTCGGCAAGCGCAGAGAGATATTCTCCGAAGGTCATGTCCGAGGCACCGCGAAACTTTTTCATGTTGCGACGCTTAGGATCAAGGTGTTGCTGGAGCTTCGGGATGGGCGACTTATCCAGAAGTATTCGTAAGCGACTCTCCAACTCTTGGAGTTGAATATAGATGCCCGCAGTGCCGTTGAACGCCTGTGCGAGGTCGCTTGCTGTTAGGATTCCATCGACGCGCCCGTCCGGCGTGCGGTACAGGACATATTCCTGCCCAATGATTGTCTCGACTAAATCCAAGAAGTCATCGGAAGACGATGCGACATGGCTGCGGGGCCCCATGACGTCCGTCGCCTTCGCATTTGTCATATCTCCTCGGTAATGAGCGATACTTCGCCAGGTGACAACGCCTAATAGGTTTTTCTTATCACCGGACAACACGGGTATCTGCGATAGATCATCGCTCACCATCAAAGTCTGAATCTTCCGTGCGGACATCTCTGGTCCGCAGGAGACTAGATGCACCAGCTCACCGCGAAAAGCAGAAATAGGCAAAGACGCCACGGTCTCCGGCTCCGGCAGCTCGTCTCGAGGATCGGAGATGATAACTTGCCCGTAATAGTCAGCATTTTCAACCGAGGGCTTGCATACCAGCCCGTGCTTCTTTAGCTCCTCCTCGATTTCCTGATTTACGATTTTCCCGCGCCGACTGTTGCCATTCAGCCGGAGCAGGCGTTCGGTGGGGATCCGCCAGGGCTGGCCTCTTTTTACGAGCAGAAGGAAGTCGCGCAGCCCTCCGCACTCTGGTGCGTCAAACATCTCCTCGGTAAAGTCCTGCGGTTCAGCAGTCTTCGAACTAGCGGTCATGTGGGCATCCTTGTGAACTGCAATCGACGCAACGTGGTGATATGGCAAACTGTCCACGTTGATGCGGAGCTATTGAGGGTCAAACAGAGTCTAGAACAGACCGAGTCTTATCGTTTAGCGAGATCGGCAAGCGACTGAAATCGCCACAGCTTAAGAAACGCCGAGGTACCACATCACCAAGATGAGCGCGTGCCCGCCACGAGGTAGCAGAAGACCTCCGCCTGACCGCGGCCTGGATGCCGGGCCTGCGGTGAACAGGCTCGCGCCCTGTGCCGTACTGACGTAGAAAGTTCTTTGCCGGAACATCGGGAACGACTCCCGCACCCGCTCCAGCGTCTCCGGCGAAATCTCCTCCCCTGGGCTCCAAGCCAAGGTCCGCCTCAACAGCCCCATCGGATCCACCAGTACGCTCCGTCCTACTGATACCGGCGGCGCCTGGCACACCCCGGCCACACACACGCTGTTCTCGAACGCGCGCCGTGCAGGGAAACCCGGACAGTGTACTCAAAACTCCTCTGCTCCTTTACCTGTTCGGCCCACCCGTGCTGCCATCTCCTCCCCCGCATCCAGCGAGGCGATGGCCGCCTTCGGCGCCAGCGTGCTCACGGCAAACGGCAGGGCGGTGCGGCGCAGACCTTCGGCGATTGCCGCCGTCGTAATTGCGTACCCGACGCGCAGGCCGGCGAGCCCATAGGCCTTGGAGAAGGTGCGCAGGATGCAGACGTTCGGGTACCGGCGGTAGAGCGCCAGGGAACCGGGGCCGCTGCCGGCGCCGGCGTATTCCACGTAGGCCTCGTCGATCACCACCAGGACGTCGGAGCGGACGGACTGCAGGAAGGCTTCGAGGCGGTCGTGGCTGATCGGGACGCCGGTGGGGTTGTTGGGCGTGCAGAGCAGGATCACCGTGGTGCGGTCGGTGACGGCGGCGCCCATGAGGTCCGCGTCGCCAGTGGTGGTGTGCACCTCGATGACCTCCGGGATCGCGGCGAGTCCGTCCTCCACTGATCCGGTCCGGGTTTGGCTGATGGACAGCGAGAGGAAGGCCGTCAGTTCGTAGCCGAGCGCGGCGGGGTCCAGCCTGCGGCTGAAGGAGCGGAGCGCGCCGCTGCGCTCCAGCCGCGCGAGCCGGGCGTGGACAGTGTTGCGGGCGACGCCGAGTGTCCGGGAAAGTGCCAGGGCGCTGGCTTCGGGGTCCTTGTCCAGGGCAAGGATGATCCTGCCGTCGAGCGAATCGAGGGCCATCCTGGTGGAGTTGGCAGGCGCCCGGCCGGTCCGCGTCCCGCTGGACGACGCCGAGGGCCACGACCCCGACGCCATGGCCCAAGGTGGTGGCCCGCGGCACCGCAGACCTCTACCGCATCACCAACGAGATCCTGGAGGTCGACGGGATCCAGCGGACCAGCACCGCCATCTCGGTCATGGAACTCATGCCGCCCCGATACGACGGCCTGATCAGCCGGCTGTCGGAGCAGGAGTCCCGCAGGGCGGACTGAGCCCACAGTCGGCAGTTCACATCTTCATAGCTTCCTCAACTGGGGTGGACCAGGCGCGGGACCAATCACGGGTGGCGCGCCACTCCCGATAGGCGCGGCTGTCGGTCGTATCGGACCTTGGGTGCACCACCCGCGGCAACCGGCTGTGAAACATGGACCCCGCGTGGCCTGTGCCAGGCCACGCAGCACCTTCACTGTTGTCTTTTTCAAAGGGCCTTTTTACAAACCGTAACCGCATTCACCATGCACCGCAGGCCACCATTCCGTCTTTTGCTCGGTGACAGAGTACCGTTCATATTTATGAACTCAACCACTGCCGCCAAATCGAAACTTGCTACTATCCGCGCCGCCTGGGAGCTGGTAAAGCTTTCCGAAAAAGAAACGGAGGCGCAGGAGTTTCTCGAGAGGCATGTGGCACTGTTGCCGGGTGCTTGGGGCGACATTGGTCCAGGCGGGAATCATGGCCCGCTCTACAGCACGATTTTTCGGCAACCGCCGCTAGAAGGTATGGATGCAAAGCTGATCCCGGACTTTATGTGGATCACACGTTCTACGGTTAATGTCACACCTGTTTGCATAGAAATAGAGCGCCCTACCAAAAGATGGTTTACGAAGGACGGACAGCAAACAGCAGAACTCACCCAAGCGCTTGACCAATTGCTCAGGTGGAAGGCTTGGTTTAGCAAGCCGAAGAACGAAGAAATCTTCCGGGAGGTCTACCTGAGAGGGCGCTTTGGGAACCGCGAACTAACGCCGCAGTTCGTGCTTATATATGGTCGGGAAAGTGACTTTACTGAAAGCCATAAGCTCACCACAGATGAGCGTCATGCCAAGCGCTTCAGCATGGCGCGAGAGAATGAGCATCTTCGCACCTTCGATTCGCTTAGGTGGCAAAAAGAGCAGGTAGGCCTCCTGACGACTTCTGTACACGCCAACGGCGAGTTTGAGGTGAGCTGGATGCACGAAGACTTTGATTACCTCGGCGATCCAACGGGAGCCTACTACCTAGGCAGCATCGAAGCAGCACTCACTGCCAACCCAGCCATCGACACCACTCGCGCTGCAGAAATTCGTAAAGAGTGGAAGAAGGAACACGACGAGGGCTCAAGACTCGTAGCCGGCAAGACGCACCGGCCCTTTGACTTCTGAGCCTCGCGTCCAGCGCGGCAAAACAACTTACATAGTCAGTCGATGTCCGCCGCGCACGCTTTGACACTCTGCGTCGCCCGCAACACCGTCCACGCCCGGCTGGCACGGCTGGAGCGCAGCGGCGCGCACCGCTCAATCAGCTACAGCCGGTGCCTGCCGCGCTGGGCTACGAACTGATGGAATTCCTCTCGCTGTCCATCAGCCAGACGAGGACCGGAATGGCGGAGATCGGGCTCGCCGCGATCCCGGACGTCACCGAAGTACGTACCGACCACCGGTAGCGCAGACCTCATGGCCATGTGGTAGCCCGCGTTACACCGACGTTGCCGCACACCCAACCTTATCCGGGAGATTGACGGCATCGAGCAGACCAGCACGGCCATCTCCATTCTGGAAGCTATGCCGCCAGCTACGGCGGCCACTCCTCAGCCTGTCCGAGCAAGAAACACGAGCGTCATCGCACAATGATGCTTGCTCCCGACACGCGCCGGTCACAACTATCGCTGCCAGATGTGGGTATAAAGACAATGCCGCAGATGTATAAAAACAAGGCCAGAGACGAGGCATATGCATGCTTTCCACTCCACCGCCGGTCATAGTGAATATGCCGGATGCCGGGGCGCCTTGGTGGGGTGTCCCTCTTCTCGCCCGCTTTTTGTTATCATCGGTGCCCTAGTTGCATTTCTTTCCACAAGCGCAAGCGACCAGCGGAAAGCAAGGCGTGAGGAAAAAGAACGCATTATGAGCGACTCGCGTCAAGCCGCTGTCGTGTTCATCGAGGCGGCTCGGCATGTAGAAAATATGGTTAAGCTGCAGCAAACCGAAAGCCGTGCACTTCGAGTCGATAAGCTGATCACTGCCACTTTCAACGCGATAATTAGGCTTGAATCCGCGTGGTCTCGCTTTCAGGTCTCCGGGGATGCAAGGGCCATTGAGGCAGGCAAGAAGCTCATGCTGGCTACTTTGGTCCTCAACATACCCGACGTGAATCCTAGAGCAGCCGCCAAATACCTAAGCGAATATACCGTGGCTCACTACGAGTTTATGAACGTGCTTCGGACGAACGCGGGGCTTCCAGAAGTCGATGTCCCGAAGTACACGCCTCTAACTAGAGAAGACTTTATGAAGCAGCACGGGGACATGATGGAGTCTTATGGCAGGGCGCTCATGGAACGGTTCGGATCAAGGGAGCAGGCTGCCAAAAGCCCAGAGGACGAAGATAAAAAGGGCGAAAACCAAACCGAGCCCGCCGATAAAGAACAAGACAGTTGATTGACGGAAGACTGTCTTCCGATTATCGGGCATCCGCACCTTCGTCAAGGTCTTGATTATTGACCCTCGACGCTGAAAGGTCGCACGAAGAGTCTTTCGGCGATGCGAAACCTTTGGTCTTTTTGTCACTCCTATGCTTTTCTGCTGCGGGGACCGCCTACCAGTCAATCGAGCTGGGGCTGGCCAGCGCCGTCGGGGCAGCCCGGGCAGTGGAAGACGACCGCACCCGGGTGCTGGCCTCCGGCGACGGCGGCTTCCTGATGGGCCTGTCCGACTTCGAATCACTGATCGGCGCCGCCCGCAGCGCCGTCGTGGTGATCTACAACGACGCAGCCTACGGGGCCGAGATCCACCAGTACGGCTCCCAGGGCCTCACCGAAAAGCCGATGCTGATCCCCGAGGTGGACTTCAGCGGTGTTGCCCGGGCCCTCGGTGCTGACTCTGCGATCATCCGCTCCCTGGACGACCTCTCCGCGCTGCAGCACTGGATCGACGCGGTCGGGGCTTGTCCGTAGGACGCTTCGGCGACAAAGCGAAGATCGGCGCGGAGGGGGAACGGCGAACAGCGCGGCTGATCACCGCGTCCGTTCTCCCGGCAATCCCGTCGGCCCGCCTCAATAACGGGCTGCGTTGGCCTGGATCACGCTGTTATCGCCGGAAACAGGATCGCCCTGATCGACTCCAAAATGTGGGCCGACGGCGTCTATTGGTGGGACAACAAGCAGCTCTTCCGCAACGGCCGGGAGCTTAAGGCCTTCGGACTAGGAGCAGGTGTTGAGGCAATTCGTGCCTCATATCCCGGTTATGTGGTTGAGGGTTGGACGGTGCTGCACTCACCGACCGGAAGGCTCTCCTTGCCGTCGGTGGAGCGTGCAGGTATGTTCCCACTACCCGGCCGGGCACCCATCCGGCTGGTCACTCCACTGGAGCTTGTATCGGAGGTGCATGCCTTCTTGGTACAGGGCGTTGCCCCCCATACAGTCCAGGTCCCAGCCCTAGCCGGGCTCCTTCGCTCAATGCTGTAACCGGATGGACGTGGGGACTCCGCTCCTCCCCGGCGCTGGAAATTCTCCTGTCAGCGCGACCTCAGACGCAGTTGGACGTGGTGGCACGCCCGCCTAGCCTTCCAACCATATTCGCTGACTAAATCCGCCACGCTTGTGACGCTTTACGGTTGCCGCCTCGGCCACTTCTGCAAGCGAATACCCAAGGTTGTCGAGTAAGGCTGTGAATACCTCGAGAACATCCGCTGCCTCCTCCAGACGATGACTAGCATCAGCATCGCGAAGTTCCTCGGCTTCTTCGACCAACTTCTCGAGAAGACTGTCCAGATAAGCATCGGAGTCAAGAATGCGGGTGTCAGGTCTCAACCCGGCGGATGTCATGATTTCCGGGATCCGGTCCCTTACTAATTTGCCCAATTCAGACGTCCTTCCGATACTTGCACGATGGGGTTCTACTCAGCACATCCGACTGCTTCGACTGCCTGGCGGCTGGCCGTGCTGATGGGCGCCAACGCTCGAACTTATAAGTTCGCCCTTGCAGATGCTCTGATTGAGCATGCCAGCGAGGGTCGCTCTTCCGTCACACTACGGGAGCTCGCCACCTCATACACCTCAGCAATAATTAGGCACTCTGCTGATGGCCCGCAAGCGCCTGCGTCCATGAAGCTAGCGCCGAAGGATTTCCTTACCTTGGTCAACAAGTTCCGTGAAGCGTTTCCAGTCGATGCTCCTCCGACGGAAGAGCTGGTGGACGCAGCAGTGCGCGCGATGCCAGGCATGGTGATGCAGAAGTTTCACAACCTGCGTGGAGGCGTCGAGACACCCCACCGCTTCTATTCACTCAGGGCATCGGGGCGGGACGCCGTTGTAGACTTCACCGCGGCTTTGAAGGCTGTGGCCGGTTCCACCGAACTGCACAGTTTGAGCTCAGAGCTGGACGCGCGTTGGCAGATCGTCGAAGCATCGTTTGCTAGCGGAGTCGGACAAAGTCTGATGGGGCAGGGACTCGGGGTTGATCTCAGCTTGGAACATCTCCTTGAGAAACGGCGCAGACGACCGGTGGCGGGTCTGACGGCTGCTGTCGTCGGCTTCCAGTACGGCCGATGCCTCATCTGTTGGGAACCCCTTGAACCATTTGATTCTGTCGCCATTGATCACGTTTTTCCATTCTCATTAATGAATAGCGGGAGAGCAGTGATTGATCCGCATATAGATCTTGATGCCGTCTGGAACCTCGCCCCGGCGCACGCTTCCTGCAACGGTCAGAAGAGCAATCGACCCCCTACGCGTGTTGAGATTTTCCGGCTTGGACAGCGAAATGAGGCAATCATGCTCTCACCCCACCCCCTTCGCCGGACACTCGAACTGTCACTTGCCCTAGGAGGCTTCCAAGCTGGGGAAGGTTCGTGGCACAAGTTTTTGGCGTCAGTGCTTTAACTACCGTGGATTCTGCTGCGCGTTATCCGGACGAGTTCCAGCGCCTCGACCATGCAGTTCTCAATCTCAAGGCTGACCGACCATGAGAATCGTTTCCTGGAACTGTGCCATGGGCTTCTCAAAGAAGCGCCCTCTCGTGGAGGCGCTAAACCCTGACATCGCAATCTTGCCCGAAACGTCTCAAAGAGACATCGAGGAAACTGAGGCGCCCTTCAAGGCATGGGTGGGTTCCAACCCGCACAAGGGGCTGGGCATTATCGGCTTCACGAACCGTTCTTACATGCATCACGAGGCCGGCACGCTGCTGCCTTGGCATATTCCGTTCAGCGTGGATGGTCTGAACGTAATCGGGCTTTGGTCTCATGTCCGGGATAAAGATCTCAAGTATGTGCGGGTAGCCCATGAGGTTATCGATCGTCACGCCAGCTTCTTATCGTCAGCACCTTCATTGATCATTGGTGACTTCAACAGCAATACTGTTTGGGACCGAGAGCATCCCGGCCGGAACCATTCGATGCTAGTGAAAAAGCTGGAGGCGCTCGGTCTGCAGAGCGTTTACCACAAGAGCCACGGCCTGCCCCACGGCCAGGAGATAATAAAGACTTACTTTCACACGAAGAAACTTCACTTCGGCCATCACATCGATTACGCGTTCCTTGGCGGAAACCAGCATCGATGGAGATCGGCCGGCCAGAGGACTGGCTGACGTACAGCGAACACATGCCACTAATCCTCGACATTGAAGAGGCTTAGTGGCATATTGCTGCCCTTCGCTGGTCCCCGGAACCCAACTACAGCCGCCGCTGCCGGAACATCGGGAACGACTCCCGCACCCGGTCCACCGTCTCCAGAGACACCTCCACGACCAGGACGCCCGGCTCCAGCCCAAGGTCCGCTTCAACAACTCCCATCGGGCCCACCAGCACGCTCCGCCCCACGGACACCGACGGTGCCTGGCATACTCCCGACACGTAGACGCTGTTCTCGATAGCCCGCGCCGCGTTCAACGCCAGCCACTGCTCGGTCTTGTGCTCGCCCGGCACCCAGGACGAGCAGACCAGCAGAACCTGCGCGCCGGCGTCGGCCAGTGACCTGGCCAGCTCCGGGAACCGCAGGTCGTAGCAGGTCATCAGCCCGAACCGCACTCCCCCGTGCTCGAACACCACCGGATCGGTGGACGGCCCCGGCTTGATGAATGTCGATTCCCCGGAGCCCTGCGCGTCGAAAAGGTGGATCTTCCGGTAGAAAGCCAGCCGGCCGCCGTCGGGCCCGAACGCCACCAGCGTGTTGTACGCCCGGCCCGGCTCGTCCGAGGTCTCCACCACGCCCGCCACCAGCGCGATGCGGTGGCGGGCGGCTATGCTGGCGAGCTCCCGGCAGACCGGCCCGTCCAGCGGCTCGGCCACCGCGGGGAACGTCGCGTCCACCTTTTTCTTCTCGTAGGTGGCGTACTCCGGGAAGGCGACCAGCGATGCGCCGTCGCGCGCTGCCTCGGCAGCGAACCGGTCGATCGCGGCGAGGTTGGCCCGGATGTCGGCGCCCGATTCCAGCTGCCCCAGCGCTATCCTCACGAGCATTCCTTCCCTCGGCCCGGTGGCCACATCACAAACTGTCAGGCTCAGGCGGCGGCCTCGACCGTCGCCTTCTCGGTGGCGGTCATCTCCGGCGGCGAGGCCTTGAAGCCGCGGGTGATCAGGGCCAGGACCAGCACGCCCAGCACCAGCCAAGACACACCCAGCGTAATGGCGTTGCTGTCCAGCTGGGAGAGCAAGTAGGCGCAAATGATCGCGCCGATTACCGGGACCACCACGTAGGACACCGGGTTCAGCTGCTGCCCGGCGCGGCGCTGGCGCACATAGTGGAACACCACCGAGGCGTTCACCAGCGTGAAGGCGGTGAAGACACCGAAGTTGATGAACGACGTCGACGTGGCCACGTCCAGGAAGATGGCAATCAGGCCCACGATCCCGGTGACCACCAGATTCGCCACCGGGGTGTGGAACCTCTCGCTGAGCCGGCCGAAGACCGCCTTGGGCAGGACGGTATATGAACTCTTCTCAGAAAGGCCCCATGGAACGAATAATAGCTTCCTTCGCAATTTCTGTCCCTAGGTCCGTCGCCTTATCCAAGGCCCAACGTCCCGCGGCTCTAAGATGGGAGCGAACACTTTCTGCATCTCCACTTGCGGCCGAGTCAAGGGCCATTTGGACTTGTTCCACCTCTCGAATCGCCGCTGGTTGGGAACCGGCCGAAGCCACAATTTTTTGCAGTTCATTGATCAGCTCGGCGCTAAGTTCTATCTGAGGTGAGGAGTTCTGATGAAAGGAAGGTGAATATAGCTTCGCCCCATCTCCTATGACGCCGGCAGTAACAGGACCATTGAACTCGTTTTTGCTTGCCATCGTTCGAATCCCTTCATTATAATTCACATTTATGGTTAGTCTTCCCGGTTGCTCTTCAGCAATAAATGACCGTGGAGACGCTGATGATTCCTGTAGTATTTCCCTGTTGTGTCTAGATTCAATCATGGGAAGCCGTAAGGAGTTAAGATCTGCGAAATCGATGGAAATAGGACTTCCGGAGGAATGGTGGATTTCGTGATCGAGCTGAGTTAAGCATGCCGGTAAAACTGGAAAGTAAAAGGCCGGATAAGGACCCATTCCTTCCGGGATATCGCTCCAGATTCGCAGCCACAAGAAATTATCCCCCAACTCAGCTTCCGCCAATTCTCTTCCCATGTATTGCGCCATCATGGCAATATAGATTTCACCCGCTTCTTGGCAGATCGCAATAAGGGCCCTGAGCCAGGAACTTACCGAAGTACGGTCGAGACGCCGCGCAGCTTCGACAGCCCTCTTGACATCTCCCACAGACAGCCAACAAAACGCTGTTTGAGCGGCTATCGCCACATAGGAATATGTATGTTCGCTACCTAGTTTGGCGGCTGCTGCATAAGCCCCCTCAAGCTGAAGCGCCAGGATCTCGCACAAGTAGTACTTGTCGGGTTCTAACTCGCGAGAGATGTTCAACTGGGCGGCACGAATTCCCGCCATATCACGCTGCTGAAACGACATGAAGACGGCCTGCTCAAAAAGACGTGCCGCGTACTTCGCTAGGCTTCGTACTTCCTTGAAGCCATCCAGCAGCCGACGTGCCGCTTCACGCCGCTGGCCCCCCTTAGCCAGTACGAAGCCCAGGTGCGAGTACAAAATCACCCGATGCTCGGGTCCAACCACCCGCAAAGCATCCTCGAGTAAGCTCAGCGCGAGTTTGTTTTGCCCCTGCAGAGAGAGAGCCTCGGCGCACTGTGCGCAAACAGTTGCCGCGTTGGGATGCGAAAGTGTTTCCAATGCCTGTCCGCCTACCGCCCGAAGAGCCTGGGGGGATTCGAGTTCCGATGTGAGTCGAATTCTTAGCAGCCAAGACCCGGGATCGTGCGATTCTCGACACACCAGATTGATCTGATGGTAAGCCTGAACATTATCACCAACCCGGTTACGCTCAAGGAACAAGTCGACGAGCAGCCTTCTCAACCTGCTGTAACCCTTGTCCCCATCGTGCAAGGCGAATTTGAGTAGTTCGAGTAATTGCCCTAACTGCACCGCTTCAGAGGGAACGCTCTTGACATATTGGTAGTTTTGCAGAAGCAGTCGGCGAAAATCACCAGCAATATTTTCGAATTCTGCTTCTCTCCCTGAACTGAAAAGGTGAAAGCGGGCTTCAACAAAGTCCGATCCAGATCGATAAATGGACCTGGCACCAGAATGTGCGCCCGTATGAGCAACTCGTTTTTGAAAATGATCCGCTGCCTTGCTGTGCGACAGCCGAAGACGTCTGCGGTCGCCGGATAGCCTTGCCTGACAAAGCTGTCGAGCCACGGGGTTCAAAGAGTACAGCTTGCCAGTATGCGAAAGGAGAAAGCGGCTCGTTAATTCGTCACGAGCGCGGGGTGCCGCTACACCGCTGGGAGCTACTGCAGCTATAGCTTCATTTAGGAAAGGCTTCCTGTAGACGGAAAGCCCTTCGAGTACCAGTAGCGATTCCGGTTCAAGCCGGTCAATCGTTTTTCGGAGGAATGCCTTCTCCAGCCGGCCCAGCAGCTTACGAGACCTAGTCTGGTCTCGTAGCTGCCAAGTTTCGTCGTCTATCCCTATCAGATCGTCAAGTGGCTCGTCCCGCAAGCATCCGACGAAGGCTTGCATGGCACGCGGATTTCGTCCTAGCCAGGCAACGACATCGCCCATCATTTCCCTCGGGACCTCGTTTTCAAGGCCCCGGTCCTTGAGCATCGCGAGGAGTATGCCTTCCGCTTCAAGCTTGGCTGGAGGAGCCAAAGTGACGATTTTGCTCTCGGACAACCAAGACGCATCCGCTGGCGTCTGATTCGTGACAATGAGCAGCCGCCCTGCTTCATGAGAGCGACTCAAATCTCTGAGAAAGTCAGCTATTTCCGGGTCAACTGCTCGCGACGCTGGGTCTAACAACTCATCGAAGTCATCAATAATCACGAGGGCTGGAGACCTGAGAAATTCTTTCAGTCCCTTGCGAAAGTCGCCATTGGCCGCATCGGCTACGGTCTTGTTTCCTCCAGCTTCCAGCTTGGCCGCGATCTCGAAGAGCAGATCCTCGAGATTGGCGCCTTGGTCCGGCGCAGTTACGAACACGGTCGGGCCTAGCCAAGCCTTCTGCACTTTCCTGGCAACTGCGGTTTTGCCCGTCCCGCTGAACCCCTCCAAGACTGCGACGGTTGGACCCGACGAACACCAGACTTCCAAGAGGTTAGAAACAAGTTCAGTGGCATTCAAGCCGTCCATAGCCGCCCCACACCTAAACTCCTAAAACGCCGATCCTCAGCTTTCGCCTGAAAGGGGTGGCAATCGGATCGTTGATGCACAACCTAACACAGTCCAGTTGTATTGGGTGGTTCACGGCTCGACGCATTTTTGATGCATAATCGCCCTCATGACGGGCATTGTCCGACGTGAAACGATCTGAGCCGTGTGAACTGGAGTGAATGCCAAGGCCCGCCAGCCGGGCTCGTTCGACTCTCGACCACACGGTTCCAAGGCCATGCCTTGGCAGCGGCGCAGGGACACTTTCGCGGTTGGAGGTTATTGAAGCAACTGCAAGATTTATGCAGCGGCCTCAACCGTCGCCTTCTCCGTGGCCGCCATCTCCGGCGGCGCGGCCTTGAAGCCCCGGGTGATCAGGGCCAGGACCAGGACGCCCAGCACCAGCCAGGACAGTCCCAGCGTAATGGCGTTGCTGTCCAGCTGGGAGAGCAGGTAGGCGCAGATGATAGCGCCGATCACCGGGACCACCACGTAGGACACCGGGTTCAGCTGCTGCCCGGCCCGGCGCTGGCGCACGTAGTGGAACACCACCGAGGCGTTCACCAGCGTGAAGGCGGTGAAGGCACCAAAGTTGATGAACGACGTCGACGTGGCCACGTCCAGGAAGATCGCGATCAGGCCCACGACGCCGGTGATCACCAGGTTCGCCACCGGGGTGTGGAACTTCTCGCTGAGCTTGCCGAAGACCGCCCTGGGCAGGACCGAGTCGCGGCCCATCGCGTACAGCAGGCGGGAGGCGCTGGCCTGCGCCGCGAGGCCGGAGGCGAACTGCGCCACCACCAGGCCGGCCAGGAACACGGCGCCGAACAGCTGCCCGCCGATCTGCAGGGCGATGGAACTGGCCGCGGAGGCCGAGTCCTCGAACACGCCGCCGGGGTGGACCAGCTGGGTCACGTAGGACACCGCCACGAAGATGCCGCCGCCGATCAGGGCCACCAGCATGATGGCGCGCGGCACGGTCCGGCGCGGGTTGATGGTCTCCTCGGTGAGGGTGGTGACGGCGTCGAACCCCAGGAACGAGTACGCGGCGATGGCCGCGCCTGCGGAGATGGTGGCGAAGCTGGCGGTGTCGTTGAAGAACGGCTGGCCGCTGGCCAGTCCCCCGGCGCCGTTGGCGGACACCACGCTGCCGATGGCCAGTGCCACGAAGAACACGAGGACCAGCAGCTGGAACGCCATCAGCACGTAGTTGGCCTTATCCGCCACCTTGATGCCCAGGATGTTCAGCAGCGTGGTGATGACGATGAAGCCCACGATCCAGACGCCGATGGGGATGCCGGGGAACTGGGCGCTCAGGTAGGAGCCGCCGATGAGCCAGATGACCATGGGGAGGAAGAGGTAGTCCAGCAGCACGGCCCAGCCCACCAGGAACCCGACCCGGGGATCGATGGAGCGGCGGACGTAGGTGTAGGCGGAGCCGGCCACGGGGTAGGCGATGGCCATCCGGCCGTAGCTGTGCGCGGTGAACAGCATGGCCACGAGCGCCACGAGGTACGCGGCGGGCGCGGCGCCGCCGGTGGTTTCGGCGATGATGCCGAAGATCCCCAGGACGATGATCGGGGTCAGGTACGCCAGACCGAACAGGACCAGCGAGGGCAGCTTCAGCGTGCGGGTGAGGGTTGTTGTCACGGTGTTTCCTTAGGGCTTGTAGGACGGCGGTGTCCAGGTGGCCGGGTTGATGCGGCCTTGGTAGACGGAAAGTTCGACGGCGGGCTCCCCCTCGCGGAACTGCGACCAGGGGCGGTTGAGGTTCTCCGTGCCGTGCGTTCGGACATGGTCGACGGCGGCCAGGTCCAATTCCGCGGTGAGCAGCTGGGGTTGATCGCCTTGGGCTTCGGCGAGGGTGTTGCCCTCCGGGTCGACGATGATGCTCCGGCCCATTCCGGTGGGGCCGGCGCAGTTGACGCTGACCATAAACACCTGGTTGACGATGGCGTTGGCCTTGGCGAGGGTCAGTTCCTGTTTGCGGTCCGGGGTGGTGGTTTTGACGACATTGAGGATCACCTCGGCGCCCATCCAGGCGAGCTGGCGGGACACCTCCGGATACCAGGCGTCGTAGCAGATGTTCAGGCCCACCCTGCCGATGCCGGGCAGGTCCACGGTGGTGAACCGGTCGCCGGGATCGTAGGGCTCGAACGGGCGCCAGGGGAAGATCTTCCGGTAGTAGCCGGCCAGCTCCCCTTCCGGGGACAGGACCAGCTGGGTGTTGAACAGCTGGCCTTCCGGGCCGCGTTCGCAGACGCTGCCGGGGACCAGCCAGATGTTGAGGTCTTTGGCCAGCTGTTTCAGCTCTTTGACCCGTGGGCCGTCCAGCGGCTGGGCGCTCGCCTGGAGCATTTCGGTTCTTTGGAGGTCCGGGCTTTGGTCGCCGAAGAGGTGCAGCTCGGGGAAGACCACCAGCTTGCTGTGCGGTTGCACCTCGAGTGCTGCTTTGACCTCATCGGCGAAGGCTGAGACGGGCTCGCCGATGAGCCGCGGCCGGGCCTGGGCGGCGATGAGGGGAAGGATGCGTTGCATGGGTTTTTCTCCGCGTTGGGGTGTGATCCGGGTTATATTAGATCAGAATGATCCAATAAAGGGAAGGGGGCCGGCGTGGGCCGTAAAGTAGCGGATATGACCCGTCAGCTGGAGGACACCGTCGAGCCCCCACCCCTCGGCGCCGGCAGGATGCCTGGGATGGAGCGCCGCAGTGCGATGGATGCTGTGCGGATGCGGATTGGCATGGCGATTTCGCTGGGGCTGCTGAAACCGGGTGAGCGGCTTCCGGACCAGGAGGACGTTGCCCTGGGCTTGTCGGTCAGCCCGATTACGGCCCGCCGTGCTTTGGCCAGCCTGGCAGAGCAGGGTGTGGTGGTGCGGCGCCGCGGCCGGGCGGGCGGAACGTTCGTGGCGGACTCGCCGCCTACTGATGTTCTGGCGTCACTTTCCGCGTCCCCGGCCGAGTCCCGGGCCGTGAACCGGCTGGTGGACCGGCGGCTGCTGTTCGAATGCGCGGTAACGCATTACGCAGCGGTCAACGCCACTGGCCAGCAGCTGGATGAGCTGGAGCGGCTGACCCGGGAAATGGCTAACGCGACCGACTGGTCGTACTACCACCGGATGGACGAGCAGTTCCATCAGCTGGTGGGCACTGCATCATGTCTGGACTCCGCCGTCGAGGTTTATCACGAGACGCTCGCCGAACTTTACGACTACTTCATCCCCTACCCCATCGAGAAGCTTCACAAGTCCAACCAGGACCACATCGCCCTGGTTGCAGCCCTCCGCGCCGGAGATGTCCAGGACGCCGTCGAGGTCGCCCGGAAGCACGTGGATATCCTGCACCGGACGATGTTCATGGGACTAAAGAAGGCGGCTCATTAGAGGCCTCTCCCGACTAATAAAAAGGTCTTCTCGCCAGCTCAGTGATCCGCGCCTGCCGTATCCCCTCGCGTCAGATTGCGGTAGCGAATAGCCAGGGCAAGTTCCAACAGGTCATTTAGCCGTAGCGGATCGTACCCGGTCAAAGTCTGTATCTTCTTCAGTCGGTGGGCCACTGTGTTGATGTGCACAAAGAGGCTCCTCGCAGTTTTGGATTGAGAGAAGTCATTGTCTACCAAGGCCTGGAGTGTCTTCAGCAGATGCGGGTGGTCTTCCAGCGGCCGCAATCGGGTGGCCATCAAAGCATCGGAGGTCTTAGCCCGGTCCAATAGCAAAGAGTCGACCAAGACAGCTTCATAAGTGACTACGGCTTGCCGCCGCTCTTGGCGCATGCCCACATCCGCGGCCGACAAGGCTTCAAGACAAGAAGAGCCAGCACTTGCGAGATCCTCGCCGATAGTGCCGACACCGACGATGAGGCGCCCGTCCCAGTGAAGCCCTGCGATGGTCGACTTTAAATTTTCGAGCACTCTGGCAACCGGGCCAGCGGGAGAAAATAAGCCGACTTGCGCTGCCGAGGTTCCTCCGAACAGGACCGGCCCCACAGCGGACGGCTGCAGGGCAAGCGTGAACCTGGTCCGCAGGCGAAGCGCCTTCAAAGGGTCCTTTTCTCCCTCGGTCGCTATGGCCACCGCCAGGTATGGGCGGCCGGGCTCCACCGAAAGCATCTGCGCCCACGTCGACAATTGCGCGGGATGAAGCGCGATACCGCTTATGAGCGCATCCATCAAGTCGCTCTGCGCGCGTTCATGCAGCGACTCCAGCACGGAGTAGGTCTCACGATATGAATTGACCGTGTGCTGGGAAAGTCGGTCGAACGTGTCAATTACCAAATCCGCATAATGCCGGGTCAACTTTAGCGGCCACCGATGGCGGTCCGACAAGACATCCAGCAGGAGGACCCGTTCAGTCACGCGGAACGCCAGAATGACCGATTCCAATGGGACATTCTGCTTCGCACGCCGGCTTCCGAGATCACTCTCTATCGCAAGCTCGCCGAATGTGGGCGCTTCGCCGCGTCGCAGCACGTTGATGGTGAGCCTAACGTAGCGTTCCACAGACCTGATCAGATCCGGCTTCTGCAACATATCGGCCGAGTACCCGGGCAGTTCGTTCCAGATCAGGTCCACCACTTCGGACGTCAAGCGTGCAATGTCCGGATCATACCTGCGGGCCCCTGATTGTGAAACCATCACAATATGATAGCGCCCAACGGTGGGGGTTTGCCCTCTTCTTTGGGTCTTTCCCACATGTCAGCATTGGAGCAACGCACGACGACGTGCGTGAACCCGCAAGGAGAAAATATGAACTTTCCTCTCGACATTGAATCCGATCTGACGACGCCTTCCGAAGAACTGATCCAGGACATCGCCTCCCTAGAAGGAGACATTGCGGTACTCGGCGTCGGAGGAAAGGTCGGCCCCAGTGTCGCCATCATGGCGAAACGGGCAATTGATAAGGCCGGCCTGAATAAGGAAGTTTTCGGGATCGCCCGTTTCTCGGACCCCGAAACCCGAACCCTCCTTGACTCTCATGGAGTCAGGACTTTGGCAGTGGATCTCACCGACGACCAGCAACTGGACTCCCTGCCGGACACCAAAAATGTCATTTACATGGCCGGGGCCAAATTCGGGACGACGGGCAACGAGCACTTCACCTGGATGATGAATTCGTACCTTCCGGGCCGTGTCGCCCAAAAGTTTCGGGACTCCAGGATCGTGGCCTTCTCGACACTCCTGACCTACCCCATGGCCGATGTGCGCCACGGCGGATCGACAGAGTCCGACGCACCAGGTCCTCTCGGCGAATACGCCGCTTCTTGCGTGGGACGGGAGCGGGTATTCGAACACTTCGCCCTCAAGAATGAGACCCCGCTGCTTATCTTCCGGCTCGGTTACTCGATCGAAACCCGGTACGGGGTCCTCCAGGAAATCGCCCAGACGGTTTTCGATTCGAAGCCGGTAAGCCTGGAGATGAGCCATGCCAGCGTTATCTGGCAGCGCGATGTTGCCGAATATGCAATCCGCAGCCTGAACCTTGCCTCGACTCCTCCCCGGAAGCTGAACATCACAGGACCGGAAATTGTCTCTGTCCGGTGGTTGGCCGAACAATTCGGGCGGCGGTTCGGCAAGGAAGTGACCTTCGAGGGCCAGGAAAACGAAACCGCCTATGTCATGGACGGAACGGCACTACAGGGAGAGTTCGGCTATCCCTCCGTGACTCTGCATCAGATGATCGAGCGAGTATCTGAGTGGACACAGGCGCAGGGACCCACGATAGGAAAACCAACAAAATTCCAACAGCGGAATGGACAGTTCTAGCCCAGACGCGACAAGCCAGGAAGCAATCAAATGACATTGAGCGTTACGGACAGGCAACCCCGGCCTGCATCCAGACCTGTCGGAACACGCCGTGCTGCAGCGGCCTGGGGTAAACATCGGACTTGGATCATGCCTGTGGTGGTAGGAATCGCCGCGGTTCTTCTTTGGCAAGTCCTGGTGACGTCGTTGAAAGTCCCCACGTACATCCTGCCTTTGCCCACGGAAGTGGCAAACACTCTATGGACCGAACGGGCAGATCTGTGGAATGCAACGCTGGTGACCACATTCGAGGTCCTTAGCGGATTCATACTCGCCGTACTCATTAGCGTTCCCGTGGCCATGCTGATCGTCTCGTTCAAGTGGTTCGAGACGATCGTCTATCCGTTCCTTGTTCTGCTACAGACCGTACCGAAGATTGCGCTGGCTCCGCTCTTCGTCGTCTGGTTCGGCTTCGGCATCGTGCCCAAAGTACTGGTCACGTTCTTGATCTGCTTCTTTCCGATCCTGCTTGACACTATGACCGGCCTGCGCTCTTCCAGCCCCGAAATGGCGAGCATGGTCAGGTCGATGGGTGGCGGCAAATGGTCTATTTTCACGAAGGTACGCCTCCCGGCCGCCTTACCCCACTTGTTTTCCGGGTTGAAGGTTGCCATAACGTTGGCAGTCGTCGGAGCAGTGGTCGGGGAGTTCGTCGGAGCCACGGAGGGTCTCGGCTACCTGCTATTGCGGGCGAACGCCAACCTGGACACGCCCTTGCTGTTTGCGGCCATCGTCATCCTCACAGTCCTCGGTCTGATCGTTTACTACACGGTGACGTTGATCGAACGCCTTGCTATTCCCTGGCACGTATCCCAGCGCGCCGAGACAGCGGTCACCACCGGACCTGCACTCTAACCACAGTCCTTATTCCCTAGAACCCATCGGAGAGTTCTCGTGAAAGCACGAAAAAAAGTTACGTTCACCGCCTTGGCAGCATCGGCCATTATGGCTTTGAGCGGCTGCGCCACCCCGGCTTCAAGCCCGTCCGGATCCGAGGCCAAGGGATTGGACAAGCTGCCAATCCGCCTGAACTGGACATTTGAAGCGGCCGACCATCCATGGTTTTTTGCCGGAATGGTCGAAGGCATTTATGCCAAGCACGGCATTGAACTCCAGCCGCAAGAAGGAACAGGATCTGCCTCGACATTGCAGTTGGTGGCATCCGGCAGCGACCCGGTAGGTCTCGTCGATGCAGGGACAATGATGGGTGGCGTGGGCAAGGGGCTACCCGTCAAGTCAGCCTGCGTTCTGGCACAGCGCAACCCTATGTCTGCCATATTCCCCGCCGGCGCGGGCATCTCATCGATCCGGGATTTGGCGGGAAAAACGGTGGCTGTGACGCCCGGCGACTCGCTGTCGCAAATATTTCCAGCAGTCCTCGCGAAGAACGGCATGTCCAAGGACGACGTGAAATTGGTGGGCCTGTCCGACCCTGCAGCGAAGCAGAACTCGGTACTGACAGGAGCCTCGGATGCTTTTCTCGGCTACTACACCCTGCAGCTCCCCGCAGTCGAGCAGAGTTCGGGCAAAGACATGGACTATCTCTCGTTCTCGAAACTTGGCGTGGACACGCTCAGCATGGCGATCGTGACCAACACGAGCTGGGCTAGCCAGAACAAGGAGCTTCTCGACCGCTTCATCAAAGCAACGCAGGAGTCTGTCGATTTCGTGGTGGCGAACCCAGCGAAGGCAGCCGACCACTTTGTAAAAGGTGTGCCGCGCTTCGATAGGGAGCTGGCATTGAAGCAGATCGAGGCCACTATCCCGCTGCTGCACACAAAGGCCACCGAGGGGAAGCCTGCATGCGTGACGGAAGAATCAGACTGGAAAGAAACCCAAAAAATTCTCGTCGAAAACACGGGCCTTCAGGAAAAGCCGCTCGATCTCTACTACACCAATGAGCACGCACAATGAGCCACACGGTAACGCCAGGGGCAGTGAACATGAAGCGCAGCGCGGGGACACCGATCGATATCCAGGACCTGTCGATCGAGTACCAATCGGGCAGCAAGACCGTAAGGGCCTTGGAACCGATTAACATGCAGATCAAGGCCGGGGAGTTCGTATCCGTCGTGGGGCCCAGCGGATGCGGTAAATCGACGCTCCTTAAGGCAGTGGCCGGGCTCATCCGCCCCTCGTCCGGCAGCGTCCGAGTCGGAGGAATCACGGTCACGAAGCCCCACTCAGATCTGGGGATCGTTTTCCAGAATCCGCTCCTAATGGACTGGCGGACGATCATCTCAAACGTGCTCCTGCAAGCCGAGATGAGGGACATGCCCAAAGAGGAGGCCACCGCGAAAGCCAAGGCTTTGCTCGCCCAGGTGGGCCTTTCCGGATTCGAAAATCACCGCCCACATGAGCTTTCCGGCGGCATGCAACAGAGGGTCGGCATCTGCCGGGCGCTTCTGCATGAACCTCCCCTTATCATCATGGACGAGCCCTTCGGAGCCCTTGACGCCCTCACCCGCGAACAGATGTGCTACGACCTGCAAGCGCTGTGGATTGAACGACGTCCCACCGTTCTCTTCATCACCCACTCAATCGCGGAAGCCACTTTGCTTTCAGACCGGGTCATCGTCCTTTCAGGAAGGCCCGGACGCATCCTCGCCGAGTTCGAGCTCAATCGCGACCGACCCCGGCGGCTGGACGACGAGGACCATCCCGAAGTGGATCATGTCAGCCGCGAGATCCGCCGCCTGTTGGCCGTGAAGAATCCTTCGTAGGAAATGACATGAAGCTCATTTCCTACGATCAGTCCGGATTCGCTGCACTTGCCATAGTCCGGGAAAGCGCTGACGGTTCCAAGGTGCTGCCGGTAACCTCGTGGGCCGCTGCCGAGGACATGACCTGTGCTGTGAGTATGCGCGACGTTTTACAGGACTGGACATATTGGAAGGGCCGCTTAAGCGAGCTGGCGGCTGGATCCAGGCCCGAAGACTGGTTGCCTGCAGCGGAGGTGGAGATTCTCGCACCGGTACCAAGCCCCGGATCCCTGATCGGAATTGGCCTCAACTACGAGGATCATGCCGCCGAAACCGGTTCACCTCGCCCATCCGAACCGGTCGTCTTCGCTAAGCACCCATCCTGCATTGTGGGGCCCTGGCGTGACATCATCCTGCCTGAAGCATCACAGGAAGTGGACTATGAGGCAGAACTCGCAATCGTCATCGGACAGCCGGCATTCCATGCCGATGTCGATGAAGCGCGGAATGCCATCGCCGGTTACACGATCATGAATGACGTGACGGCCCGGGACTGGCAGCGACGGACAAGCCAATGGATGGCGGCGAAATCCTTTCCGAGCTTCGGTCCCATGGGACCGCTTATGGTGACCGCCGACGAACTCGGGTGCGCGGAGGATCTCAAGATCTCGCTGTCTGTAAACCAGAAGCGACGCCAGGACTCATCAACCAGCCAAATGATTTTCGGTGTCGTGGACATCGTGCGGCATGTCTCATCCGTTTGGCCGCTCGCACCCGGAGACGTCATCATCACTGGAACACCAGCGGGAGTGGGCTTTACACGACACCCGGCTGCATTCCTTCACGCTGGCGACGTCGTCGAAGTATCAATCGAGGGCATTGGCGTACTCACCAACAAGGTAAGTACTGCGGACGGAAGCCGCAAAGTGAAGGCCTCGGGCACGTCGAAAGGCTTGGCTGATTCCCTCCATACTTTGGGCCAGCGGTGAGTAAGGGCGTGAGTTCCCGCTTACCGGGTCCGGCTGACACACCCAGGCGGTGAGAAGACCGAAGCCCCCCCATCTCCGACCGCAGCTTTGCCACGGCCTAGCACCGCTTTAACCAGACAGGGATTGCAAATGATCAAGGAAGAACCACAAGGGCCGGTCATTCCGGCCACGATGAAGGCGGCCGTGTGGGACGGCGAAGGGGCCAGGCTCAACGTAGAGTCGATTCCTACCCCGGAACCACAAAAGGACGAAGCCCTGGTCAAGATTGCGGCCTGCGGGGTCTGCCATAGCGACCTGCACGTGATGAAGGGCGAAGTGGCGTTTCCCTCGCCGGCCGTGCTCGGCCATGAAATCAGCGGAACCATCGTGGCAATCGGCGAAGGTACCTTCCACTCGGAAAGAGCTGTGGGAGACCGGGTGGTCGGGGCATTCATCATGCCATGCACCAAGTGCGACTCATGCACCAAGGGGCGCGACGACCTGTGCGAACAGTTCTTCCAGGAGAACCGGCTGCACGGAAACCTGTTCGACGGGACCTCCAGGCTTCGCCGCTCTGACAACAGCCGCCTCTCCATGTACTCAATGGCCGGCATGGCTGAATATGCAGTCGTGCCGCTTTCAGCTCTAGCCTCGGTGCCTCATGAGCTTCCGCTGGAAGAGGCCGCCGTCCTGGGCTGCGCGGCTTTCACCGCATTCGGGGCAGTCACCCGCGCTGCCCGGCTCGAGGCCGGGGAATCCGTCGCCATCGTTGCTGTTGGCGGGGTCGGATCGAGCCTCATCCAAGTCGCAAAATTTGCCGGCGCCGCTCCCATCATCGCAATCGATATAAGCGACGCCAAACTTGCAGCAGCGAAGTCCTTGGGGGCTGACTTCACCATCAACTCAGGCACAGAGGATGCCGTAGAAGCGGTACGGCGGCTGACGGGAGGGAGAGGTGCAAACGTTGCATTCGAAGCACTAGGTCACCCAGCGACTTTTGCCCAAGCCATTTCCCTTCTCAGCGAGGGGGGACGAATGGTGGCTGTGGGGATCGCTGCGGGTACCCAGACCGCTTCGGTTCCGATTACGCCCCTCGTCCGGAGAGGACAGTCAATCGTGGGTTCCTTCGGCGCACGAACCCGAAGCGACCTGCCGCTCGTAGTAGACATGGCCAAGACCGGAGGGTATGCACTGGATCAGGTCGTGACCCGCAAGTATCCGCTCGCTGACGTGCAAAAGGCCTTCACGGCAATGGAAAAGGGAGAGATCCATGGCAGGGCAATCGTCTGCCCGGAACAGCTGACGCCATGGACACCGGACGAAGGCTCGCATCAGCTTGAAAACCTCACAAGGGCCAATGCTCTCTAGCTAATCAACCGCCACGACTAGTAGCGAGCGGGCCGGGTACGCAGAAATCCGCCGGATCAGCAACTGCATCGCCGCCTCACGCTTGGCCGCAGCGACCGAGCCAACCCGGCCGCCGCCTTCGCGTCCCGCCGATCCTGGCACTGCCAAAGACACGTCCCAGCTGCTGATCCCCTGTCCACCACGGACAAGATAGCCGGGCCTCAGAAAGGAACTATCCGTGCATTTTCAATCACTGTCGGGCGCGGCGGCCTTGGTCAACTGGATCACGGTCGGGCGCAGCGACGTACCCACATTCGATGACTGGTACAACTACCAACATGTGCCGGAACGGGTTTCAACACCGGGTTTTATGCGCGCCCGCCGTTTCATAGCAACTGACCAACCCGATTCAGCCGAAGCAAACTACCTCACCGTGTATGAGACAGCTGACCTCTCGGTGCTGAATTCGCCGGAATACCTTCGCCGGCTCAACAACCCGACCGAACTGACCCAACGCGTTATCCCCACCTTCCGGCAGTTCCGGCGGGCAGCCTGCGTCATCAGCGTACAGCGCGGTTTCGGTTCCTCCAGCCGCGTACTGGCGATCGAGCTTTCGCCCGAGCGTCGCCACGAACAACCGTTGCGGACGCTGATCGCAGATACGCTGCTGCCGGGTGTGATCGCAGGACACCTTGTACACACCGCGTGCCTGATGGAACCAGACGCCGCAGTGAGCTCCGCGAAAGATTCAACCCGGGAAGGCCTCGCAACCGCCAGCGCACTGCCAGCGTCGTGGACAATTCTCGCCGAACTGCAAACAGGCGTCGATGCAGAGCGCGTAATCAAGGAATTCGGCAAGGGAATCGAAGGGTCCGGGATCGATCCGAAGACCATAGGCTCCGGCGGGGAGTTCCAGTTGCTCTACGAACTTCGCGCCGCAGCAAACATCGCAGCCTAAGACCAATAACCAGGAGGAACATAAGTGCGCATCGCAAACGTTACCAACCGACTTACTATCGTCACCGAGGAAGGGGCCGTGGATGTTGCGGCTGCGAGCGGTGGACGTTTCGGCCCCGATCCGCAGTCTGTGTATGACGAATGGGAACCATTCGTCGGCTGGGCGCGCACTGCCGACCTCTCGTCGTCGGCCCCGTTCGACTTTGACGCCCTCGGTTCACCAGTGCCTCGCCCCCGCCAAGTTTTTGCTATAGGTCTGAACTACGTAAACCATGCCAAGGAATCTGGCCTGCCAGTGCCTTCTGTCCCGATGGTCTTCACGAAGTTCCCAAGCGCCATAACGGGCCCGTCCGGAACGATCGAGCTATCCGGCAACTCCGTCGACTGGGAGGTTGAGCTGGTCGCAGTCATAGGGGCGGAGGCAAGGAATGTATCCGAAGCAGACGCGTGGGAACATGTGGCTGGCCTGACTGCAGGGCAGGACATTTCGGATCGCCAGGTGCAACTGGAAGGTACCTCACCGCAGTTCAGCATGGGCAAGTCGTTCGAAAAGTACGCTCCCATAGGCCCTTGGCTTGTGACCACGGATGAATTCGAGAACCCGGATGACCTGCGGGTGAGCTGCCTCAAGGGTGAGGAATCGGTACAGGATTCCCGGACGTCGGACCTGGTCTTCTCGGTTCCGCAGCTTGTCTCCTACCTGTCCAAGATCGTAACCCTCTATCCGGGCGACGTGATCTTCACAGGTACGCCAGAGGGCGTAGGGCTTGGGCGGTCTCCGCAGATCTATCTTTCGGAGGGGGACGTACTCACGACGACCATCGAGGGAATCGGCTCGATGGTTCACAAGTTCGTCAGCCCTGTCAACGAGGAAACGCCGAAGAAAATCCGCGATGAAGCCGAGGAGGCCACCTCCGGAGCAGCGGCGAGGTAGCCACAGGCTGCGACGGCCTTCCTGGGCCGGAGGCCCGTTTGTCAGCGGCGCCTGCAACGCAACCACAAGAAGAGTTCGCGGCACCAGTGGTGACAGCTGCACCGGCATGCCCGGCAAAGGTGCATGACGAAGGGCGCACCCGGCCAGCGCTCGAGGCGGCGGACGAGGTACTTCCGGCGCGGGACGCACCAAAAGCGGCGAACGACGTCGACCTCGGCCTTGGGCAGGTTGCCCGCCTGCTCGCCGGAGAGAGCATCTGGCCGGAGCTAGGCCGGAACTCCACGAGCTCGCCGACCGCCTCGGCGCGCTGACTCCCGGCACCGCCTGGCGCTCAACCTCCACGAGGGCGAGGGACACCTCGGCGTCGCGGCGGTTCGGCACGGACCCGCGGCCGGGCTCATGGCCTACGCCGACGTGGCCCTGGTGGCCGGGGCTTCATCGGCTGGGCACCCATGTACTGGACCGACGCCGGCGCCCGGGGAACGTTCGTGGCCGACTGCCGGATCACGTCCAGCGTCCGGGCCCTTGGCTTGTGAATTTACGCCCCGCGGGCCGCGAAGGCTCCGGTCGCGGGCTAGATACGTTGGTGCGGCTTCATCACCAACGATGGCAGCACTCGGGATTCTGGCACGCCCATTTGGCTATGCCGCTTTCAACTTTGCCCGTGGCAGGGTAGAAGCGCTATTTGGGGACGATTACGCAGCCGGCAAATTCGGCTTTGGGGTTCTGCTCACTGTGTCGGGCATGACCATGCCGTGGATAATGCGCCACGATTCGTGGCCGCAAACCGGGCACTTCGTCGTCGCAGTTTTCGCTTGGTGTTTCCATTTTCTGCCACCCCAGGAACGCAACCTCGGCCGCAGACATTCTGCGGTCTTACAAAAATCTTTTTAGGGCTAGCGGCGAACAAGCCGCCACAGGGACGTGACCTCGGCCGCGCGCGCCTCGAACAGGGGATCGTCGCGGTCCGATGCCTTCGGGTGCGTTGGCTTGGTGTCGAGCCGTTCCACCACTTTCAGCCCTGCAGCCTCGATGGCGGCCAGCAGATCCTCACGCGAGCGCAGGCCAAGGTGCTCGGCCAGGTCGGAGAGGACCAGCCAGCCCTCACCGCCCGGCTCCAGATGGTCGGGCAGTCCGTTCAGGAAGCGGAACAGCATCCTGCTCCCGGGGTCGTAGACCGCGCTGTCCAGGCTGGAATGCGGCGTGGCAGGGATCCACGGCGGGTTGCACACGATCAGCGGCGCCCGGCCCGGCGGGAACATGTCGGTCAGGACCGCCTCGGCACGGTCCGCGACACCGAGGTTCCGGAAATTCTCCCCGGCGCAGGCGACGGCGCGCGGCTCATTGTCCGTCGCCACCACGCGGCGGACGCCGCGGCGGGCGAGGACGGCAGCGAGCACCCCGGTGCCGGTTCCGACGTCGAACGCCAGCGTCTCAGTGGGCAGCGCGGCGGCGCCCACGAGATCCACATACTCGCTCCGGGTGGGGAAGAACGTGCCATAGTGCGGGTGGATGCGGCCCTGCAGGGCATCGACGTAGACGCCGTTCCGTCGCCACTCGTGGGCGCCAATGGCCCCGACCAGCTCATGCAGGGACACCAGGGACGGTTCGCCGATGCCACCGTATGCCTCGGCGGCGGCATCCCGGATGTCCGGGGCGCGGCGCAGCGGCACCACCGGGCCCGGATCGAGGGGAATCAGCAGCAGACCGAGAATGCGTGCACGGTGCGAGGCGGCCTGGCGGTGCCGGTAGAACCTCTCGGCACCGGTTCCGGAGGTCCTTTTCTTACCGCCGCCTACCCGCCGGTCCAGGGCGTTAAGGAGCTGCCGCCCGTTATGGAAGTCACCGCGCCAGAGCATCGCGATCCCCTGTGACGCCATCCGGTACGCCTCATCGGCTGTAAGGGAATCGTCCACCACTTCGACCCGCGTCGGCGCCGGCCTGCCGTTCGCCGACCGCCAGCGCGCGGTCATGCTGGTCCCGGCCTCAACCCAGGTCACAACAACGGCAGGCTCATCCGCCGCAGCAGCGCGCACGGGATTGGGGACCGGCGTCGGGATTACCGCGGGTGCTGGCGGGTCAATGCTGATGAAGGATCCATTCTGAAAATCCGGGAGCCGGCCGGGGTGACGATTGCGGCGGCGGTTCGACGACGTCCAAGGCTGTGGCCCAGCTTCCAGACCCCTCATCCGGCTGCGCGCCGGGCTTGGTCGATGGCCGCCGGGGCCCTTGAACTAGATACTCAGGATACAGGTGTGCTGTAGCCGCCGTCGCTCATCGGGGGCCAGACCGACACCCCCCGCCGCGTACCCATTCCCCGCATCTCCGGTCGGTACAGAAAGGCGCGCCCGGCCAAAGCCGGACGCGCCTTTCGTGGGCTCTGAACCCGCAAACCGGGCCAAAGCGGATTATTCAGTCGACGAGCACCGGCTGCTTGGCGTCCTCCGACGCTTCAACAGGCGCAACCTTACGGTTCCGCTGGTTCACCCAGCACCCAACCGCCAGCAGCGCGACGAGCGCGAACGTGCTCAGGAGCTGGGGACGGGAGTCCTCGCCGATGAAGCCCACCGTGAAGATCGCCGCGAGGATGACCAGGCCAAGCCCGGTCAGCCACGGGAAGCCGGGCATCCGCAGGGGAAGCTCCGTCCCCTCGCGGTCGGCGCGGAGGCGCAGCGCGAGCTGGGCCAGGAGCGCCGACGTCCACACGAGCAGGCAGGTGGAGCCCACGATGTTGAGCAGGACGCCCAGCACCATCTCGGGGAAAACCAGCTCCAGCACCACCGTGACAACGCCGAAGGCGACGCTCGCCAGCACCGCGGCCACCGGGACCCGCCCCTTGGACACGGAAGCAAGCAGCCGCGGCGCTTCGCCCCGCTCAGCCAGGGAGTACGCCATCCGGGAGGCGCCGTAGAGGTTGGCGTTGAGCGCGGACAGCAGTGCCGCGACGGCCACCAGGGTAATGGCCGTGGCTGCACCGGGCATGCCGGCGGCCTCCAGGACGGCGGCGAACGGGCTCTTCAGCCCCGCCGAACCCACGGGAACCACCGCAGCGATGATGAAGATGGCACCGATGTAGAACACCAGGATGCGCCACAGCACGGTGCGGACGGCTTTCTTCACGCTGCGGGCCGGCTCTGCGGTCTCGGCTGCGGCCACGGACACAATCTCGGTGCCGCCGAACGCGAACGCCACCACGAACAGTGCCGTGGCAATCCCGGCGAACCCGTTGGTCGCGAAGCCGTCGCCCATGAAGTTGGAAAGGCCCGGCGACTGCACGCCCGGCAGCCAGCCGAACAGCAGCGCAAAGCCCACCAAGAGGAACCCGACGATCGCCGCCACCTTGAGCAGTGCGAACCAGAACTCGAACTCGCCGAAGTTCTTCACGCTGGTCAGGTTCACGGCGGTGAGCACCACGATGAACACGAAGGCCATCAGCCACACCGGCAGCGCCGGGAAGATGGTGGCGAGCAGGCCTGCCGCACCGAGCGCTTCGGCGGCGATGACCACCACGAGCTGCAGCCACCAGAGCCATCCCACCGTGGCACCGGCCACCGGCCCGTAGGCCTTGGCGGTGTAGACGGAGAAGGCGCCGCTGTCCGGGTTGGCCGCGGCCATCTCGCCGAGGGCCCACATCACCAGGATGATGAGGGTGCCGGCCACGAGGTAGGAGATCAGCACCGCCGGGCCGGCGGCCTGGATGCCTGCGCCGGAGCCGATGAAGAGACCCGCGCCAATGGCGCTTCCGAGCCCCATCATGGTGAGCTGGCGGGGTTTGAGGGCGGCGCCGAGGGCGCGCGCAGACGTCTTTGTCTGTTGTTCCATGGGGATTCCTCTGGTTGTGGGTGGAACTGTTGGGGATAAAACTTCAAGCTGCGTGGGCTTCGAGGATCCGGAGCACGCGGTCGTTGGAGGCGGGATCGGCCACGGTGATCCGCACGCCGTCGCCCTGGTACGCCCGGACAAGGATGCCCGCGCGGTCGAACGCGTCCACGAGCCTGGCGCGGAGGTCCTCACCGGCACGGATCCACAGGAAGTTGCCCTGGCTCGGCTGCAGTTTCCAGCCTTGGGCCGTGAGTTCGGCGGCCATCCGTGCGCGCTCCTGCCTGACGGCGGCAACCCGCGCTTCCATCTCCTCCCCCGCGTCCAGCGACGCGACGGCTGCCTTCTGCGCCAGCGCGCTCACGGAAAAGGGCAGGGCGGTGCGGCGCAAACCGTCGGCGATTGCCGCCGTCGTAATCGCATAGCCGACGCGCAGGCCGGCGAGGCCGTAAGCCTTGGAGAAGGTGCGCAGGATGCAGATGTTCGGGTACCGGCGGTAGAGCGCCAGGGAATCGGGGCCGCTGCCGGCTTCAGCGTACTCAACGTAGGCCTCGTCGATCACCACCAGGACGCTGGACGGCACAGTCTGCAGGAAGGCCTCGATGCGGTCATGGCTGATCGGCACCCCGGTCGGGTTGTTGGGGGTGCACAGCAGGATGACCCTGGTGCGGTCAGTGACGGCTGCGGCCATGGCTGCGAGGTCGTGGCCCTCGGCATCGTCCAGCGGAATGCGGACCGGCCGGGCGCCTGCCAGCTCCACCAGGATGGGGTACGCCTCGAAGGAGCGCCAGGCGAACACCACTTCATCCCCGGCGTCGCACAGTCCGGTGATGATCTGCTGGAGGACGCCCACGCTGCCGGGACCCACAGCCACTTCCTCCGCGGTGACGCCGAGGTGCCGGGCGAGCCGTTCGCGGAGTTCGACGGCGGCCATGTCCGGGTAGCGGTTCATCCTGCCGGCCGCTTCGGCCACCGCGGTGACGGCTGCGGGCAGCGGGTCGTAGTGGCTTTCATTGCTGGCGAGGGCCGCGGTGTCCACGCCGGCGCCGCGCCGGCCCGGCACGTAGGACGGAAGGCCGGCGACGGCGCCGCGAAGGGTGGGCAGCGCTGCCTCGGGACCGGCCACAAGCTGATTACTGGTCATGAGGTCCGATCATGGGAGTGACCCGGGCCACATTGCAAGATAACCTCTAACCATTGGGACTTCTGCTCAACTTCTACTGTGTGTGGTGAAAATATGACCATCGCGAACTCTCGCACCCTGGATTCCCTCGACGGCAGGATCATCCTGGCCCTGGACAAGGATCCCGAAGCCAGCGCCCTGGCACTCTCGCGCACGCTCGGCGTCGCCCGGAACACGGTCCACGCCCGGCTGGCGCGGCTGGAGCGCAGCGGCGCGCTCCGCTCCTTCAGCCGCCGGCTGGACCCCGCCGCGCTGGGCTACGACCTGATGGCCTTCCTGTCGCTCTCGATCAGCCAGACCCGGACAGGCTCGGTGGAGAGCGGACTCGAGGCGATCCCGGAGGTCATCGAGGTTCATGCCACCACCGGGGACGCGGACCTCGTGGCCAAGGTGGTGGCCCGCGACACCGGCGACCTCTACCGCATCACCAACCAGATCCTGGAGATCGAAGGGGTCCAGCGCACCAGCACGGCCATCTCCATCCTGGAACTCATGCCGCCCCGCTACGACGGCCTCATCAGCCGCCTGTCGGAACAGGAGGCACGCCCCTCGGACTGACCCGTAGCGTTGCGTCACAACTGGGCAGATTGTCACTGCCAGCGCGCCCTGCTGCCAAAAGTCCCAGCAGAATCCATCGGTATTGCAAACATGAGACACAGGCCACACGATGCCTGCATGACTACTCTCACCGTCTCCGGCCGCGTGGCGCAGGTCCTCAGCAGCTATGTCAGCGATGTGTTCGGCGTGATGGGCAACGGCAACGTCTACTTCCTGGACGCCGCGGAGAAGCAGGGCCTCCGCTTCTCCCCCGTCCGGCACGAGGGCGCCGCCGTGGCCGCGGCGGACGCGTACTACCGGACGTCGGGACGGCTCGCCGCGGGCACCACCACCTACGGCCCCGGCTACACCAACGCGCTCACCGCCCTGGCCGAGGCGGTCCAGGCGCAGGTCCCTGTGGTGCTGGTCACCGGGGATGCGCCCACCAGCGGCGCCCGGCCCTGGGACGTGGACCAGGCGGCCATCGCCGCGGGCCTCGGCGCGGCCACCTTCACCGTCACCCGCGACGCCGCAGGTGCCGTCACCCGGCAGGCGGTGGAATACGCACTCACCTGGCGCACCGCCGTCGTGCTTGCCATCCCCTACGACCTCGCGGCACTTGAGGCGGCGGACGAGGTACTTCCGGCGCCGCAGGCACCAAAGGTGACGGACGACGTCGACGGCGGCCTTGGGCAGGCAGCCCGCCTGCTCGCCGGTGCCAGGCGGCCGCTGATCCTGGCGGGCCGGGGTGCGCACCTCGCCGGTGCCGGGCCGGAACTCCGCGAGCTCGCCGACCGGCTCGGCGCACTGACCGCCGGCACCGCCCTGGCGCTCAACCTCCTCAACGGCGAGGGGTACCTGGGCGTCGCGGGCGGTTTCGGCACCGACACCGCGGCGGGCCTCATGGGCGAGGCCGACGTGGTCCTGGTGGCCGGGGCCAGCCTGAGCCCGTTCACCATGCGGTTCGGGCACCTGATCGGCCCGGACAGCACCGTCATCCAGATCGACGCCGGCCTGCAGCCCACGCACCCCCGGGTGGACCTGTTCGTCAGCGCGGACGCGAAGGCTGCTGCTTCGCGCCTCTTGGCACTGCTCGACGTCGGGACTGCGACGGGTGCCTGGCGCGCGGAAGCCCGCCGTCGGCTGGCCGAGGGGCCGGGGCACCACCCGGGCTCCGCGGAAACATCGGACGGCCGGCTGGACCCGCGCGCCCTCGCCATCGCCCTTGATGGCGTGCTGCCGGAGCGCCGCACGGTGGTCCAGGACGGCGGGCACTTCGTCGGCTGGGCACCCATGTACTGGAACATCCCGCGGCCCCAGGACCTGGTGATGGTGGGCACCGCCTACCAGACCATCGGGCTGGGCCTGGCGAGCGCCGTTGGAGCAGCCCGTGCGCTGGAGGACGGCCGCACCCTGGTGCTGGCCTCCGGCGACGGCGGGTTCCTGATGGGCCTGTCCGACCTCGAATCCCTCATCGGTACGGCTCGAAGCGCGGTTGTGGTGATCTACAACGACGCCGCCTACGGGGCCGAAATCCATCAGTACGGATCGCAAGGCCTGACCGAGAAGCCCATGCTGATCCCCGAGGTGGACTTCAGCGGGGTTGCCCGCGCTTTGGGTGCCGAGTCGGCGATCATCCGCTCGTTGGCCGACCTGTCCGCGCTGCAGGAGTGGATCGACGCCGGCGCCAAGGGCACCTTCGTGGCCGACTGCCGGATCACGTCCAGCGTCCGGGCGCCGTGGCTGAGCGAGTGGATGCAGGCCTCGCAGGCCGCGAAGGCAGCGGTGGCGGGGTAACGCCCAGGTCCCCTCCACATCGGGGGTGGGCTCGGATGCCTGGTGTTGTTCACATAGTCGGACGCACGGCGATTAGTTAGCCCTGAGGTTCCTCGGCCCGTGACTTATCATCGTCCGCACCGGGCTTGTCGTGAACCTTCTTCGGGATCTTGCCCTCAACGTCAGCGGGGACGGGAGGGTCCTTCTCATCATCAGTAGACATGGGCCAAGCCTAAGCTGCCCCCGTTTGGCGACCCACATACGAAAAACTGACGGCCACCCTTTCATCCGGGTGGCCGCCAGTTTCAGTGCCTGCTGGGTGTTACTGCTCCGCTTCCGCGGCAGCCGCCTTGACGGCGTCCTTCTCGGCGCGCAGAGCCTTGGCGTCGTGCTGTTCCTCGGCTTTTTCCTGGTGGATGACCACTGCGAAGAGCTTCTCCATCTCCTTGGCCACGCCGGCCGCTGACGCCGGGTTCTGGCCGGTCACCAGCCGGTCGTCCACAACAACCTTTTCCTCAAAGACATCAGCGAAGACGTGGGTGGCGCCCTGCTCCTCAAGCCGGTCTGCCAGGAAGAACGGAATGACCTTGTCCTTGCCTGCAGCGACTTCCTCGTCATTGGTGAAGGCTGCCACCTTGCGGCCCTCGACGAGGCGTAGCCCGTTCTCCAGTTCCACGTTCAGCAGGCCGGCCGGTCCGTGGCAGACCGCGCCCACCAAACCGCCGTTGTTGTAAACGCTGGCCACCAGGTTCTGCAGGCCTTCGCTGTCCGGGAAGTCCCACATGGTGCCGTGGCCGCCGACGAGATAGACGGCGTCGTACTGTTCCGGATCCACGACGTCGACGCGGGCAGTGTTGTAGAGGCCGGCGCGCGTGGTCTCATCCTCCGTGAAGGCGACCTGGATGGGATCTTTCGTGTCCACCTCGTCGCGCGGGGGCTGGCCGCCCTGGATGGACGCAAAGTCGACGAAATGCCCGGAATCCTTGAACACCTTCCAGGGATGCGCAGCCTCGGCCACGTTGTAACCGGTCTTCTCTCCCGTATCGCCGATCTCGGAAACGCTGGTCAGTACCATGAGGATTTTCTTCATGAAATGCTCCTATCGTCCAACTCCCCACCCTACGCCCAGCCCGATCCGCGGCGTCCGGAGGCGATTCAGGGCTGGCCTGTGGGGACGAGCCGGTAAGCGAACCGGCTGTCCGGGCCACCGGGTCCGATCCTGAGGTCGGCTCCCTCGGTGGGCAGCACCACCGGCACCTTGAACACGCTCCCGCCGCAAGGGACCTGCACGGGGGCGAGGACTTCCGCTCCCTTCCAGGTGGAGACGGACAACTCGGCTACCGGCAGTCCGGCACAGACCAGGTGCAGTTCAAAGTGGCCCGGTGGGGCCGACAGGCTGGCCGTGGTGGTTGTGTTCCCGCTGCTGGTTCCCCGCAGCTCTCCGGGCATAGGTGGTTGCAGCTGCTGTGCTGCCCAGTCTGAAAGGTCTTCGGCTTCCGAGAGCCTGCGATCAGGGTTGGCCTGCACCTTGACGCCCGTTGCGGCGGGTCTGCCCGTGGGCGGCACCGCGCTGATGGTGAGGGGCCCGCCGTCGTGCCTGACAAAGCGGTCCAGCGTGGAGGTGCACTCGAAGCCGGTCGCTTCCGGGACGCCGTCAGCCTTCATGACAGTGAGCTTGGCCCCGTAAACCCCTGCGCAGGCGCCGGTGACCAGGTAGTCTCCGGGCGCCAGGTCAAGGGACAGCTTCCCCGCGGGTTCAGCCGCTGACGGCATGCCCGGGTCCGTGGGGGAAGCCTCGAGCAAACGGACCACTTCGTTGACGTTGTCCTTGAAGGACGCGGCCGACGGCGTTGCGGGCGGCGGGGATGAAGGCGCCGGCGGCTCGTCCGGGCCGCTGTACTCACACCCCGCCAGCGACATGGCCAGAACGGCCGCAGCCATGGACATTCTTATGCGCCGTGCCGGCATCCCCCCATGAGACATGACGCCGAGTCTACGGGCCTGGCACCCGGCGGGAGCGGCGCAGCGCGAGGGGGCCGGCAGCAGCTGTCAGCCGAAATGCCGGCCCCGCCTTTACGGCGCATTACGACCGCTTCCGGGGCCGCAAGAGCCGGACTCCGGGCGCGGTGGAGCCGCAGCCCCAACAGCCGCCCGCTCAAGCGTCAGACGCGTTCCGGGAAGGACTCCACCTTCGCGGGATCCCGCTCCACGAGGTCCCCCAGGACGGCATCCACCCGGCTGAGGAGCTCCGGGTCAAGGCGCACTCCCGCCGCGGTGACGTTGTCCCGGAGCTGCTCCGGCCGTGAGGCGCCCACAATGGCGGACGAGACGTTCTGGTTCTGCAGGACCCAGGCCACGGCAAACGCCGCCATGGACAGGCCGGCCTCTTCCGCCAGCGGCTTGAGCTCCTGGACCCGCTCCAGCACCTCCTCCTGCATGTACCGGTGCTCGGTCTTGGCCCCGCCGTCGTCCGTGGTGAAGCGTGACGCCGCGGGTCCGCCCTGTCCTGGAAGGTACTTGCCGGTGAGGACACCCTGGGCGATGGGTGACCAGACAATCTGGGACAGCCCCAGTTCCTGGCTCAGGGGCACGATTTCGGGCTCGATGACCCGCCACAGCATGTTGTACTGCGGCTGGCTGGAGACCAGCTGGATGCCGAGCTCCCGGGCGAGCTTTGCGCCGCGGCGGATCTCGTCCACCGTCCACTCCGAAACGCCGATGTAGTGGGCCTTGCCTGCACGGACAATGTCGGCGAAGGCCTGCATGGTCTCTTCGAGCGGAGTCTCGTAGTCGTACCGGTGGGCCTGGTAGAGGTCCACGTAGTCCGTGCGGAGCCGGCGCAGCGAGCCGGTGATGGACTCCATGATGTGCTTCCGGGACAGCCCGCGATCGTTCTTGCCCTCCCCCGTGGGGAAATAGACCTTGGTGAAGAGTTCAAGGCCTTCGCGCCGGGTCCCGTTGAGCGCCTCGCCCAGGGCCGTCTCTGCGCGCGTGCCGGCGTAGGCGTCCGCCGTGTCGAAAGTGGTGATGCCCAGGTCAAGGGCGGTGCGGACGCACTCGGTGGCTGCGTCCTGGTCGATCTGTTCGCCGTGCGTGGTCCAGTTGCCGTAGGCGATGGCGCTTACGTACATGCCTGAGTTTCCAAGCTTGCGGTATTCCATGGTTTTCCTCCCGTAGGGGTCAGTTCTGGCTGGAAAGGGCCGCCCGGCGAAGGCGCCGGGGCGGTGCGGTGGTGTGGCGGACCACGAGGCGGGGCTTGATGGTGCCTGCGGAAGCGGGGGCGCCGGACAGGGCGGCGAGGACGGCCCCGGCCGCCAGGCTGCCCTGTTCGGAAACGCCGTGGTCCATGGTGGTGAGTCCAACGGCACCGGCGAGCTCGTGGTTGTCGTATCCCACCACGGAAAAGTCGCCCGGGACGTCCATTCCCGCCCCGCGAAGGGTGGCGAGCGCTCCGAAGGCGAGCTCATCCGACGCAGCGACCAGCGCCGTCGGCGGTTCCGCCGCGGTGAGCAGCTCCGCCATGGCCGCCGCTCCCGCGTCCACCGTGTTCTCGACGGCGAGCACCATCGCCGGATCAGCCGGCAGCCCGGCTTCGGCAAGCGCCTCCTGGTAGCCGAGAAGCCGCTCGGCCGGCGGCACCCCGCCGAGCGGTGAGCCCTCCTCCTGCCGGATGCCCAGGAAGGCAATCCGTTCGTGCCCGAGGTTCAGCAGGTGCCTGGCCGCCGCGCGCCCGCCGGCCCTGTCCTCCACCCGGACCGATGACGCCCCGGCCCGCTCGGAACCGACAAGGGCAACTGCCAGCCCCTGGGCCTGGAGCGCCGCGAGCTCGGCGGGGGCCAGCTGGAGGGCGATCACAAGGGCAGCGTCAGCACGGCCGTGGAGCCGGGGGCCGGCAAAGAACTTCTCCCGCAGGTCCGGCGTGGACAGCTCCACCAGGAGCACGTCATAGCCCTCCCGGCTCAGCACCCGTCCGGCCGCCGCGATGACCTCCGCGAAGAACCACTTGCTGAGCAGGGGCACGACGACGGCGACGGTCCGGGTGCGTCCGGTCGCCAGCCGTGAGGCGCTGGGCGAGATGGCGTAGCCGAGCGCTTCCGCAGCTTCCTGCACGCGCTTGCGAGTAGCAGCGGAGATTCCCGGGACGTCCCTCAGCGCACGCGAAACCGTTGAAATCGAAACTCCCGCGCGTTCCGCTACCCGCTCTACTGTTGTCGACACGCCTTCCACGGTAGCCAATGTGGCATGATCTTCGCAAGCGCTTGCAAAAGACCACCCGGAGGCGCGTCATCAATCTCCGCCGATTCCGAGAGCCAGCACTCACTGTGATAATCCGGTAGCCATGTCTTCTTTATCCGAGTCCGCCGCGCCCGCATCCGCCGCCGAGGAACGCAGCGCCCGCGTGGCCGTCACACTCTTTCCCCTTCTCATCCTGGCCGGAGGCGCCGTGGCACTCGCCGCGCCGACGGCTTTCACAGGCTTGGCCCCCTGGATCAACCCCCTTCTGGGGGTCATCATGTTCGGCATGGGGCTGACGCTGACGCCGCCCGACTTCGCCGTCATCGCCAAGCGGCCCGTTCCCGTGGTGATCGGCGTGGTGGCGCAGTATGCCATCATGCCGTTCCTTGGCTGGCTGGTCGCGGCGGCACTCGGGCTGCCCCCTGCACTGGCGGCAGGCGTCATCCTGGTGGGCTGCTGCCCCGGCGGCACTGCCTCCAACGTGGTGTCCTACCTGGCCAAAGGGGACGTGGCCCTGTCCGTGGCAATGACCACAGTGTCCACGCTGTTAGCTCCCCTGCTCACCCCGGTGCTGGCCCTGTGGCTGGCCGGACAGTACATGCCGGTCGACGCCGGCTCCATGGCCTGGTCCATCGTCCAGATCGTGCTGTTCCCCGTGCTGCTGGGACTGGTGATCCGGCTCTTCCTGCCGCGCCTGGTCAACAAATCGCTGCCCGCCCTGCCCTGGATCTCGGTCCTCGCCATCACCGTCGTGGTGGTCGCAGTGGTGGCCGGAAGCGCCAAGGCGATTTTCTCGGCCGGGCTCCTGGTTCTTGTGGCTGTCATCCTGCACAACGGGCTGGGATACGCCCTGGGTTACGCCGCCGCCCGCCTGTTCAGGCTCCCGGTTCCGTCCCGGCGCACCACCGCTATTGAGGTCGGCATGCAGAACTCGGGCCTTGCCGCAGGCCTGGCACGGCAGTACCTGACTCCCGAATCGGCCCTGCCCGGCGCCATTTTCTCGGTATGGCACAACGTTTCCGGCGCTGTACTGGCCGCCTACTGGCGCCGCCGAGGCACCGTTGCCGCACGCGACAGGGAGGCGGCTCCCGTGGTGATCGTGGAGTAACAGAAACCACGCCCTCACCGCGCGGCGTCCGTGCCGCTGCCGGGAATCACCGAGACACGAACTGTCAACGTTCGCCCTGGCTGCGACGGTCGCGATCATCGAGGCCGCAGCCCTGGCCGTTTCACGTCGCCGTCGGCTTTCCGGGCCGCTCCTTGTGCTCCGCCCGGGCAATCTCGAAGCTGCTTTCGAACGGCAGCGAGTCCACGTCCAGGAGCGGGTTGTTGTCCTGCGTCTCCACCAGCTTCCGGGCGGCCTCCTCCGACTCCACGCTGGGCATGGACCCGGGCAGGTGCCGCCGGGCCGATTCGGGCAGGAAGCGGATGGCCACGGCAGCCACCGCGGCCACCGCCATGAGGTAGTACGCAATTGCCATGTCGTCGCCGGTCAGCTGGATCAGGGACGCGATGATGAACGGGGCCGTTCCGCCGAAGATGGCCACCGCCAGGTTGTAGGCGATGCCCATGGCGGAATAGCGGTGCTCAGTGGGGAACAGCGCGGGCAGCGCCGACGCGAGGTTCGGCACCGAAAACGCCACCGGGAAGGCGATCAGGGCCAGGCCCAGCAACGTCATAGGGAGGCTGCCCGCCGCTATCGCCAGGAACGCGGGAACCGCCAACACCACGGTGCTGAAGGCCCCGATCCACAGCACGGGACGGCGGCCGATCCGGTCCGAGAGCAGCCCGGTGAACGGGATGCACAACGCCATGGCCACCAGCACCGGGATGGTCAGCAGCGTCCCCTCCACCTCGCTGTACCCCTTGTTGCTGGTCAGGTACGTGGGCATGTAGGACGTAAGGGCGTAAGCCACCGTGTTGGCTGCCGCCGCCAGGATCATGGCCAGCACGATCGGCCGCCAGTGCGCCTTCAGGATCCCGATCGGGCCCACCGGGCGGAGATCCTCCCCCGTCTCGGGGTGCTTGGCTGCCACGGCTTCAGCTTCCAGCGTGGCTTTGAAAGCGGCCGACTCCTCGATCTTCATCCGGAAGTAAACGGCCACGGCGCCCAGCGGACCGGCCACCAGGAACGGGATCCGCCAGCCCCACGCCTCCATCTGCTCCTGGCCCAGCGCCAGCTGGAGGAGGGACACCACCAGCCCGCCCGCCGCGAAACCCAGGTAGCTGCCCATATCCAGGAAACTGACGTAGAAACCGCGGCGGCGGTCCGGGGAATGCTCGCACACGAACGTGGTGGCGCCCGAGTATTCGCCGCCGGTGGAAAAGCCCTGCACCAGCTTGAGGACCACCAGCAGCACCGCCGCCCAGATGCCCAGCACCGCGTACCCGGGCAGCAGGCCGACGGCGAACGTCGCGGCCGCCATGAGCATCAGTGTCATGGCCAGCACCTTCTGGCGGCCCATCTTGTCGCCCAGCCAGCCGAAAAAGATCCCGCCCAGCGGCCGGGCGATGAACGTGGCGCCGAAGGTCCCCAGCAGGAACAGGTTCTGCACGGCCCTGTCCGCCTCAGGCAGGAACACCGGCCCCATGGTGGTGATGAGGTAGCCGAACACGCCCACGTCGTACCATTCCATCGTGTTGCCCACGATGGTCCCGCCGAGCGCCTTCCGCAGCGTGCGGGGGTTGACGACATTGACGTCGGAAACCTGCAGCCGCCGCTGCCGCCCTCTGTGCTCTGTCATGGCCCGCTCACCGCCGCCTCGCTCGCTTAGCTGGGCATACGTCGTCGTTCGTCCGGCCCGCCTGGCCGGCAGGAGCCCAACACTTTCGATCATCCTGCCGCTGCACCCACCAGGGCAACAACGGTTGCGCTTTTGGGAGAAGTACGACGGCGGCACGCACTGTGAGAGCGCGGGCGTGTGTTCCGCTTGGACGGGCCCTGTGTGGCCCCGCCAGGCCTGCTGGTTTGGCCCAGTCCGGTGCCGGCCGGCCAAAATGTCGTACCCCCGTTAGACGATATTCCTGTGGAAAACGGAGCGGGAACCGGGACGGGAGTGGAGGCTATCCATGCCACCGTTGCTGCGCTCGCCGCGCTTGATGCCGAGGACGCCGCCCTCGCTTCTGCCGGAGCCTCAGGTACCGCGGGGGACGGAGTCGATGTATTGCAGCGGGCGTACGAAATCCGGCTCGAGCGGATGGGGCTGGAGAAGAAGCTGGAGTCCCAGGCCTCGGCGCGGAAGGTGCGGTCCGCCGCCGAAGCGATGGACCTGCAGCGCGCCATGACCCCGCCGGACGCGCCCCTGCATGACCGGACCTACACCGAGATCTCCACTGTTGAGGAAATCGCCGGGATCCTCACCATCAGCTCCGGTGCCGCGTCCGCGTTCGTCACCCAGTCCCGGCAGGTGTGTGCAATGCCGCCGCTCATGGACGCCCTTTCCGCCGGCAGCCTCTCCTGGCAGCAGGCCCGGATTTTTGCCGACGAAACTGAGTGTTTGGACCACGCCGCCGCAGGCGCGCTGGTGGAGCACTTCCTCGACCCCGACGCACCCAACCCGGCCCGGGGCTGCCCCGCCTCGGAACTGGTGCCGGCCCGGTTACGGGCAAAGGTGCGGGGCTGGCGGGAACGCCATCACCCGGAGTCGATCGAGAAGCGCCACCGCAAGGGCGTGGCCGATCGGCGCGTGGAATTCACGCCGGACCGTGACGGGATGGCCTGGATCGCTGCGTACCTGCCCGCCGACCAAGCCCTGGCGATCTGGAACGACCTCACCGCAACCGCCCGAAGCCTCCAAGGCCCCGACGAGCCCCGCACCCTCACCCAACTCCGGCCCGACATCCTCACCCACCGGCTCCTCACCTACCGAAGCGCCATAACCCCGGGGCCCACCGGGACCGGTGACGTCTCGGGCGAGGCGCCGGAGGACATGATCGGCCTGGCCACAGTCGTCGGCTCCGACGAACCCGCAACAGACCTGGGCATTAGCGACCATCCCGGCAGCCACGGCAACCGGGCACCGGCAGAACCGGACCCCACCGCGCCCGGCACCTTCGAAAGCACGCCCAACCCCGCCCTGGACACGGATGCCGCGAAGGTCCCCACTCCCCGCGCCGACGTGCTTGTGACCGTTCCGTTCTTCGCCCTTCTCGGACTCACCGACGAACCCGCCGCGCTCGACGGCTACGGCCCCATCCCCGCCTCGATGGCCCGCCAGCTCCTCTCCGGGGGTGCCGAGTCGTTCCGCCGCGTCCTGCTTGACCCGAGCGACGGAACACCACTGGAGATCGGCCGCACCAGTTATCGACTCACCAAAGCCATGAGGAAAGCGCTGCATCTTCGGGACGGCAAATGCGCTTTCCCCGGCTGCAGTAACAACGCCCTCGACAACGAAATCGACCACCTCAAGGCCTGGCAACACGGCGGAACCACCGGAATCAGCAACCTGGCACAGGTCTGCCCAAAACATCACCGGCTCAAACACAACAGCGGCTGGGAACCGACGCCGGCTGCCAAGGACGAACCACCCGGCTGGACCTCACCCACAGGGCAGCAGTACCACGCCGAACAACCCGACCGCGAACCACCACAATGGCCGCCGGACATCCTGCCACTGGAAAACAGTGCCCCGGAAACCAGCCCGACGAAATCTTGTGGGTCGAAGATCAGCGCATCCGAAACCAGTCCAGCACACACCAGTGCGCTGGAAGGGCTGCTGCTCCAGCTCTTGTCCGGATGATGGGCCACGTGTTCAAGGTGCCCTCACCCTGTGCTGACCGGGACGGGGCCGGGGGACGCATCGGACTGGCCTTCCGGGACCGGAACGGCGCCTCTCGTCCGGACGTTGACGTGGTATGAGAAGGCGCGTTGTCATACCGGCTGTGGCGCTCGTGGCTGTCATCGCGGTTGCTGTGGGGCTGTACCTGTTCCAGCCCTGGCGCATCTTCACCAGCTCAACCGTGATCGAGGATGTTCCGGCAGTCGCCACGACCGCGGTCGAGTCACAGGGGCCCTCGGCAGCGCCCTCCCCCGCCGCGCCCGTTGCGCCCGTTGCGCTTCCGCGTGAACTGGCAGCCGGCCGGCTGATCAGCCATGAACACACCAGCTCGGGAACAGTGAAGATCCTCGAGCTTTCCGACGGGAGCCGGATCCTCCGGTTCGAAGGCCTCGATACTTCCGATGGTCCGGACCTCCGGGTGTGGCTCAGCAACGCCCCGGTGGTGGAGGGATTCGCCGGCTGGTACGTCTTCGACGACGGCGCGTACCTCGACCTCGGGGCACTCAAAGCCAACAAGGGCGATCAGAACTATGACATCCCGGCCGGGACGGTGCTGAGCGACTATGGCTCGGTCAGCATCTGGTGCGCCCGTTTCGCCGTGTCCTTCGCCGCCGCCGAGCTGAACCCGTAGACACGTCTCACGCTGACCGGACAGCATTGTCTTCCGCCTGGCCAGGCCCTACCGTGAAGGGACTGCCGGCCTAAGCAGGTGCAGCCATGTGGACAATGTCCAGGTCACCGCGCTGCCTCCTCTTGTGCCTCCTGGTGGCCGTCGCAGGCGCCGCCCCGACAACAGCCGCCATCGCAACAGGTGCCGCCACGGACACCGCCCAAGCCCAACACGCCTACGCCGCGGTGGACGCCTTCCTGCTTGACCAGCTCGAAACCCTCGGCATTCCCGGTGCCGCGATCGCCGTCGTGCGTGACGGCAGGCAGGTGCACTCCGCCGCCTTCGGCAAGGCGGACCCGGCCGGACGGCCGATGACCCCCCAGACGCCGGTGCTGCTGGCCTCCACCAGCAAGTCCCTGACGGCCATCGCGGTGATGCAGCAGGTGGAGGCCGGTCGGCTGCGGCTGGATGAGCCCGTGCGGACCTACCTGCCCTGGTTCACGCTGGACGATCCCCGGTCCCCGGCCATCACGGTCCGGCACCTGCTCCACCAGACCAGCGGCATGTCCTCCAGGGACACGGCCTTCGAGGCGTCCCTCAGCCAGGAGCCGGAAGCCCTCGAGGCATCAGTCCGTGGGATGGCCGGATCCCCGCTGGCCGGCGACCCGGGGCAGCGTTTCCACTACGCCAGTGCCAACTACAACGTACTGGGCCTCCTGGTGCAGACCGTCGCCAACCAGCCCTTCGGGGAGTACCTGCAGCAGTACGTCTTCGGACCGCTGGGCATGGTGCACAGCCATACGACGGCGGCCGCTGCCCGGGACGACAATGCGGCCGAAGGCTATGCCCGCTGGTTCAGCACCGCCTGGGTCCGGACCGAGGTCCCGGCGCCCGCCGCGGGAATGCCCTCCAGCACCCTGTACGCCTCGGCCGAGGACCTGGGCCGCGAGCTGACGGCACTGCTCGACGGCGGGCGGTACGGGACCGCCCGCATCCTCGAGCCTGGAAGCGTGGCGGCGATGTTCGTACCCCGCACCTCCGTGGACGCATCGAAGGGCTACGGCATGGGCTGGTACACCCGGCCGCTCGCGGAAGCCGTTGACCCCGCTGCCCGGGGCACCGCCGCTGAAGACGAGCCGCTGCTGCTGGAGCACCAGGGGGAATGGGGCAACAGCCACACCTACCTGGCGATGGTCCCGGACTCCGGCCTGGGCGTGGCCCTGGTCATCAACGGCAACGACACCGCGGCCCCGTCCCGGCTCAAGGCCATCGACACGAACATCCTGCGGATCCTCCACGGGCACTCCCCCGTCCCCGCCGTGGTGTCCGAGGACTGGCTGCAGCAGTCCAGCTGGGCCGTCTCGGCGGGCCTGCTGCTGGCGGAACTACTGAGCCTGTGGCTGTCCCTCTCGGTGATTTTCCGACGGCGGTTCGCGCGCCGTGGACGATGGGCTCCCCCGGCGTGGGCCGCCGCCGCTCTGACACTGGATGCCTTTGCCCTCTGGCTGTGCCTCATCTACGCGCCCGCCCGGTTCGACACCGACCTGCTGGTCATCATCCGCCAGTTCCCGGACGTCGGCGTTTCGCTGGTGCCGGTGCTGGGACTCGCCATCCTGTGGCCTGTTCCGCGGACCGTCTGGCTGCTCTCCAGGGTGCTGCGCCGGGGCCTGCACGGCGTACCCTGAAGCCATGAAAGCCGGCGTCAGTCCTGTGCGCACCCTGGCGGGACGCGTGAAGGCCGTCTACGAAAACCTTCCGCTGCCGCCGGCCGTGGTGGCGGCGATGGCCCTCGATGCCCTCCTTGCCAGGCTCCGTCCCCTGCCGCTTCCCGGCCCCCGTTCCGTCCACAGAGCGGCAGGCACGGGCCTGGTGATCGCCGGCGCCGGCCTCAATGCCTGGGCCCTGGCCGAACGCCGGCGGCGCTCGGCCGGCCCGTTTGACCTGGAGCACCCGGAGGACCTGGTGGTCACCGGCCCGTATGCCGTCACCCGCCACCCGATGTACGTGGGCTGGTGGCTCATCCAGCTCGGCGCGGGAACCATGGCCGGGTCAGCCTGGGTCCTCGCGCTGCTGCCGGCCGAGCTACTGGTGGAGCACCGGTTCGTCCTGGACGAGGAGGCCACGCTCGCCGGGCTGTTCCCGGAGTCCTACCCGGCCTTCGCGGAAAAGGTGCCACGCTACCTCGGCCTCCCCCGCCCGTAGGTTCCTTCGGCTGGAACCCAGGCGCCGCCGTCGTACGCCGCCACGCAACGCCAAACTATGGATGGCGGCAGGGGCCGTGTTGGGACATGATCTGAAGATGAGCCGCTCCGGAAACGCCCGATCCCGGTGGCTCCCGCCAGCCCTGCGCGGCTACAAAATCGAGTGGCTGCGGCACGACCTGGTGGCAGGCCTCGCGCTCTTCGCGATCCTGGTCCCCGCGGGCATGGCGTACGCCCAGGCCGCCGGCCTGCCGCCGGTGACGGGCCTCTACGCGACGGTGGTGCCGCTGATTGTCTACGCGGCAGTGGGGCCGTCGCGCGTGCTGGTGCTGGGGCCGGATTCCGCGCTCGCCCCGATGATCGTTGCGGCGCTGGTTCCCCTGGCCGCGGACAACGACCAGAAATCCGTGGCCCTGGCTGGACTCCTGGCCATCCTGATCGGCCTCATCTTGCTATGCGGTTCGGCCCTGCGGCTGGGCATCATCACGGGACTGCTGTCCAAGCCCATCCGGCTGGGCTACCTCAACGGCATTGCCCTGCTGGTGGCGGTGTCCCAGCTTCCCACCCTCCTGGGGATTTCCGTGGAGGACGGCACGCCCTGGGAAAGGCTGCTCGCCGCCGCGCCGCAGGTGCTGGCCGGCGAAACCAACATGGCGGCGCTGCTTCTCGGCCTGGCCTCACTGGCGCTCATCTGGGTTCCCCGCCGGCTGAACTGGAAGGTACCGGGCGTGCTCATCGCGGTAGTGGTGTCCTGCCTCGCCGTGGCCGTGCTGGGACTCCAGGAGCGTGTCAAAGTCACCGGCGCCCTCCCGCAGGGGCTCCCCGCGCCGGCCCTCGGCGGAATCGGCTGGGCCGACGTCCTGGCGCTGCTGCCGGCCGCCGCCGCCATCGCCCTCATCGTCTTCGTTGATACCGGAACCCTGTCCCAGTCCCTGGCCGCGGCAGGGGACCGCAGGGTCTCCGGCAACCATGAAATGGCCGCCCTGGGTGCGGCGAACGCGGCCAGCGGGCTGCTGGGCGGCTTCCCGATCTCGGCCAGCGCGTCCCGCACGCCGGTGGCCGTGGAGGCCGGGGCAAAATCCCAGCTCACGGGCGTGGCAGGTGCCGTCCTGGTGCTCGGCTTCATGCTGGCGGCGCCCGGCGTGACCGAGTTCCTGCCGGCCGCCACCCTGGCAGCCATTGTCATCGCGGCAGCCGCAGGACTGGCCGACCCCGCCGGCGTGCGGCGGCTGATCGGCATGAGCCGCAGTGAATCCCTGGTGATGCTGGCGGCGTTCCTGGGAGTCACCATCCTGGGGGTCCTCCCGGGCATCGCCGTGGCCGTGGGCCTGGCAATTTTGGACTTCCTGCGCCGGGCCTGGGACCCCTACCGCGCCGAGCTGGTGGACGTGCCCGGGGTGCCGGGATACCACGACGTGAGCCGCCATCCGGACGGCGAACGCGTCCCCGGCATGCTGATCCTGCGCTTCGACGCGCCGCTGTTTTTTGGCAACGGATCGCTGCTGGGATCCTTCGTGCGCACCAAGCTGGGCCAGGCGCCGCCCGGCATCGAACGCGTGGTGCTGGCGGCAGAGCCGGTGACGGGAATCGACACCACGGCACTGGACGAGCTGGTGCAGCTGGACGAATGGCTGGAACGGCACGGCGTGGACCTGGTGTTCGCCGAGCTCAAAGGCCCGGTCAAGGACAGGCTGGTGCAGTACGGCGTGGGCTCCCGCTTCTCGCCCGGACACTTCTACCCGACCGTGAGCGAAGCCGTGCGGGCGTTCCAGCGGGAGGGCGGGGGAACCTAGGAGCCCTCAGCCGCGCACCTGCATGTCCACCCACACGAGGCGGTGGTCGCTGCCCGGGAACGGATAGGCGCCGGTCAACCGTGACAGGGGGTCGGCCTGGGTGGGCCAGAACACGCCGGATTCGAGGACCCGGATCCTGCGTGAGGGCAGCACGTAGTCAGCCCGCAAGTTTCCCGGGGCGGTGTCGGCGAAGTCGGCAGTGTCGTAGCGGGGGTCACCCTTGTGGGCGGCATTGGCTCCGCCCTGCAGGGCCGCGGCCTCCACGGCGCCATCGGAGGCCGGCAGCGGGTCCACGATCTGCTTGGAATCAAGGAGCTGGTTGACCGCGCCGTCCACGGAGTCGCCGTCGAGCGGGTCGGCATTCTGGTCGCCGACGATGACGAACGGTTCGTTCGGCAGGAGCCCCCGCTTTCCGCCCTCATCATCCACGATGTATGCCGATTTGCCCGGAGTGACGTAGTCAGCCCAGAACCGGATCTCGTCGTGGTTGCGGCGGCCGTTCCGGTCCTCGGGGCCGTCAAAGGTTGGCGGTGTGGGGTGCGAGGCAAGCACGTGCACCGTTTCGCCGCCCACCTTCACCGGAACATCCCAGTGCGACTTGCTCGACAGGCGCACCACCTCGAGTTCCTCCGGCGAATACCAGTCGGCAGGTTCGGGTGTCGCCGGGTTATCCGGCAGGAGCGCACCCGGCATGTCCTTCCATAGGAAGTTCTGGAACGTCCTCACGTTTTCCGTGTCGATGGGGTACTTCGACAGGATGGCCATGCCGTACTGGCCCTCGAACGCGCCGAAGCCGAAGGCGTCGTCGCCGCCGCCGACCCTGCCGTTGTTGTTGAGGTCGAACCCGCTCGGAATCCCGGTGTTCGACGGCGCCACGTAGGCGTAGGGGTAGTCCACGGGATCAGCCCCGCCCTGGCCTGCCGCCAGGTAGTTGTCGCGGAACAGATCGGCGGCCCGCATGTTGGGCACGTAGTCGAACTCGTTCAGCAGGATGACGTCCGGGTTCGCACGCTGGATGACCTCGGCGACGGTGCGTGCCTGCGGGTCGTCCGGAGTGCTCAGGTCGGCCTCGAGTTCGCCGGCGCTTGCCCGGTTCAGCGACAGGTTGTAGGTGGCCACCCGCAGGTCCTCCGCCTGGTCCTTTGAGGGCTCGGCGGCGGCCGGAGTCCCGGCGGTACCAACGGCGAGACTACCGATGACGGCAGCGATGACGGCAGCGGTGAGGGGGCGTCTAGTGGACACGGGACTCCTTGGCAGCGATGAGGCGGTACGAACAACGGTGCGTTCAACCTATGCCGCCAACATGACCACGGGGAGTACGCCGGGCGAACGGAAACTTGCGCCGGCGGCACCCAGCCGTCGGCCGCCGTCGTATGTGGACGACGGCGGCCGCAGGCCAAAGTGCCGGCCTCCCCTACTGTCCGGCCTCCCCTACTGTCCCGGGGCCCGGTACGACGGGGTCTTCTTGGCTGCCTCGTCGATGTCTTCCACGGTGAGGAGCGGCTTCAGGCGGACGTTGACGCTCCCTGTGGAATTGACTATCAGTGACAGTGCTGCGGCACTGGCGTCGTCCGGCGCCTCGAAAACGCCAAGGACGTCGTAGTAGCCAAACGCGTAGTAGAAGCTCTCCAGCGAACCGCCTATGGACTTGAGGGCCTCGGCCAGGGCCTCACGCCGCTTGGTGCCCCCTTCCTTCATGAGCCCCTTGATTCCCTCGCCCATGTACGTTGCTTCAAACAGATACTTCGGCATCGCTTTTCCCTTCTACATTCCCATCCCGGTTGTCGCCGAGGGAGCAAGTGCCACACCGAGTGCAATGGCAGCCAGCGCCACCGCAACGGACCAGTTGGCCAGCCGCTTCCACGGCAGCATCTTCTCCCCCGCGATGAAGGCCCCGATCAGGGCCATCCATCCGACGCTCATCGCGCCAAGCGCGAACAGCGCCGTCATCAGCGCCCAGCAGCAGGCCACACACCAGGCGCCGTGCTCCACGCCCATCCGGACGGCACCCGCGTAGCCCGGCCGCATCCGGTGCAGGATAAAGTCCATCGGGGACCGGCATTTCATCAGGCTGACGTTTTTTGCCGGGGTGAACTGATAGACCGCCGCCACCATGATGACTCCGGCCGCAATGTAGCGCCCGCCCTGGTCAGCAGCGAAAACCCCTGGCACCGCCGCGGCCGCCCACGCATAGAGCCCATACGCCACCAGGCCAAAGGCCGTCCATGATGCGAGGTACCCGGCCACGAAGGCGGCAGTGGACCCTGCCGGAGCGTACTGTCCGCCCTGCCGTCGGTGCCGCTGGATCCGGTGGTATGCCACCACCATCGGTGCCACGGACGGGAACATCATGGCTGCGAGCATCACCACCCACGTCACGGTGAAGAAGCCCACCGGCCCCGGGGCCGTCCAGATACCCATGTCCATCCCGGTCAGCTGCGTGGACGCCAATATCCAGCTGGCAGCGGCGAGGACCAGCAGGACAGCCACGAGGACTGCCTCCCGCGGATCGACACGGGAGGCTTTCGCCACCGTCTGACCGGTTACGCTCCTGAACAGCTTCCTGCGTTCCACCGGCCGGCCGTTCAGACCCGGCCCTTGGGGGCACCCTCCGCCATCTCACTGGCGAACGTGAAGTCGGACGTTTCGCCGTAGACGCCGTCGAAGTCGATACCGAAAAGGTCCACGTGCCCGGGCCCCTTTCCGATCCGGAACTCAGGCGCAAAGCCGTACATCGCGTTCTTCATTGTGGTCACGCCGCCGTCGGGTCCGGGCAGCGGCTCGAACGTGAACTGAGCCTTGTCCGAGACTGAACCGGAAGGCCGCTCACCGTCCGTGAACGTGACTGTGGCGCGTTCCAGTCCCAGCCACTCGCCGTACAGGCCGGCAAAGTCGCCGAAGGGTCCCCCGGCCTGGCCGCGAAGGATGGTTTCCAGGGCGCTCACCTGGTCGTCGGATGCGGACTGGTCGACGACGGCACCCACCTTCCAGCCGCCCCCTGTCAGATTCGTGGGGAACAAGGCCACGAAGGCGAAGTCGACGCCGGAAAGGTCCGTGGCGTCATGGCTCCCCGTTGCGATATGGAAGACATTCAGGTTGCGGCACTCGCCCCCGGGCCCGGTGGGCACGCCGTCCACGGGGCATGGACACACCAGCTGGCACGTGCAGTTTCCAGCGTATGTTCCAGACATTTCCCAAGACACAGCATCCTCCTCACCTGGCGCCAGCGCCGTGCAGAGGTGGCCCGGACCGGCGCCTCGTTCCGTGGAAACGGGGTGAATGACCCCGTTAACGCAGACGCTATTCCTCCGGCTGCGGGCAGTCAATATGCCGAAATACCCAATGTCAGGAGCCCTTGGAGCGGCGGGCCAAGGCCGTTCGGCCCTAGCGATGTCCGGCGGCTCGGCCCACGCTGGATCAGGAAGGCATGGGGGCAAAACGCCCGCGGGTCCTGCGTCGAGCCTTTACCGAGCCGGGGCTCCGGGCACCTCCAGGAATGTCCGTTGCACGACCACGGCTCACCCGGCAAGGAGGCGCAGCCATGACGTACATCAGCGATCTGGGCGACGTGGGGCGCGGCGATGTTGCCGTGGCCGGCGGCAAGGCCGTGGGGCTCGGCGGCCTCATCCAGGCCGGGTTGCCGGTCCCGCCGGGGTTTGTCCTGACCACCGCCGCGTACTCGGAGTTCGTCACGGCGAACACCCTCGGCGCGGCCATCCAGGACCTGGCCGCCCTGCCACCGCAGGCTTCGCCGCAGGACTACGAAACCGCCTCGGAGCGGATCCGCGGCCTGTTCCGGAACGGCACCATGCCGGCCGGGATCGCGGCCAGGCTCGGCGCCGCCTACGAGCGCCTGGGCGGCGGGGACACCGCAGTTTCGGTGCGGTCCTCCGCCACCGCCGAGGACCTCGAATCGGCCAGTTTCGCCGGGCAGCAGGAAAGCTACCTGAACGTCCGCGGCGCGGCGGCACTGACGGAGGCCGTCATCAACTGCTGGGCCTCCCTCTGGACGGCGCGCGCCATGGCCTACCGCGCCCGCGAAGGCGTGCGGGCCGACCAGGTGCGCCTCGCCGTCGTGGTCCAGCAGATGGTGGAGGCCGAGGCCGCGGGGGTGATGTTCACCGCCAACCCCGCAAACGGGCGGCGCGACCAGGCGGTGATCAGCGCCGCGTGGGGGCTGGGCGAGGCAGTGGTCAGCGGGACGGTCACCACGGACGACCTCGTGGTGGACGCCGGGACGGGCGCGGTGGTGTCGCGGCAGACGGCGGACAAGGAAATCATGACCGTCTCCGTGGAGGACGGAACCCGGGAGGAACCGGTGGCGGCAGCCCGCCGTCGTGCGCCCGTCCTGGACGACCAGGAGGCGGCCGAACTGGCCCGCTACGGACAGCGGATCGCGGAACATTTCGGGGTGCCGCAGGACATCGAGTGGGCGCGGGCCGGCGGCCGGTTCTACCTGCTGCAGTCCCGCCCCATCACGGCCCTGCCCGAACCCGCCGCGGAAACCCCGGAGACCTGGCCGCTGCCGTATCCGAAGGGCCTCTACTTCCGCGCGAGCATCGTGGAACAGCTCCCCGACCCGCTCTCCCCGCTCTTTGCCGACCTGATTGACGGCTCGGTATCGCGCTCGCTGCGGGCCCTCATGGCGGAAGCGACCGGCAAGGACGTCCTCCGCGAGGGCGACATTCACCTGCCCACCATCAACGGCTACGCCTATTACTACTACCGCACCTCCGGCATGTGGCGCCTGATGGGCAGGCTGTTCACGGCACTGGGCGCGCTGGCCCGCGGCAAAGGGCACATGGGCATTGCGGGCTGGCGCGAATACTCGCATCCGCGCTACGAACGGGTGATCAAGGACTGGTCCGTGACGCCGCCGGCGGACCTCTCCGGGGAGGAACTGCTGGCGGGGGCGCAGGCCCTCCTGGACGCCGGAACCGTGTACTACACCGCCGTTCAGTCCATCATTCCGCTCGCCACCATGAGCGAAATCTCCTTCCGGGCCTTCTACGACAAGGTCCTCCGGCGCGACGGCGATCCGCCGGCCCAGACCTTCCTCCTGGGCTTCGACAGCGAGCCCATCCGGGCGGAGAAGTCCCTGTACGACCTGGCCGGCTGGGCCCGCAGCGATCCCGGACTGGCAGCGGCCCTGCTGGAACGGCCGACGGCGGTCCTCGCCGAGTGCCAGCGCACCGGCTCCGCGCCCGAGGGTGTGGACGACGTCCTGTGGCAGGAATGGCGGTTCACGTTCAGGGAGCACCTGGACCGGTTTGGCCACGCCGTCTACAACCTGGATTTCGCCACCCCGGTGCCGGCCGACGATCCCTCCGCCCAGCTGGAGACCGTGAAGTTCTACCTGCGCGGGCAAGGCACCGACCCGCACGAGCGGCAGCAGCTGCTGACCGAGCGCCGGGAAGAACTGACCAAGCAGATGGAAGGCAGGCTGGGACCGCGCCGCCGGGCCGTGTTCCGCCGGCTGCTGGGGTGGGCGCAGGAGACCGCGCCCATCCGTGAGGACGCGCTGGCCGACGTCGGACTCGCCTGGCCGCTGCTGCGGCGGATGCTGCTGGAACTGGGCCGGCGCCTGGTGGACTCCGGTGTTATCGCCGCGCCGGACGACGTGTTCTGGCTGCGGTTCCAGGAACTGCGGAGCGCCGTCGAGTTCGGCCTTGCCGAACCGGAAGCCCGCGGGGGCGCTGCAATTGCCGGGGCCGGGCGGCCCGTGCGCGCCGCTGCCGTGGAGGAGCGCAGGATGCTGTGGCGGAGCCAGGTGAAGGCTGCCGCGCCGCAGATGCTGCCGGAGCGCCGGTGGATGGACAAAGCCTTCGGTTCCATGATGCCGGCAGGCTCCCAGCACCAGCCCGGTGATGTGATCAAGGGTGCCGGGGCGAGCTCCGGCCGGGTCACCGCGCCGGCCCGCGTGCTGAGGGGTCCGCAGGATTTCGCCCTCATGCAGCCCGGCGAGGTGCTGGTGGCCCGCATCACCACGCCCGCGTGGACGCCGCTGTTCGCGATGGCCTCCGGCGTGGTGACGGACGTCGGCGGCCCGCTCAGCCACAGCTCCATCGTGGCCCGCGAGTACGGCATCCCTGCCGTCCTCGGCACCGGGGTTGCCACGCAGCGGCTTGCCGGCGGCCCGCGGGTCAGCGTGGACGGGGACGCGGGGACGGTCACGATCGAGGACCATGCCGGTCCGGGGGTTCCCCGGGGCTGAGCGGTTACTCCCCCATGCCGGGATGCACGGGAACAAAATCGACTTTGTTGCCGGAGTTCTGCCGGCCGGCGGACGTCCTCGAGAATCCCCGCGCGTCGAGGCCGTTCTTCGCGCGGAATTCCGCAAGGGCTGCGTCGTAGGCATTGTTGAGGGTCTGCCCTGAGAACTCACCGGTGCTGCCGTCGGTGAAGGCGATCCTGATGCGGACGCTGTTGGGGTAGTGCCGGTTCATCCGGATGAAGCCGTCTGCGTCCTGCTGGAGAGTAATCAAGGGAATCCGCTTTCGTGGTGGGTGCAGCTTCCAGTCTGGCGCAGATTCACTCCGCGCAGGTACCGGCCATGCAGTAAAGAGTGGCTGGGAGGCGCATAGTTGAAGAATGACAGGTCCTTACACCCGGGGCGATTCCTTCACCAGCGAGGCTTCCCGGAAACACATCAGGCGGGCGCTCGGAGACTACGGGGCAACGGACGTTCTTTTCACCCAACGTGGGAACCATAGTGCCATTGCCTTCAAGGGCGGCGGGCGGCAATTCCGGATTGTCCTGCCGCTGTTGCAGTCCGAAGGCCCCCTGGTTATCCGCGGGGACATCGCGGACGGCCCGCTTCACGAGGCGAACGCAAAGGTCCTCGAACGCGCCAACCGCAAGTCCTGGCATGCCCTGGCACTGGCCATCGACGCCAAACTCGCGGCGGCGGCGGCAGGCATTGCCACCCTTGAATCCGAATTCCTGGCCCACGTGGTTCTGCCGGGAAACAAGACCGTGCTCGACGAGCTCGGCCCCGTCATCGATTCTGCCTACCGGTCCGGCCGGCGTCCGTCGTTCGGCGGTCCAGCACACGCTTAGGGCAACCGCCCTGATCCGTCAGATGGTGGAGAGGGCGCCCTTGGCGCTTTCCACCAGGACATGGGTCCCCGCCTGGACATAGACCACTTCGCCGTCAATCTGGCAGGGTACGGCGTCCCGCGTCGTGAAGGCGTAACTGCTGACGCTGGGCTGGTGCCCAAGCCCCAGCGTGACGGCCCGAAGGGTCATGAGCGCCATCCTCATAAGCCCGGCATGGGGCAGCGTCACCACCTCGAACCGGCCATCGTCCGGGGAGTGCGACTCGCTGACCGTTCCATATTTGGCCATGCGCGAGACGTTGGCCAGGATCAGGCTGTCGAACTTCGCGGTGGCGCCGTCGGCCCGCACCAGCTCAAACGGTCTCAGGCCCGAAAGCGTCCGGGCAACGGAGATGAGTTCCAGGACTTTCCCTTTTCCACCCTTTTCGATCCCGATGGCCATCAGCGGCGTGAGCCCGAACCCCACATAGGAGTGCGCGTACCGGACCTGCTCCCGGTGCATCCCCCGGAAGGTCACGCGCAACAGGTCGATGCGGCGGACGCTGCCCTCACGGATGGCCTCGGTGAGCGGCCGGACCTGCATGCTCCTGTGGTGATCGTTGGCGTTGCCTGCCGGGAGCACAGTGCACACCGCCTTGCTGGCGGGCACGTCCATCACCCCGTTGACCACCTCGTTGTACCCGCCGTCGCCGCTGACCGAGACGATGAGCGGTTCTCCGCTTCCGGCCGCTGACCGTGCCAGGTCCCGGGCGTGCCCCGCGAACTCCGTGGGCAGCAGGACCACCTGCAGGCCCGGAAGGTTCGTGGCAAGCTCCTCCTGCAGTGAATCGATCCGCGCGGCCATCCCGGCCCTCGTCGGATTGAAAATGAGGACGACCCGGTCAAAGGCCGGTGCCCGGTCGTCAGCCATCGTGCCCATCCTCCGGTGCCCTTTGTTGCCTTGGTGCGGTCAACTCCAGCCTATCCGTGGATACCCCCGTCCTGAAGTTGACCGTGCCGCCGTCGTCCGCAGTGCCCTGCCGGACAGCCCCGGGACTGGCCCGGGCAACAGCTACCCCTCGCAGGCCACCCCGTCGGAATCCCCGTCGAGCCCGGACCTGTAGCCTGGCGAACCGGCGTACAGAGGGGCCGCTCCGGCAGCCACCACCTCGGCGCAGTTGGCGTAATAGACCGCGGCAGGAGCAGCGGGTTCGACGGCGGCGGGCGCCACCTGCCCGGGGCACCCGGCAAGGATGCCCGCGATTGCGTCGTGCTCGGCCTGCGTCACCCACAGGCTGTACCGTGCCTTCACCGAAACCTGCCGGGCGACGTACTCGCACCGGAAGCCCTTGTTCGCGGGCAGCCAGGTGGCGGCGTCACCGTCGCCCTTTTGCTGGTTGGTGGGGCCGTCCGTTGCCTGCAGGTTCAGCGGATCGTTGGCGAACGCCGTCCGCTGCTCCGTGGTCAGCTGCTGCGCGCCCTTCTGCCAGGCGTCGCTGAGCGCCACCACGTGGTCGATCTGCACGGCACTGCTGGTGGTGGTGCCGCGGACGAAGCTGATGGTTGTGCCCGTGTACGGGTCCGCCAGGATGCCGGTCTTGACCGTGCAGGGGACGCTGGTGGTGTAGGTGACCTCGCTCAGGTCCCGCCGCAGGATGTCGTTCCGGGTATCGCAGCCGTTCTGGTCCACGTCCGCCCACGTCGGGCCAAACAGTGCCCGCTCGTATCCGGTCTTGGGCGCGCGGCCCTTCACGGGGAGGGTGGCCAGCAGGTCCGCTGCCTCAACGGCGGCCGACGGCCCGGCCGCCTGTGTTGCGGTGCTGTCCAGGGTGTCGGCAGCTGCCGGGGCACCCCCGGTGAGCAGGGCAAGGACGGCGGCAAGTACGACGGCGGCCGCCGTGCGGGTGCCGGACGCAGGCATGGTTTCAGGCAAGGACGTGGTGATGGACATGCGGTTCCCCAAGGTTGTGTGCACGACAGGTTCCGGCGCACAGGCATCATGGCCGTGTTTTGCGCCGAGGAAGAGCCTATGGCCCGCCGTGAACCGGAAACGTGCGTTTTGGTGGAACTGGGGAAATTCTTAAGGACTCCTGCGCCAACCCTGCGCCGCGGCCGGCGCGGGGCTGGCGCCATTCCTCACCCGAACAGCGCGGCCACCCGGGTCAGGGTCTGGTAGATCCCGTAGGCCAGCGGGACGCCCACCAGCGCCCAGGCGATGGCGAGTTTGCCGACCGATACTTTGGCGGGCGCCTGCGCGCCGGCGGTGTGTGCAGTGCTCATCTCAGGCCTCCATGGCAGGTTCGTGTGCCCGTCCGCGGTCGGGGCGGGGTTCGTGGAATCGTGCGTCCACCGGCTTGACCATCAGGTTGGCCAGGAAGCCGACCACCAGCAGCGCCACCATGGTCAGCAGCGCCGGCTGGTAGGACGCGGCGTCCAACTGGCCGGGCTTGCCCTGGGCATCCAGGAACGCGTTGACGATCAGCGGCCCGGCCACTCCGGCGGCGGACCAGGCGGTCAGCAGCCGGCCGTGGATGGCCCCCACCTGGAAGGTCCCGAAGAGGTCCCGCAGGTAGGCCGGAACGGTGGCGAAGCCGCCGCCGTAGAACGAAATGATGACGAAGGCGAGCGCCACGTAGAGGAACGTGGTGCTGGACCCGGCCAGCGCCAGCACCGTGTACAGGACGGCGCCGACGCCGAGGTACACCATGTAGATGCGCTTGCGGCCGGTGACGTCGGAGGTGGCGGACCAGGCGAAACGCCCCGCCATGTTGCCGATGGACAGGAGCCCCACGAAGCCGGCGGCGACGGCGGCACTCACCAGGGACACGCCGTCGGACTGGCGGAAGAAGTCCTGGATCATGGGCGCGGCCTGCTCCAGGATGCCGATGCCCGCGGTGACGTTGCAGAACAGCGCGATCCACAGCAGCCAGAACTGGCGTGTCTTCACGGCATTCTTCGCCGAGACGTTCTCCGTGGTGACCAGCTTGGCGGCCTTGACCTTGGCGGGGTCGAACCCTGCCGGCTTCCATCCGTCGGCGGGGACCTTGATGGTGAAAGCGCCAAAGAGCATGTACGCAAGGTAGACGACGGCGAGGGTCAGGAACAGCTTGCCCACGGCATCGCCGCTGGCCACCCAGTCCTTGGCGCCGGAGTTGGGATCGTACATCTTGAGCAGCGCCGTGGAGACGGGACTGGCGATCAGCGCGCCGCCGCCGAAGCCCATGATGGCCATGCCGGTGGCGAGGCCGGGCCGGTCCGGGAACCACTTGATCAGGGTGGACACGGGCGAGATGTAGCCGATGCCCAGGCCGATGCCGCCGATGAAGCCGTAGCCGAGGTACACGAGCCACAGCTGGTGGGTGAAGATGCCGAGCGAGCCGATCAGGAAGCCGCCGGCCCAGAACATGGCCGAGGTGAACATCGCCTTGCGCGGGCCGTTCTTGTCCACCCATGTGCCCATGATCGCGGCCGAGAGCCCCAGCATCACGATGGCGATGGAGAAGATCACGCCGATCTCGGTCAGGCTGGCGCCGAAGTGCTTGACCAGGGCGGTCTTGTATACGCTCGTGGCGTAGGCCTGCCCGATGCAGAGGTGGACCGCGAGCGCGGCGGGGGGCACCAGCCAGCGGTTGAATCCCGGCGGGGCAACAGTTCGTTCTCGGTCCAGCCAGCCCATAGATGTTCCCTTTGCTTGTTCGACGACGTCGATGTCTGTTCGCGGCCGCAGCGCATACCCCTCCAGAGGCGAAAGTCCCTCTTATGGCGCTGTGGCCTCCGGCAATCATGAGGCAAATCGTCAGCAAACGTATGATTCTTGCGCCGAGCGGCGGCAAATCCGCGGTGAGCGGCGGCCGGCTTTGTGCCCGCCGGTTGCGCCGGGACAGCGGGAGGCGGGTTCCGGGCGGCAGCAGCTTCACCGAAGCCGCCGCCCCGCCCCTACCGGTCCGTTTTGACCACCGTGAACAGCACCGCCGAGTCCTCCTCGGCCTCAAGGCTGTGCAGCCCATTCGGGACAATCAAGAGATCCCCGGCCTTGCCCTGCCAGGCTTCACCACCGGACTTCAGCCAGACCGATCCCCTGATCACGTAGACCGTGGCCTCGCCGGGATTCTGGTGCTCGCTCAGCTGCGTGCCGGCACGGAAGGCCATGACCGTCTGGCGCAGCTTTTTCTCATGTCCGCCGAACGCCGTGTCCGCCGCCCGCCCGCTGGGAGCCGCCACCGCTGCCTCGAGCTGCTGGCGGGCCAGGGCATCAATCGATATCTTCTGCATGCGGACACCGTACCCACCGCGGAGCGGCAGTGCCAGAGGCCAGCGTCCCTAGCTCCGCCTGAAGAAGCTCGTCCGCCAACTTGCCCTACAGCTTTGGGATGAGGACCGGGGTGTTTTTCTTGTAGGCCTCGTACTCGGGCTCGCCGCCCCATTTCCGGTCGGCCTTCTTCTCCAGCAGCGGGATGCCGCTGCCCTTGATCAGCAGCAGCGCCACGAAGAGCGGAGACAGCAGGGCCAGCCATTGCCAGCCCTGCAGTACCGGAACGGCGATCAGGAGCACGCCGGTCCAGAGCACAATCTCGCCGAAGTAGTTGGGGTGCCGGGACTTGGACCACAGTCCGGTGGAGATGAAGCGGCCCTTATTGGCCGGATCAGCCTTGAACCGGCCCTTCTGGTTGTCCGCCACAGCCTCGATGCCGAAGCCACCAGCCCACACCAGGAAGCCCGCCAGCGCCCACCCGTCGAGCGCCACCCGGGCGACGGATGTAATGGCAATCCAGGCAGCAGCCGCGGTGAGGACCACCCACAGCCCCTGCACTGTCCAGGTGTTCAGGAACCGGATGAACGATGGCTTGATCTCATCGAACCGGTCATCCTTGCCGTGCTTGCTGACGCGGCGGAACAGGAAGCTCCCCAGCCTTACGGCCCACGCCACCACCATGGCCGCCAGCAGCAGCCCCCGCGCGTCCTCACCCGGGGTCAGCACAACCAGGAGCAGGGTGATGGAGATGTAGGTCAGGGCGCCGGTGAGGTCGTAGTACTTCTCGGTCTGCGCCTTGAACGCCGGGACAAACGCCAGCCACTGGATAAGGAACGCGGCCGCCACCCCCAGCGCAAAGAGGGGGAACCCGCCCACGGTGGCACCACCCTGGCTGCCGGCGAACGCGACAAGCGCCCCCACCAGCACCGCGACCACAAAAATGATGAGCGCCTTACGGTCCGAATCCTTCATCAGGGCATTCCTTTCCCAAGCCGGGACGGCAGCCACGCGGTCCCGGCGCACTCCGCTTCTTCAAACTGATTTGATTACAAGGTTATCTAATTACTATATAGACTAGCGAAGATGGGAGGAACCATGAGCACACCGTCGTACCATCCGGCCGCCGTCGCCCTCCAGGCTGTTCTGGCGCTGGCCAACGAGACTGAACGCGAAGTGGCGGACAGGTTGGGGCTCAACCTCACCGACTACCGCGCCCTCTCCACGCTGTCCCAGTCCGGACCCATGACGGTGGGAAACCTCGCTCTGAAGCTGGGCGCCACGGCCGCCACCACCACCGCGATCGTCAGCCGGCTGCAAAGCCGCGGCTACGCGGAACGCCTCCGCGGCGAAGGGGACCGCCGCCATGTCCACGTCAGTGCCACCGCCGCCGCCTCCCGGGACATCATGAACCTGATGCGGCCCCTCATGGATGCCACCAACCGGCACCTCGAATCCCTGCCTGCCGCCCAGCAGGACGCCGTGGCCGGGTTCCTCCACACCGCCCGGCACCTCATGCAGAACCACCTGAATACCCTTTCGACAAAGGACACCGCTTGAGAGAGTTCTCCACCCCGCTGCTGGTTGAACCGTCCAGCCACCGGAACGCCACGGAGCTGCTGATGCAGCGGTTCAGGACGTCCCCGGACCATGTTGCCTTCGAGGTGCGGGCCCCGGAGGGTGCCATCACGGATCCGTGGCGCCAGGTGACCACGCGGCAGTTCGTCGAGGAGGTGCGCGCCCTGGCCAAGGGCCTCATCGCCGCCGGCCTGCAGCCCGGCGAGTCCCTCGCCATCATGTCGCCCACCCGGTATGAATGGGCAGTGGCGGACATGGCAGCGTGGTTCGCCGCCGCCGTCGTGGTCCCCGTCTATGAAACCTCCGCCCTGCCCCAGGTGGCCGCGGTCCTCGACGACGCCGCCGTGCGCCTGGCCGTCGCCGGCACCGCCGGGCACGCCCTCCTGTTGGAACAGGGCTTTGAACAGGCCGGGCGGACAAACCTGGGCGTCTGGACCATGGACGCACGTCCCGGCGCGGACCTTGCCGAGCTGAAACTGCGCGGCGCCGCCATCCCGGACAGCACCGTTGAGGAGCGGCGCCTGCTGCCGGACCTGAACGCGGTGGCCACCATCGTCTACACCTCCGGCACCACCGCCGCGCCCAAGGGCGCCCTGATCACCCACGGCAACTTCGTGGGCCAGGTGCTCAACGTGGGCGCCGCATATACGGGCGTGGTCCGCGAAGGCGGCAACACCGTCATCTTCCTGCCCATGGCCCACGTGCTGGCCCGCGGCCTGCAGCTGACCTGCCTGGCCAACGGCATGCGCATCGCCCACCTGTCTAATCCCAAGGACGTGGTGCCCGCCCTCGGGGTCCTGAAGCCCACCTTCCTGGTGGTGGTCCCCCGGGTGCTGCAGAAAATCCAGGCGTCCGCTGCCGGCGCAGCGGCCCGGAAACGCCTTGGGCGGGTATGGGCTGCGGCGCAGCAGACCGCTGTGGAGTGGGGCCGGTTCGCTGAAGCGCACGACGCCGACCCGTCCTTGCGTGCCCCGTTCGGCCTGCGTGCGCGGCACGCAGTGTTCGACCGCGCGTTCTACGCCCGGCTCCGCGCTTTGATGGGTGGCCGTTTGGACTGCCTGCTGTCCGGCGCCGCCGCACTGGACGCCGAGCTGTCCCTGTTCTTCCGTGGCCTTGGCCTGCCCGTCATCGAGGGCTACGGCCTCACGGAGACCACCGCGCCGCTGACCGGGAATATGCCGGACGCCATCGCCGCCGGCACGGTGGGCGTCCCGATGCCGGGAACCACCGTGCGCATCTCGGACCGCGGCGAGGTGCTGGCCCGCGGCGTGGGCGTGTTCACCGGCTACCGCAGGCCGGCGGACAACCAGGATGCGTTCACGGACGGGTACTTCCACACAGGAGACCTCGGCGAGCTCGATGAGCTGGGACGGCTGACCCTCAAGGGCAGGATCAAGGACGTGATTGTCACCGCCGGCGGGAAGACCATCACCCCCGCCATCTGGGAAGGCTATGTGGAGGGTGATCCGCTGGTGGCCCACGCCGTCATGGTGGGCGAGGGCAAACCGTACCTGGGCGGGCTGGTGCTCCTGGACCCCGAGTCCGTCACGGCGTGGGCCGAGCGCGAGGGCATCAACGACCTCGCCGGGCTGCGGATCCCGGACGACGGCGGCGCCGTCCGGATCGAGGACGCCCGCCTCCTCAGCACCATCGGCAAGGCGGTCAATGCCGCCAACGCCAAACTGGCCCGCTCCGAGCAGGTGCGCAAGTTCGTGCTGCTCCTGGCAGACCTCAGCGGGGCCAACGGAATGGTCACGCCCACCATGAAACTCAAACGCACCGCGTTCACCGAACACGCCCGCCACATCGTGGAGAACCTCTACGCCGAGTCAAGGAGCCAGGCATGAACACCCGAACCAAGAGATGGCTGCTGTCCTACGCGGTCACCGCCGTGATCTTCGCTGTGCTGGACCTCGTCTGGATCAGCTTCGTGGCGAGCAACCTCTACCAAAGCCAGATCGGCCACCTGATTGCCCCCAGGCCCAACCCTGCCGGCGCCGTTGCCTTCTACCTCATTTTTGTAGCAGGGATGGTGCACTACGGCGTCCGGCCAAACGACGCACACGCAACGATGCGGCAGCGGGTCACGGGCGCGGCGCTGTTCGGCTTCTTCACCTATGCCACCTGGGCACTGACGGCGTTTGCCGTGCTCAAGGACTTCACCGCAATCGTCGCCGTAACGGACATCCTTTGGGGCGCCGCGGCCTGCAGCCTGGTCACCTGGCTGACGGCCACGGTCCTGCGCCGGGTCCTGGCGAAGGGCCGCGCGTCCTAGGCTGCTGACGCCCCGACAGTCCGCACAACTGTCATCAGGACCTGGACAGGCGGACTGCCGTCAGCTTGTATTCGGGACATCCGGTCACCTCGTCCTCCACCCTGGAAGTGAGGCTATTGACCGATGCGCCGGGGAAATGGAAGCCGGCGAACACCTGGCCCGGTTCCACCTCGTCGGTGATCCTGGCCTGAAGGACCGCCGACCCGTGCCTGCTGCCCAGCCGGACCGGATCGCCGTCGTTCAGTCCCAGGGCGGCAGCATCCCCGGGCTCGATGTCCACCGTCTCGTCTGCGCTCAGGCGCAGGTTGCCGGTCCGCCGGGTCATACTTCCGGAGTTATAGTGCTCCCCCCTGCGCCCGGTGATCAGCAGGAACGGAAACTCGGCGTCGCATTGTTCGCCCGGGGGCAGGTAGTTCCTCGCTGCCAGGTGGGCCAACCCGTCCGGGGTGGCAAACCTCTCCTGGTATAACCGGGGGGTTCCCGCCGAGTCGGCGGACCCGCACGGCCAGTGCAGCGGCCCTTCGCGGTCCAGGCGGGGGTGCGAGATACCGCCAAACAGCGGCGCCACGGCAGCGCATTCGGCCATGGCTTCAGCCGGTGTGGCGCAGCCAAGGTCCGCGCCCATCCTGCCTGCAACCGCATGCAGCACCGCAAAATCGGTGCGGACGCCGGCCGGGGGCTCCACTGCCTGCCTTACCCGCTGGAAACGCCTGTCGAAGTTGACGAATGTGCCGTCCTTTTCCAGCCAGGCGGCCACGGGGAAGACGACGTCGGCTGCGGCGGCCGTCGCGGAGAGGAACAGGTCGTTGCAGATCACCAGCGGGCACGCCTCCAGGGCCGCCCGCACGGCCGTGCTGTCAGGGTCCGTGGTGAGAACGTCCTCGCCTATGACCCACAACGCCTGCAGCGACCCTGCCCGGGCGGCATCGAACATCTGCCGGATCCTGAGCCCTGGCAGGGGCGGCACATCGACCCGCCAGGTCCCGGCGCACCGGGCCCTGGCCGCAGGGTCCAGGACCTTCTGGTAACCCGGCAGCAGGTCCGGCAGGGCGCCCATGTCGGACGCGCCCTGAACGTTGTTCTGGCCGCGCAGCGGGTTCACCCCGCCTCCTGCACCCGGGCCCACGGCGCCGCGCAGGAGGGCAAGGTTGGACAGCGTCCGGACACCGTCCGTGCCGTGGAGGTGTTCCGTCACGCCCAGGCCGTAAAAGATGGCCGGCGCCAGCGCCTGCCCGTACAAAAGGGCCGCCTGCACGAGGTCGTCCGCCGGGACACCGGAAATCGCGGCCACCCGCTCCGGCGGGTAGTCTTCCAACAGCCCAAACAGTTCCTCGTAGCCGGTGGTGTGCAGGTCCAGGAAGGCGGTGTCCACCAGGCCCTCCCTGACCAGGACGTGCGCGAGGCCGTTGAACACGGCCACATTGGTCCCCGGCCTGGGCCTGAGGTGGACGTCGGCGTACCGGGCCAGCGAGGTACGCCGGGGATCCACCACCACCAGGCGGGCGCCGTCCATGACGCGCTGGAAGATGCGGGACCCTACCACCGGGTGGGCCGCCGTCGGGTTCGCCCCCACCAGGAGGACCGCATCGCACCGCTCCAAATCGTCGAACGGGTTCGTCCCGCCGCCCAGCCCGAACGTGGCGGCCAGGCCGGCCGCGGAAGGGGCATGGCAGAGCCGGGAACAGTTGTCCACGTTGTTGGTCCCCATGACGGTCCGGGCGAATTTCTGGGCCAGGTAGTTCTCCTCGTTGGTGGCCCGGGCAGAGGAAATCAGGGCAAACCCGTCTGGTTGTCCGTCCCGGATGCTGCCGAGGCGTGCCGCCACGAACCCGACTGCCTCTGTCCAGGTTGCCGGGGTCAGCGTTCCGTTACGGCGGATCAGCGGGGTGGTGAGCCGGTCTGCGGAACCGAGGAAGCCGTGGGCAAACCGCCCTTTGACGCAGGCGTGGCCGCGATTGACCGAGCCGTCCCCGGCGGGCTTGACGGTCATGATGGTGTTGCCGCGCGTCGAGACTTCCAGGCTGCAGCCCACGCCGCAGTAGCCGCAGGTGGTCAGGGTCTGCCGCTCAAGCGGCAACAGATTGAGCAGCCCCGGTTCGGACAGGGCTCCGGTGGGGCAGGTGTCCACGCACGCCCCGCAGGAGACGCAGTCGGATTCCGCCCAGGGACCGCCTGTACCCGGCGCCACCACGGTGCCGGCCCCGCGGCCCACGAGCGTCAGGGCGAACGTACCCTGGATTTCTGCACAGGCACGGACGCACCGGCCGCAGGCAATGCAGAGATCACGGTCAAGCTTGACGTAGGGGTGCGAATGGTCGACGCCCCGCTCCGGCGGCAGGACAACTCCGGACGGAGCAGCCACCCCGTACTCGGCGCATTGGCGGACCAGTTCGCTGCGGTCGGCCGGAATGTCCAGCGCCCGGGGAGGCAACCCGGCGACGATGGCCTGCAGCGCAGCACGCCGGACTTCGCGGGAGGCCTCGACGTCGATGCGCAGGCCGTCCTCGGCCGGGGTGCTGCAGGCGGCGGCCAGACCCCTGCCGTTGACGTCCACCAGGCACGTCCGGCAGGACGCCACCGTGCTGAGCCGGTCGTCGTGGCACAAAGCGGGGAGGGCGAGGCCCGCCGCACGCACCGCCTCAAGCAGGGTGGCTCCGGACGGCACCTCGACGGCTGTGCCATCAATGAACAGTTTCACTCCGGCCACCCGGCGAGTCCGTAGACGCGGGCGAGGCTCCGTACCGCGGCCGGCACGCGGCGGCCGAAGGCGCACAGGCTGCCCGCCGCCATGGTGCCCAGCACTTCGCGGCGCTCATGTTCGACTGCAGCACCATCCGGCAGCGCCGCGAGGGCACGGCCGCGCCAGGCCCCCACCCGGCAGGGCGAGCACTGCCCGCAGCTCTCCTCCGCGGCGAACTGCCACAGGTTCTCCAGCACCTGCCCGCCGGTGACCCTGTCATCAAAGGCGACGATTCCCGCGTGGCCCAGCGCGGCCCCGCGCGTGGCCAGGGCCGCGTTACTCAGCGGCAGGTCAAGGTCCCCTGGGCCAAGGAAGCCTCCCAGCGGTCCCCCGATCTGCAGGGCGCGCAGTATCCTGCCATCGCGCAGCCCGCCCCCGAGAACCTCCACGATCCGCCGCACCGGCGTGCCGATCTCCACCTCATATGCGCCGGGCCGGAGGAAACGCTCGGACAGGCAAGCGAGCACGGTGCCGGACTCATCCGCAGTCCCCAGCGCGGCGTAGGCGGCTCCGCCGTGCTGCACGATCCACGGGACCGCACTCAAGGTTTCAACGTTGTTGACCACAGTGGGGCGGCCGCCGAGTCCGCGCGCGGTGGGAAACGGCGGCCGCGGACGTACGGTCCCGCGCAGGCCTTCGAGCCCGTTGAGCAGCGCCGTCTCCTCCCCCGAGACGTAGGACCCGGCGCCTTCAGCCACGTGGAACTCCAGGCTGGACCCGCTGCCCGCCGCATCCGGGCCGAGAAGTCCTGCGCTGCGCGCTTCAGCCACTGCCTCCCGCAGCCGGGCGGCAGCGTGCGGGTACTCGGAACGGACAAACACGATTCCCGTGGCGGCGCCGACGGCGAAGCACGCCAAGGCGAGGCCCTCAAGCACCCGGTGCGGATCCTGTTCCATCAGGAGGCGGTCGGCGTAGGAACCCGGATCGCCCTCGTCCCCGTTGGCCACCACCACTCGCGGCGCAGGGTGCTCAAGCGCTGCCCGCCATTTCGCGGCGGCGCGGAATCCGGCTCCGCCCCGGCCCCGAAGCTGCGCGGCGTCGACCTCAGCCAGGACATCGCCGGGTGCTGCTGCGGCGGCGACGCCCGGCCAGACGGACCAGGGCGGCGATGCTCCGAGCAGTCCCGCGGTCACCACAGGGACCCGGGCATCGCTGGCCACCGGAATGGGTGGGGCCTCCGGCGGCACCGATCCACGCAACTGCGCTGCCAGCCCCGGCCCCGCATGCGGGACCACGCCATCCAGGGCTGCGGGACCGGAGAAGCAGTAGCCCAGGCAGCGCACTGCCTGAAGCGAGACGGATCCATCCCCGCTGCAGGTGCCGCTCTGCACCCCGAGCGCCTCTTCCACCTCGGAAACGTGCGTGCCGCCGGTGGCAGCGAAACAGGCCGCCGCAGTGCAGACCCGCACATGCCGGGACCCGCGGGGAGCTGCGAAATCGGCGAAGAAGGATGCGGGCCCCTCGACCGCTGCCGCAGGCAGGTTGAGCGTCCGGGCTATGTCCCTGGGGGTGCTGCCGGAGTTCCGGAGGGCGTCCGGGACTTCATTCACTGGCCGGCCGAAACGGGTGGCGTACCGGCGGAACGGATCGTCATTGTTCCGGTCCCTCCGGCCATCCATTGCTGCGCCCGGGCGCGCGGGGCTGGGCTCCTGCATGTCTCCAACCATGGCCGCTCCGGCCCGGGCGGGGAAAGGGCCGAAAGTCCCTCGGGGAGGAGTCCAGCTGGCGGGACTTTCCCCATGGTTCCGGCTGGCAGGACGCCCTGCGCCGCTACGGCCGGAAGCGTAACCCGCACGGCACCATTCGATAGTGTCTGAGCATGGACGTGGATACGCTGCTCAATTTCCTGTTGGTCCTTTTCTTCGTGCTGCTGGGCGGGGTGTTCGCGGGGACGGAAATGGCGCTGGTGTCCCTCCGCGAGAGCCAGGTGCGCCGGATGGAAAAATCGGGGAAGCGCGGGGCCCGGATCGCTGCCCTGGCCGGCAACCCCAACCGCTTCCTCTCCACCGTGCAGATCGGCGTGACCCTGTCCGGCTTCTTCTCGGCCGCCTACGGCGCGTCCACCATCGCGCCCGACGTCGAGCCCCTCCTCGAGGGAATCGGGTTCGGCGCCGCGGCCGAACCTGCTGCGTTCATCGGCATGACGCTGCTGGTGGCCTACCTGTCCCTGGTGCTCGGCGAACTGGTGCCCAAGCGCCTGGCGATGCAAAGCGCTGTCGGCTTCACCAAGGTCCTTGCCCCGCCGCTGGGGGTCCTCTCCGAGATCATGCGCCCCGCCGTCTGGCTCCTGTCCGTCTCCACCGACGCCGTGGTCCGGCTCTTCGGCGGCGATCCGCACGCCAGGCAGGAGAGCGTCAGCTCCGAAGAACTCTGGGACATGGTGGCCGAGAGCGAGGAACTGGAGGAACACAGCCGGAGCATCCTCAGCGACGTCTTCGGGGCCGGCGACCGCTCGCTGCAGGAAGTGATGCGGCCGCGCACCGACGTGACCTTCATCGACGGCAACCTCACCATCGCGGCCGTGCGCAGCATGGTCCGGGACGGCCCGTTTTCACGGTATCCGGTCATCGACCGAACGCCCGACGACGTCCTGGGCTTCATCCACGTCCGTGACCTCATGCCCCGGGACGGGAAGTACGACGACGGGCTGGTGCGTGACATCGCGCGGGAGATCCTCCCGCTGCCCGGCACCAACAAGGTTCTGCCCTCACTGTCGCGGATGCGCAGGCTGGGCCAGCACATTGCGCTGGTGGTGGACGAATACGGCGGCACGGACGGCATCGTCACCCTGGAGGACCTGGTGGAGGAACTCGTGGGCGAGATCTACGACGAGTACGACACCGGGGCCGAACCCGAGGACCGCGTCACCAGGACCAACGGGGCGGTGGACGTGGACGGCGGGCTGATCCTGCAGGAGTTCGAATCGGCCGCCGGCATCGAACTGCCGGAAGGGCACTACGAGACGGTGGCCGGGTTCGTCATTGACCGGCTGGGCCGCCTCCCCCGCGTCGGCGACAAGGTGGAGGTGGCCGGCCACGTGCTGACCGTGACGGCGATGGACCGGCTCCGCATCTCCCGCATCCGCGTCACTCCCGCCGGTGGGTAGCCGGGCGTAGACTGGCGCCGCCACGGACGGTGCGCGGAAGCATTGTCAGTAGTATTTCCGGCTGTCGTGCTGGGGCGGTCGGTCCCCGGAGTCCAGGTGCCCGGTCCACGTTTGGGTCCGGTGATCGTACTTTCCGCATCGCGTGCACCGCCGGCGGAAGGTCCCCTTGGGTTCCTCTTCAAGTAACCAGTGATGTCCCAAGTTCAGTTTGCAGAGCAGTTTCGTAAGCATGATGAAATCCATCTCAAAAGGCACAGTAGGAACCGGGCCGGAACCACCGGAGCCGGCTAAATTCTACGCGCCTGGGGACGGCGCATCCACTGTAATTTCATTGGCAGCACCGCCTCACGCCGCCAGCCTGGCCACCACCGGGACCCAGGCGTTCCTTTGCTTGGTCCCGGTGGCATAAGGCCCGGCCTCATGCCGTAAGGTCCCTGCGGCGGAGGGAGAAGGCCGCCAGTCCAGTCCCAAGCGCGGCAACGGCAACCAGGCCCAGCGCCCCGGCCTGGTTGAAGGGCTCCACCGGCATGGCAGAGGAGTGCCGGAACGGGCTGGCATCCTGCAGCCACAGCGGCAGGCCGAACAGCTCCCCGAACTCTCCCAGGACAAGCCCCGCTGCCAGCCACCCCCACCCCAGGAGGATGCTGAGCCGGGGCGCCAACGCGACGGCCGCCGCGGCGGTTGCCAGGAACACCAGAGCCGCGGGAACGTAAGCCAGGGCCGCAGGAACCAGCGACCACGCCGGACCGCCGGCGGCACCTGACATGCCAAGGCCGACGGCGGCAGCGGCGCCTGCCGTGGCGGTGACGCCGGTTGCGGAGGCCGCAGCGATGAGCACGTTCGCGCCGAGCCAGCGGGTCCGGGAGGCCGGCGTGGCCAGCAGCAGTTCAGCCCTGCCCTCGGACTCCTCAGCCCGCATCCTGAGCACGGCCTGGATGCCTGCAGCCGCTGCGAACACTCCGGCGATGCCCAGCAGGGCGGTGACGAACACGTCGATGAGCCCGGCCCGGCCGCCCGGGACAAGCCGGTCAATGAATTCCTTGATGGGAGCCATGCCGGACACGGTCTCGGATACCAGGGGGCCAAGGGCCCCTGCAACGGCACCCAGGGCGGCCGCACCGACGCACCAGCCGGCCAGCGTAGACCGCTGCAGGCGCCAGGCCAGGCCGACAAATGATGCGCCTCCCACACCGGCACGCTCCCTGCCGTTGCGCTGGATCAGCAGGCTGGCGCCCACGTCCCGCCGTCGCCGAATCACCAAGGCGACAGTTCCCAGGGCCACGGCGGCAGCGAGCGGCACCAGCAACATGGACGGATCCGGGCTCGTGAACGGCCGCGAGCGCTGGCCCCAGCCGATGGGCGACAGCAGCGACGGCCAGGCACTTGACACGTGGAGCAGGTCCGCAGCCGGCGTCCCCAGTGCGTCGCCCAGGCCGCGGAGCAGGTACGCCGCACCCACGAGGGCCGCGGCGGCACCGTTCGCGCTCCTGCCCGAGGGCAGCACTTGGGCGGCCACGGCGGCGAGGCCCACAAAGCAGGCACCGACTGTTCCGACGGCGGCCCCGGCCCCCGCGGCGCCCTCGCCAGGCAGTCCGGCAGCGATGAATCCGGCGGCAACGAAGACAGCCAGCACCAGGTTCGCAACGGCGCCCAGCAGAAGCGTTGCCATCAGGGACGCTGCCCGCGGGGCTGGGACGGACCCCAAGAGTTCAGCCCGTCCGAGTTCCTCGTCCGAACGGGTATGGCGCACCACCAGGAACGTGCTCATCAGGCTGGCCAGGACCGCGGTGAAGGCGTAGGCCGTGAAGAAAACCACCGGACCGGTGCCGGTCCCGTCAGGCAGGCCGCGGAGGAACAGGAACGCGGGATTCGATGCCGCCACAGTAAGGATGGCCGCCTGCGATGACTCAGCGCCGAACTGCGTTGCCACGGCAGCCGAGGTGGCAACGCCGAGCAGCGAAATGCCCAGGATCCAGACCGGTAACGCCACCCTGTCCCGCCTGGCCTGGAACAGGACCAGCCGCAGCACGCCGTTCATTACCGCACCTCGCTGCTGCGGCCCTTGCCGGCGCTGTTTCCCCCGCTGTCGCCGTCGCTGTAGTGCCGCAGGAACAGGGATTCCAGGGACGGCGGCGCCACGGAGAGGCCGGTGACCCCCGGTTCCGCAATGGCCGCCAGCACGGCGCCCAGATCCGAGGGATCGGCGTCGAACTCCGCTGCGCCGTCAGTGATGCTCAGCCCGTGAGCTCCGGGCACGGCAGCCAGCCGCACACCGTCGGACAGTCCCGTTACGCGGAAATGCGTACGCTGCAGGTGCCTGAGTTCGCCCAGGGTGCCCGTTTCCACGGCCACGCCGGACCGGATGATGGTCAACCGGTCACACAGCTGCTCCACCTCGCTGAGGATGTGGCTGGACAGCAGCACCGTGGCGCCGTCCCCTGTCACCCGTTCGATCTGGCGGCGAAACACGGCATCCATCACCGGGTCCAGGCCGGCGCTCGGCTCGTCCAGCAAGTACAACCGCGCCGGGCGGGCAAACGCTGCAATCAGGGCGACCTTCTGCCGGTTGCCCCTCGAATAGGCCCGGGCCTTCTTCCGGGGGTCGAACTCAAACTCCTCAACGAGCTCGCGGCGCAGATTCTCGTCCGCGCCGCCGCGCAGTCCGGTGAGCAGGTCGATGACTTCCCCGCCCGAAAGGTTCGGCCACAGGCTCACATCGCCCGGAACATAGGCGACGTCCCGGTGCACCGCCTCCGGATCGGCCCAGGGATCGAGCCCGAATACGCGAACCGAGCCTGCTGTGGGACGGATGAGCCCCAGCAGTATCCTCAGCGTGGTGGATTTGCCAGCCCCGTTGGGGCCGAGGAACCCGTGGACCTCCCCCGCTGCCACGCTCAGGTTGAGGCCGTCCAGTGCTTTGGTCCTGCCAAAGTGCTTCGCAAGACCGCGGGCTTCGATGACAGGTTGTGCTGTATCCATGAGCCGTATGCTCCTCGGGTCCGTCACGCGAACGCCCAAGGCGGCGCCGGGGCGTTCCGAAGGCGTTTGCCTACGGGCCGACCAGGCTTCCCGGCTCTCCGTTCCTCAGCATACAAGCGTCCAGCCCCCCGGAGAAGACCGCCCGCGATCCCGCTTGCGGGCGTAGACTGGCGCCACCACTCGAGGCGGAGGCATAAGGCTATGAAGAGCATCCGGGAGCAGGCCTCCGACGTTGAACACCATGCCGAACTTGGACCCGGGGAGGACGAACGGTTCTCCGGCTACGGCGTGATGGGGCTGCCGTTCAGTTCCGGCCACGTCCTGGCCATGCGCCGATTCCCCGTCACCAGTGTTGGGCCCGGCTACCGGTCAGTCTGGCTGCGCCGGCCGTCCGGTTCCTGGACCATCTACGCCGACGCCCCGCCCCAGGTTTCCTGCGCCCGCTACTTCGGTGCTGCACTGGAATCGGCGGTCCAGTGCCCCATCGAGGTTGCCTGGACCGGCGACGCCGCCTTCAGCGTGCGCATCGCCGGAGACGTGGGCCTGGCGTGGGACGTGGAACTGGAATCCAGTCCCATTACGCGCGCAATGACGGCGGCGCTGACCGCAATGCCGGGCCATGCTCTGGAGAACACATCAGTCCTGAAGGTCATGGGCGCCGCCTCAGGCCCGTTGCTGGGGGCGGGGCGGCTCGGCCTGACCGGCTCCGTTCCCAACCGCCAGGGTTTCCGCGCCAAACCCCGCCGGATGTGGTTTGTCTCCCGGAGCACTGCCGCACTTGCCGGGGAAGACCTCGGCGCCCCGCAACCCCTGCGCGTCCAGACCCGCCTGGGCGATTTCCTGATCCCCCAGCGCGGCATTTTCCTGATCGGCGCGTCGTCCTTCGACCGGTTCGACCCCGCCCGGCATCTTCCGGACACGGCCCGGCAGTAGAGTCTCGCCGCGCAGGCATCTCTCCTCAGCACGGCCTCACGCCGCCAGCCTGGCCACCAGTTCGCCGCGGCTGCCCACGCCCACTTTCCCGTAGAGCGACTTCAGGTGGTCATGCACCGTGTGCGGGGAGATGAACAGGTGCCGGGCGATGTCCGCCGTCGGACTTCCGGACAGCACCTCCAGGCAGACCTCCCGCTCCCGCGCCGTGACGCCGTACGCCGCGAGCAGCAGGGTGGCGACGTCGTGCGTGGTGGCTGGTTCCACGGTGACCACCATCTGCTGGGGGTCGTCCCCGGTGATCAGGCGGCTGGCCTGCAGCACCACCCAGCTGTTCCCGGCGTCCCGCATCCTGGCCCGGGCCGTCCCGGACCTCGAGGCGTGGGCCTGGGCCACCACTGAATGCAGCGTCATCGTGAAGCGGCCCGGCGCGGCGTCCTCCACCTCAGCCAGCCAGGCTGCGGCGGCGGACGTGGCCGCGCGCAGCTCGCCGTGCAGCCCGGCCAGGACAATCACGGGCCCGACGGCGGCCGGCCCCGACGGGTGCGCCGCTCGCACGGCGATCCGGGTAGCCGCCGCCAGCGTGGCGGTCACGGCCCCGAGGAATTCGACTTCGCGGTCGGTGAAATCATGTCCGCCGTCCCGAAAAATGCTGCCGACTCCCCAGCACGCCTCGTCCACCCGGAAGGCGGCCCGCAGTTCGTGCTCCAGGCCCTGGGGCTTGAGCAGGTCGTTGATCCGGACACTCCGGACCACCTCGCGGTGCGGCGCATCGGACATCCGGGCGATGGGCCGCGGGCGGCGCAGCAGCTCGGCGAAGTTGTTCGGTTCGGTGCCGGTGTATTCGCTTTCGGCGAAGCGGGCCGAGTACTCCTCGTACTCCCGCACCCCAACCGGCCACGGCTTCCAGTTGGTAACAGAGGTCATCACGAGGGAATCGGGGTCCACGCCGGCCCAGCAACCCTGCTCGAACGGCACCGCCCGCTGCACGACGGCGAGCGCCGATTCATAAAGGTCGGCCAGGCTCATCCCGCCGGCGGCCAGGGCGGCGATCTCCCGCCGGGCACGCTCGGCACGCTCCTCCCACATAGGTCAAGTATCCGCCCGCCAGGTCGCGGCGCAATCCCCCAAAGTGGGGGTTCCCCAAGCTCCCCTGAAGCCTCGGCGAGGGGATCGCGGCCGGTGGTGCCGGCGTCGTACTTTTTCCTCATGAACGCCGTATCCCAGCTGTTCGCGGTGCTGGCCGCGCTGATCTACATCGCGGTGTTCCCGCTGGAGAGCTTCCTGATGCACCGGCCGGGGGCACAAAAGTTCCTGAGCACCCCGCCGCGGAACGTTCCGGCCGTGATGATGTGGGCCATCCCCACCGGGTTCCGCAACCTGGTGATCGGCCTGGGAGTCCTGGCCGGGGTGGTGGCTGTGAACATGGGCTACCCGGTGGTGGGCTACACCCTGGTGGTCTACTGCTGCCTGAACATGGTGCTGACCGCTCCGGCCATGTTCCTGGCGGACATGATGGGCCACTATCCGAAGAAGGGCGACAGCATCCCGGGAACCCTCGGCGCCACCGTGCCGGCCCTGATAGCCCTGGTTGCGCTGCCGTTCTGAAGCCGTTCGATCGGCAACAGCCTTCGGGCGCCAACAAATAGTTACATTGATTGGGAGGTCCACACATGGGACAGGCACGCGAAGTCACTGACCGCCTCACCGCGGCCATGGGATCAAAAGACAAAGAGGCGCTGGCGCGCTGTTACGCCGCCGACGCCGTGGCCTACACCCCGGACAAGGGGGAACTCCGCGGACGTGATGCCATCACCAGCCACCTCTTCGCCTACTGGGAGGCCATGGAGGACGTCCGGTACGAGCACACGGCCAAGTACGAGGCCGGGGACGTGGCGATCAATGAGGGCGTCGTCGTGGGAACCAACACCGGGCCGCTGCGCATGCCGTCCGGCGAAACCCTGCCGGCCACGGGCAGGACGCTCCGGATCAGGAGCTGCGACGTCACAACGGTCAAGGACGGGGAAATCACCTCCCACCACTTCTACTTCGACCAGCTGGAGTTCCTGGGACAGCTCGGACTGATGCGCGAGCTCACCTCGCAGTGAAGGAGGACGGAGCTTAAAAGACGGAGGGGGGCTCCCAGCCGCCCCCCTCCGTGTTTTGTTCCGGGTTTACGGATCCGTGAAGATCCAGAGGCCGCTGTCCCGGTCGCTGCCCAGGACGTAGGTCATGCCGTCCTCACCAACAAACGTTTCCACTCCCCAGAAGTCGTTTCCTGCCTCATCCAGGTAGCCGCCGACTTCCACCAGTTCGCAGGTGGTGTTGTCGGCAGGGTCGCTGCACTGGATCTGGATGGCCCGGAGGCCGCCGGAGTAGTACGAGAGGTAGGCCAGGGACGGATCCTGCGGGTCCACGGCTACCTCGTGAACACTGAGGTCCCCGTATTTGAGCGCGTAAGCGGGATCGTGGGCTTCGGGGATGGCGAACGTGTCCAGCTCCTGCAGGGTGGTTGCGTCCAGGAGGTGGACATAGCCCCAGCCGTCAAAGACGGACCCCACTTCAATGTCCGCCCCGACGGTGCCGATGGGAAGGGCTTCGGGGTAGGTCCACGGCGCATCCAGCGGTGCCAGCTCGAAGAGCCGGTGGAATGCCGCGTGGGTGGTGCAGACGGCAACGATCTCGTCCACGAAGGCGCCTGACCCGCAGAACGGCTCAGTTGTGGCAGCCTCACCCGTGTGGTGGTTGACGAAAAGCACGGCGTCCCAGCCCGGAAGGGCTGCTTGATGGGCCTTCTCCCCCGGGAAGCACGCTCCCTCCGGGGCACTGGGGTCACCGACCGGACCTCGTTGGAGCACCAGGGTGGTTTCCTCCCCGGGTGCCAGCGATTCCAGGTATCCCGGGATGCTCTCCGGGGTGGGAACGGCTGCTGAGCCGGGGCAGGCGTAGCCGCCATACACTACAGGACCATTCAGGGTGAGGTCCGGCAGGACGGCAGGTGCCTGGCCCCCGGAAACAATCACCGAGGGGTAAGTGCCCTGGTGGGCTCCGCTGGTGATCTTGAAATCGTCCGTGCGGTAGGGGGCGAAGTCCTCATCCGTACTGATGATGAACCGGTTGTCCGCCGTGAACTCCGCCTGGTGCGCGTTGCCCTCAGGGGTGAGGGACACCCCCAGGGATTCAAGGAGCTCGGGGTCCACTGCCGCGAATTCCGAGTCCCCAAGGAATACCGCGTTGGCGGGATCATCAACGTTCAGGAGAACGTAGCCGCCGTCCCAATAGGAAAGCAGCATGATGAAATGGCCGTTGATTTCCTTGACCACCATGTCATGAAGGAAAGAATCGGTCAGCCCCAGGTCGGGCTGATTCACGTCAAAGGCATTCAGGTCGTATTCCGCGACCAGGCGCGGACGGTGCGGGTTGGTGATGTCAAGGATGTCCACGTCCGTGAACTCCTCATTGTCGGTCATCACCACATAGGCCTTGTCCCCTGCATCCCACGCAAAGGCGCTGTGGATCTCATTGGAATCACGGCTGCCCGGCGCGCGGTCACCGAAGTTCTCGGACAACTTCTTCGGGTTGAGCGGGTCTGTCACGTCAAAGAGCGAAACGCCGCCTTTGGCGTTCTTTCCGCAGGCCTCGTTGTTCACCACAAGGACTTCACCGGTGAAGCTTGGGGTGCTGATTTCGACGACCTGCAGGCCTTCGCCGGGGCGGGTGTCCTGGTGGGATGGGATGAACCCCACCTGTTTCGGTGCCGCTCCGGCCGTGCCCTGGTCTACGCCCGTGATGTCCACGATGTAGACGCCGGCATCCGGGCTGGTCTGTCCGCCCGTTTCCGGCCCCGCACAGTCAGGCTCGCCCCAGTTGGCGAGGAAGGCGGTGTTTCCGTCCGGCGAGACACTCACATCTGCGATCAGGTCGGGAGTCTTCGTCAGGGGGACGACATCCACCAGGTCAATCTTCCCGAACTCCCCGGTCCCGACGAGGTGCCCTTCGTCCATGCCGTGCTGGCCGTCCGGGTGGGCGGTGGCGCCCGAGAGACCGAACGTTGATAGCGCCAGGGTACTTAGTGCTGCAAAAACAACCAATCTACTGCGTTGTGGCATGCCTTGCCTCCAGCTGAATTTTTTCTTTGGCCCCCAATGGCGCTCAGCCTAAACCTGGAATTATTCCAATGTCTAGGGAATTTTCAGCTTTCTTTCAGGTTCATCAACTACAAGACCGGAAAGGCTGGTGCGAGTCGCCTACGGTCATGGCCATGAAAGCGCTGTCAACTGACACGATGGCAAACGAAAGCCGTGGATACCTCCAAGAACGAAGGTATCCACGGCATTCAGCACATTGAACTTGCGCGGTAGCGGCTACTCGCAGGCAACTCCGTTGGAATTGCGGTCCAGGGCCGCCCGGAAGCCAGGCTGGTTGGCATAGAGGGGCGCTGCGCCCGCCGCCCTAACGGCATCGCAGTTCTGGTAGTAGACAGACGACGGCGCCGGTGCAGCAGGTGCCGGAGCCGGTGCGGGCTTTGCAGCCTGCTGGGCAGCCTGTGCAGCTGCCGCGGCTTCAGCCGCCTTCTGTGCCGCGGCCTGTTCGGCGGCCAATTGTGCGGCGGTCTGGTCCGCTGCGGCCTTATCGGCCGCGGCCTTCTCTGCAGCCGCCTTTTCAGCAGCGGCTTTCTCAGCCGCAGCCTTCTCAGCTGCTGCCTTCTCCGCCGCCAGCTTTTCAAGGGACGTGACGCCGAGGTTAACGGTGGAGCCCTTGGGCGCACTTGAACCGTCCGCGGAATCCTGGGAGGTCACCTGCCAGTTCTTCTTCAGGATGATCGACTTGCCGTCGATGGTGTCCACAGCCTCAACCTTGAGCCCGAGTCCTTCCAGCTGCTCGGTGGCCTTATCCAGGGGCAGGCCAATAACGCTCGGAACAGTGACTGCCTCTGCAACCGCCGCAACAGCCGTCGCGGTTTTTGCCGGCTGCACGGCCTCCTGCTTGCCTCCGCAACCGGTCAGCATTAATCCGGTCAGCACAACTAATGTCAGCGTCTGTTTCATTTTTCCCCCTAGGAAATGTTGGTGATGGTGATGCGGAAAGATCGGGGATGCGGGCGGGTCAGCCCTCGCAGGCTACGCCGTCGGAATCACGGTCCAGGCCGGCCCGGTAGCCCGCCTGCCCGGCGAAGAGCGGTGCTGCACCGGCAGCCCTGGCCGCGGCACAGTTGGCGTAGTAAGCGGCCGCGGGCGCCGGAGCGGCAGGGGCGGGCACCACAGGCGGGGCCGGAGCAGGTGCCGGCGCAGCGGGAGCCGGCGCAACCGGGGCCGGAGCAATAGGGGCCGGCGGCGCCACTACCGGAGCCGGCGCCACAGCAGGTGCGGGCGCCGGAGTGGCAGGTGCCTCCTGGTTTGTGGGCGCCAACTGGCCCGGGCAGTCGGCCAGGATCCTGGCCATCGCGTCGTGCTCGGCCTTGGTGACCCACAGGCTATAGGTAGCCTTCACTGAAATCTGCCGGGAGACGTATTCGCAGCGGAAGCCCTTGTTCGGCGGCAGCCAGGTGGCCGCGTCGCCGTCGCCCTTTTTCATGTTGGTGGGGCCGTCCGTGGACTGGAGGTTCAGCGGATCATTGGCGAACGCCGTCCGCTGTTCAGTGGTGAGCTGCTGGGCGCCCTTCTGCCACGCATCGCTGAGCGCAACAACATGGTCGATCTGCACCTTGCTGCTGGTCCCGCTCCCCCGCAGGAAACTGATGGTGGCGCCCGTGTACGGGTCCACCAGCGTCCCCGACTGCACCTTGCAAGGCACGCTGTTGGTGTAGGTGATGCCCGTGAGGTCCCGCTTGAGCATGTCATTGCGGGTGTCGCAGCCGTTGCGGTCAACGTCCAGCCACGCCTGCCCGAACAGCGCCCGGTCATACCCCGTTTTGGGCGCCCGGCCCTTGATGGGAAGGGTGGCCAACAGGTCGATCGCCCTGGTGGCGAACGCGGGCTGCGTCCTTGGAGCCGCCACGGCCGCGGCCTGCGGCATCAGGTTCGTGGTTTCGGGATCAAGCGGTGCGCCCGTTTCCTGGACGGACGACGACGACGGCGTTGCTTTGGCGGTTGCGCCCGCCGCAGCGGCGGCTGGCGAAGTTGTGGTTTCCGGCGAGGCGGCCTTCAGGCCGGGAGGGCCCGCGCAGCCGACGAGGACCGGAAGGACCAGCAGGGCGCTGATCCCAGCGACGGTGAAGGTGAAGGCGCGTGGCGGCAATGTTTCCCCATTAAATAAAGGCCCGGCAATAAGCCGGGCCTTTTGCTTAGCCAAAACTGGTTATGGAAAGAACCTATTTCCCCGAACCGCAGAGGACGCCGAAACTGGGGAGAACCTGCGTTAACTTTGATCAAGGCTTGATGGTTGTTGCGGCACGGAGGATTCGGGGCGTAACAATCGCTGCGTGTGCGGCCAACCTGGTGGTGAACAGGCAGGGCTCAGCCCGCGCGGGCACCGTGCTCACGCGGGCTTGTGGCTGCTGCTATGCGCGCTGGGCGATATTGAGGATGTTCCCCTCGCTGTCGAGGAACCACGCGCCCTTCCCAAATGAGTCAGTGGCAACGCCGTTCTCTGTCTTCAGTCCGGGGAAGTCATAGTCTTCAAAGACAACGCCGCGGCCCCGCAACTCCTCCATGTCGCGCTCGAGGTTGTCCGTCTCCCACCCCATCTGGGTGTTCTTGGCCGTGCCCGCATTTTCCGTCTGGTACACAAGGAAGCTTGTTCCCTTGCCGCAGCGGTACACCAGGTTGTCCTCCACTGTCTCGGAAGGCTCCAGCCCCAGCTTGTCCCGATAGAAATCCTTGGCCCTGTTAATGTCCTTTGCGGGAAGGACAGCCATGATTGCCGAATCTTTGAGCATGGTGATTTCCTTTGTGCATTCTTGTATTGGCGGCGGTTGCTCTCCCCCGGGCGCGGACCCGAACCACCAAGTCCGGGAACGCAGGGCCGCCCGTCGCGCCTGTTTTCCGGGGCGGCCACCTGGGACTCTGCGTGCCCCGCCAGCCGTCATTGGCGCGAGGGTCCCCGAAGCCTATGTGGCCATTATGGAACCGAAATGTGCCTACGGAAATAGGGGATTGCTACTGCCCCCGCACCTGTTTCAGGCCCTTGGTGTATGCGGCCTGTCCCACGTGCTGGAGGCAGTCCGCCAGGGTGCTCACCAACCGCACGCCAAGGGTGACGGGCGGGTCCCACCGGTTATCCACGACGCGGTCAAGGTCCCGGTCCCCGAGGTCCTGCAGGAACTCCACGGTCCGCCGGTGGACGGCGTCGTAGTACTCCAGCAGCAGTTCCGGCTCAGCCTGCACCAAATCCACCTGCTCCGTGGAATGGCCGTAGCCGGTGTCGCGGGGGTCCAGCGGAAGGTTGAAGCGGCCCACGAAGTCCTGGGCGGTCCAGGCCTGTTCGCGGCCGGCGACGTCCGCCACCTGCGCGTCCTCCACGCGGCTGAGGTGCCAGATCAGCCAGGCAATCGAGTTGCCGGTGCCGGCCGGCCGCCAGGCAAGCGTCCCGCCGTCGAGCCCGTCAAGGGTGGCCTCCACGTTCTCGCGGATCCGGCCGAAGGCGTCCAGCAGCAGTTCGTTGGTTTTCACAGGTCCCTCCCGGTACGTGTCCCTTAGACGCTAGCTTCGCACGTGCCGTTCACCATGCGTTAGGCACCCCGATGCCCGGGCTTCCTACCCTCGCAGGTGACGGCGGCCGGAACCCGGCCGCAACAATGCAGAGAGGCAGCGATGACCATCAAACTCAACCAGCCCAACTTCAGCAGGCGGGCGGCCCTCGCGGCAGCCGGAACCCTGGGCGCACTCGGCATGACCGCGGCGGCCGGAACCGGAGCCAACGCAGCACCGGGAACGAAGGCCCCAAAGCCCGCCCTCGCGTTCCGCCCGGACGGCCGGTTCAAGGTGATCCAGTTCAACGACACCCAGGACGACGAGCAGACGGACCGCCGCACCATCGAGCTCATGGACCGCACGCTGGATGCCGAAAAGCCTGACTTCGTGGTGATCAACGGGGACGTGATCAACGGCGGCTGCGACACCGAACTCGAGGTCAAGCAGGCCCTGAACCACGTGGTCCAGCCGATGGAACGCCGGCAGATCCCGTGGGCCGTCACGTTCGGCAACCACGACGAGGACTCGGTGGCGAGGACCGGCATGACCGAAGCCAGGATGCTGCAGTTCCTGCAGAGCTACGCATTCAACGTCAACGGCGACTCCACCGATGGCCTCACCGGCACGTCCAACTCGCTGCTGCTGGTGCAGTCCTCGAAATCCAAGGACCCAGCCTTCGGCCTCTGGCTGATCGACACCGGCCGCTACGCCCCGGACACCATCAACGGCCAGGACTTCGAGGGCTACCCGGACTGGGACTGGGTCCGCATGGACCAGGTGGCCTGGTACCGCAACCTCTCCATGGCCACCGAGCAGAAGTACGGCAGGAAGATCCCCTCCCTGATGTGGGGGCACATCGCCCTGCACGAACACCGCAGCATGTGGTTCGCCAGCATCGACTCCCGGACGGACGCGGACCACCAGCGGGCGGTGAAGAAGCACGGCATCGTGGGCGAGCGGAACGAGGACGAGTGCCCCGGCCCCTTCAACTCCGGGCTGTTCAACGCCTTCCTGGAACGCGGGGACGTCCGCGGCTACTTCGTGGGCCACGACCACGTCAACACCTACGTGGGCAACTACTACGGCGTGGAACTCGGCTACGCCCCCGGGACGGGGTTCGGCGCCTACGGGCTGCCGGGCGCCGACCGGAACCGGCTCCGCGGCGCGCGCGTCTTCGAGCTGGATGAGAACCACGCGGGGATCTACAAGGAGACCCGCCTGGTGTTCGCCAAGGACCTGGGCATCGACCTGACCGCGAACGACCAGCCGATCACTCCCCTGCCCCTGGACCCCGCGCAGCTCTAGGCGCTACTTCCGGATCTCCGCCAGCCGCAGCCGGACCATCTCCTCCACCACTTCCTCGGGGACGGGATGGTCCGGCGTGAACCGGACAGTACCCTTGGACAGCGAGAAGCCCGCCAGCTTGGGCGCGACGGCGTCCACCACCTCGGGCGAGAACGGAAAGATGGACAGGTGCTTGGCTGCCGCCACCACGCCGATCAGCGGTTTGCCGTCCACCTTCAGTGCCGGCATCCCGTAGCTGCGGCCCTCGTCGGCCTCCGGGACCACGCGCCGCGCCGCCGCAATGACACGCTGCAGGCAGCCGCGCTCCGGCTCGTCCAACGCGGCAAGGGAATCGTCTACGTCACCCATGCGGCCATCCTAGCCCCGCAGGGATGTACGACGGCGGACGGCAGTTCCAGCTCCATGGCAGCTCCCTGCGCCGCGGACTGGCGCAGTGAGGCCCGGCGTCGGTGCGCAGGAGCAGTCCGTGCGCAGTGAACCCGGGCCTTGTTGCGCAGCCCCGTGGCGCCGGGCGTCCCCGCTACTTCTTTGCCGCGAGGATCGCCTTCCGGACGGCTGCGCCCACAGCGCTGATGACCGGGACGAGGCACATCAGGGCAACCACGGTGTTCGGCCGGAAAGCCACCTGCCCGCCGACGTTCCGGTAGACGCCGAGCGGCAGCACCATCCCGCCACCCCCGCCACCGGAGGCGCCGTCCTGCCCGGCCTCCCCGCCGCCGCCGAACCCGAAGGACACCAGCGCCACGGGAATGACCTCTTCCCCGCCCAGCTGGACGGGCGCACCATAGGCCTTGGAGACGCCAACGTTCTTGAATGCTTCAATCAGGGACGAAAATGTATCAGCCATGGCCCCACCCTACGAGCGCTGCCCGGCCAGTAACAGTCCTGTCAGGAGTTCAAGGATGACCTACCGGAAGGATCCACGTGTTGACCAGTACATCGGCGCACTCCCGCCCTGGCAGCAGGCCGTCTGCCTGAAGGTGCGGGACCTCGTCCATGCTGCCGACCCTGGCGTCGAGGAGACTATCAAGCGCACGGTCCAGCCGTACTTCGTGCTTCAGGGCAACATTTGCGCCCTCCTCGCCACCAAAGACCACGTCAATGTTTTCCTGTACGACGGCGGGCTCACCCCGGACCCGCACAACATCATCACGGGCGGCCACGGCAACAAGACGGGCCGGATGATTTCCTACTACGCGGACGATCCAATCAACGAGGATGCCCTGCTGGAGATGTTCCGGGCAATCATCGAAACCAACCGCGCGGGCGGCTGGCGGAAAATCAAGGGTAGCCAGTAGTTCCCGGCCCAGCTGCCGGCTGCCAGGAGATCCTCAGCCCTGAACGCGCTGGCGGTAGTTCCTCGGCGTCTCCCCTGCGTCGTTCAGGAAGTGGCGGTTGAAGTTGGAAAGGTTGGAGAACCCCACTTCGTAGCAGATCTCCGAGATGGCCTTGTCGCTGTGCTCCAGCAGCCGGCGGGCATGTGCAAGCCGGAGCTTGCGCACCAGGTCACTGAAGTTTTGGCCGGTAGCGCGCTTGAAGTATTTGGAGAAGGTGGGCTCGGACATGCCCACCAGCCCGGCGGCCTCGGACATCTTCACGCTGCCGGCATGGTTGGTGAAGACGTACTCGAGCACAATGTCCACCACGGCGGCGGCCTGGCCATCCAGCTGCGGCCGGAACCATTCGTCCGCGAGGTATCGCCGTTCTTCCTGCGGAGCCCGCGCCAGCACCACAAAGAGGTCCAGCAGGTGGCGCAACCGCACCAGCCCCGTGCTGGCACCCATCGCTTCTATGGCGGCTGCCGCGTTCTCCGCCGAGGGCCCCAGGAATTCGATCCCCCGCCGGGACTGCTCCAGCAGTGGCTTCACCTCAGCCATCTCCGGGACCAGCGAAGCCGTCTGCTCAACCCATTTGCCGTCGAACTGGATCACGGCATCCCGGTTCTCCAGCACCTCGCCGGGTTCAAGGTCGCTAACCCAGTCGTGCGGCAGCCCCGATCCGACAAGGGACACGTGCCCGGCTTCGAACGTGCCGATATGGTCGCCCACGATGAACTTTCCGGTGCCCTTGCGGATGAGGTGGATCTCGTACTCGGGGTGGTAGTTCCACCGCGCCACCGGGCTGGGGTAGCTGTGTTCCACCCACCGGACGGAGTGGTTGGGATCGGGCGGGATGATCTCCCGGTTGGCCCGCATTCCGAGCAGCCTCTCGGCCAGCCGGGCCGCAGCTCCGTCGGCTGTGTCCGTGGCAGTCATGTGTTTCTCCGCGCCCATAGTGGTTATGAATTCTGGACAAGATCCAGGGACCTTTCCCCAGAGTAGCGCCTAATGCCGGGACCTGCTGCGGAAAATTAGTATCAGAAATCGGCAACCACGGCGCTAGTTGTGCCCCACGCCACCGGCCTAATCTTGAGGAACATCAGCGGCACATCGGCTTCCCGATCTCACGCCGCGCCACGGTCAGGCATCCCGACGCAGCAGTCGGATGTGGTGACTGCGCACCCCCTGAAGAACAAAGGAGTCCTCAATGCGCCCAAAAATGCGCACTGCCACGCTGGCTGCCGGTGCCTTGTGCATCGCACTCTCCGCATCGGCCTGCTCCGGTGCCGGCGGCGGCACTGCTGCCGGTGACCAGAACAGCATCAATGTCCTGATGGTGAACAATCCCCAGATGGAGGACCTGCAGAAGCTCACTGCAGACAACTTCACCAAGGACACCGGGATCAAGGTCAACTACACGATCCTGCCGGAGAACGACGTCCGGGCCAAGATCAGCCAGGAGTTCTCCAGCCAGGCCGGCCAGTACGATGTGGCGTCCCTGTCCAACTATGAGATCCCGTTCTACTCCGCCAACAAGTGGCTGGCCCCGCTGGACAGTGTGGCCAAGGACGCCGAATTCAACCAGGACGACATTCTTCCCGCCTACACGGCGTCCCTGACGGGCAAGGACGGCAAGCTCTACGGCGAACCCTTCTACGGTGAGTCGTCCTTCCTGATGTACCGCAAGGACATCCTTGAGGCCAAGGGCCTGACGATGCCGGAGAAGCCCACCTGGGACCAGGTGGCCGAGCTCGCCGCCCAGGCCGACGGCGCCGCGCCGGGAATGAAGGGCATCTGCCTCCGCGGCCAGCCCGGCTGGGGCCAGGTTTTCGCGCCGCTGACCACCGTGGTGAACACCTTCGGCGGCACCTGGTTCGACAAGGACTGGAACGCCAAAGTCAATGCTCCGGAATTCACCGAGGCCACCAAGTTCTACGTGGACCTGGTCAAGAAGCACGGTGAAGCCGGCGCGGCCCAGGCCGGGTTCACCGAGTGCCTGAACAACATGAGCCAGTCCAAGGTGGCCATGTGGTACGACGCCACCTCTGCAGCGGGCGCCCTTGAAGCGGAGGGTTCGCCGGTGAAGGGCAAGATCGGCTACGCCCAGGCCCCGGTCAAGAAGACCGACTCCTCGGGCTGGCTGTGGACCTGGTCCTGGGGTGTGCAGGCTGCGTCCAAGAAGCAGGACACCGCGGGCAAGTTCATCGCCTGGGCCAGCTCGAAGAAGTATGAAGAACTGGTCGCCTCGAAGCTGGGATGGGCCAAGGTTCCATCCGGCAAGCGCATCTCCACCTACGAGAACGCCGAGTTCCAGAAGGCCGCACCGTTCTTCAAGGCCGAACGCTCCGCCATTGAGAACGCCGACCCGAAGAACCCGGGTGTGCAGGAACGTCCGGTGGTTGGCATCCAGTTCGTCGGCATCCCCGAGTTCGCCGACCTTGGCACCACAGTCTCCCAGGGCGTCAGCTCGGCGATAGCCGGACAGGGCACCGTGGAGGACGCACTGGCCAAGGGCCAGGAAGCCGCCCAGAAAATCGGCGACAAGTACAAGAAGTAACCACCCACCAATCGGTTCTGTGGCCCGCCCTGCGGGCGGGCCACAGAACCGCAGGAGAACATGATGACTTCCGCAACAGCGCGCGTCGCCCGTTCAGGGCACAGCGCCCCCAAACCTTCCAAAGACGCCAGGGCCCGTGAACGCGCCACGGCGTGGGCACGGCGCGCGCCGCTGCTGCCGGCCCTGGTCTTCCTCATTATCGTCACGCAGCTTCCCTTTGCTGCCACCCTGATCATTTCCTTCCTGAACTGGAACAGCCTCCGCCCGGACCAGACGGGATTCGCGGGTTTCAGCAACTACGTGGAGGTCCTCACCAACGCGGACCTGCGCCAGGCCATCTTCACCACCATCGTCCTCACCGTCTCGGTGGTCCTGGCCAGCCTGGTCATCGGTCTGGTCCTGGCCCTGCTCCTGGACAAGAAGTTCATTGGCCGCGGGCTGGCCCGCACCCTGCTGATCGCACCGTTCCTGGTGGTTCCCGTAGCTGCTGCCCTCGTATGGAAGCACGCCCTGCTGAACCCGACGTACGGCCTGATCAACGGCATCCTGACCTGGGTCTGGTCGCTTTTCGGCAGCAGCACCCCGCCACAGCCGGACCTCCTCTCGCAGGCACCCCTGACCGCCGTCATCCTCTCGCTGGTGTGGCAGTGGACGCCGTTCATGATGCTCATCCTGCTCGCCGGGCTGCAGTCCCGGCCCATGGACACCGTGGAAGCGGCGCAGATGGACGGGGCCAGCCCCTGGGAAATCTTCCGCCACCTGACCCTGCCGCACCTGCGCCAGTACCTGGAACTGGGCGGCCTGCTCGGCGCCATCTACATCGTGCAGAACTTCGACGCCGTCTTCACGCTCACCTCGGGCGGCCTGGGCACGGCCAACCTGCCGTACTCCATCTACCAGACCTTCTACTTCGCCAATGAATACGGTCTGGCCTCAGCAACAGGCGTCGTGGTGGTCATCGGCACCATCATCGTGGCCACCTTCGCCCTCCGCACCGTCTTTTCACTCTTCAAGAAGGAGGCAGCACGATGAGCACCCTCACTCCTGCCGAACCCCGCAAGCCGGGCCTCGCCCGTTCAACACCGCCCACCGACCCGAACACCGGGTCCGGCCGCCGCGGATTCGGAAGATCCGGCCGGGGCAAGTCTCGGATGGACCCGACGCGCAACAACACCGCCGCCGGCATCGCCGCCTGGCTGCTGGCCCTGCTGTTCGTGGCCCCGGTCCTCTGGATGATCCTGACCTCCTTCCACTCCGAAACGGATGCCGCCACCAACCCGCCGTCCATCGGCGCACCACTGACCCTTGATGCCTACGCGGAATTCTTCGGCGCCAGCTCCGGGGTCAGCCCCTGGCCGCCGCTGATCAACTCAGCCACCGCGTCCGTCCTGTCCACCGTGCTGGTGCTGGTCCTGGCCATCCCGGCCGCGTACGCCCTCTCGATCAGGCCGATCAAGAAGTGGACGGACGTAATGTTCTTCTTCCTTTCCACCAAGATGCTGCCCATCGTCGCCGCGGTCCTGCCGCTGTTCCTGTTCGCCAAAACCATCGGCGGGCTGGACAACATCTGGTTCCTGGTCCTGATGTACACCTCCATGAACCTGCCCATCGCTGTCTGGATGATGCGGTCCTTCCTCGCCGAAGTCCCGGTGGAAATGCTCGAAGCCTCCCAGATCGACGGAGCCGGCCTGCTCCTGACCCTCCGCGCCGTCGTCGCCCCGGTCGCGATGCCGGGGATCGCCGCCACCGCCCTGATCTGCTTCATCTTCAGCTGGAACGAACTGCTCCTCGCCCGGGTCCTCACCGGCGTCATGGCCGGAACAGCCCCGGTCTTCCTCACCGGCTTCGTCTCCAGCCAGGGCCTCTTCCTCGCCAAGGTGTGCGCGGCCGCCGTCGTCATCTCCCTGCCCGTGCTTTTTGCGGGGTTCGCCGCCCAGGACAAGCTCGTCCAGGGACTCTCCCTCGGCGCCGTGAAATAACAGGCCGTGAGATAAACCAGCCCGCCCAACACTCAGAAGGATCACTCCGATGACCACAACAACCACCCAGTCCCCGGCCACCGGCTCCGGCCTGCCGGCCACCATGCGCGCGTCCCTCCTCAAGCGCCAGGGCGAGATGGCCATGGAAACCCTGCCCCTCCCGCAGCTCGACGCCGACCAGGTCCTGGTCCAGGTCGCCGCCGTCGGCGTCTGCGGCAGCGACGTCCACTACTACGAGCACGGCCGGATCGGCCCCTACGTGGTGGACCACCCGCTCATCCTCGGCCACGAACTCTCCGGCCGGATCGCCGCCGTCGGATCCGCCGTTGACCCCGCCCGGATCGGCAAGCGCGTCGCCGTCGAGCCCCAGCGCCCCTGCCGCACGTGCAAGCAGTGCAAGGCCGGCCGCTACAACCTCTGCCCGGACATCGAGTTCTACGCCACCCCGCCCGTTGACGGCGCCTTCGCCGAATACGTCACCATCCAGTCAGACTTCGCCTACGACATCCCGGACAGCGTCAGCGACGAGGCTGCCGCCCTCATCGAGCCGCTCTCCGTAGGGCTCTGGGCCTGCGAACGCGCACAAATCAAGCCCGGCAGCCGGGTCCTGATCGCCGGCGCCGGGCCAATCGGCATCATCGCCGCCCAGGCCGCCCGCGCGTACGGCGCCACCGAGATCTACATCTCCGACATCGCCGAGGACCGGCTCGCCTTCGCCCTCGAACACGGCGCCACGCACGCGCTCAACGCAAAGACGGACAGCGTGGAAGGGCTCGACGTCGACGCGTTCATTGACGCGTCCGGCGCACCGCAGGCGGTCCGCGCCGGGATCAAGGCCGTGGCCCCTGCAGCTAGAGTCATCCTGGTCGGCCTGGGCGCGGACGACGTCGAACTCCCCGTCTCCTACATCCAGAACCGCGAGATCTGGCTCTCCGGCGTGTTCCGCTACACCAACACCTGGCCGCTGGCCATCCAGCTGATCGCGGACGGCAAGGTGGACCTGGACATCCTGGTCACCGGCAGGTTTCCACTCGCGGACTCCGAGAACGCGCTCAAGGCGGGCAAGCAGCCCGGCCAGCTCAAAGCCGTTGTCTACCCGGGCCGCTGACCATGATCACCGTCATCGGCGAGTCGCTCGTTGACATCATTGAAGCCCCCGGCCGGGGCTCCGCGCAGCAGGTGCACCCGGGCGGGAGCCCGCTCAACGTTGCGGTAGGGTGCGCGCGGCTGGGCCTGGGGACCAGGCTGGTCACGCACTATGGCGACGACGCGCACGGGAAGCTGATCGCTGACCACCTGCGCACCAACAATGTTGAACCGATCGTGGGAGGTTCCCTGCCGACGTCGTCCGCGCTGGCGTCCCTGGACGCTACCGACGCAGCCGAGTACACGTTCAACATCAGCTGGGACGTCAACGGGGCCTCCATCCCGGCCCTTGCCGCGGTGCAGGGTTCGCTGCATGTCCACACCGGATCCATCGCCACGGTCCTGGCACCCGGCAACAAGGCCGTCCGGGGCCTGGCCGAAGCGGCACGCCCGCACGCGACGGTGAGTTTCGATCCCAACTGCCGGCCGGCCATCAGCGGGAATGTTGAAGCCGCACGCCGTGAAGCCGAGGACTTTGTGGCCGCCAGTGACATCGTCAAAGCCAGCGACGAGGACCTGCGCTGGCTCTACCCCGGCAGGACCCTGGACGAGTCCCTTGCCGCGTGGCTGGCGCTGGGACCGGCACTGGTTGCGCTGACGCGCGGCGCGGACGGACCGGTGGTCCTGACCCGGCAGGGGCGCGTGGAGATGCCCGGCGAAACGGTCGCCGTGGCGGACACCGTGGGGGCGGGCGACTCCTTCATGGCCGCCCTGATCGCCGGCCTGGCGCAACGGGACGCGCTCGGTGCCGCCAACAGGCCGCGCCTGCGGAGCCTCTCCCCCGAAGACCTGGATGCCCTGGCGGCCTACGCGAACAGGGCCGCCGCCATCACGTGTTCCCGGCCGGGGGCCAACCCGCCCACGTCAGCCGAGCTGGGTTCCCTGTCCGGAAAGCCGGCCGGAACACCGCCCGGCCTGCCCGCCCCTGCGGAAGGTTAGCCCCATGACTGCACTTCAAACCCGGACCCTTACCGGACTGCCTGCATCCTTGGCCGTCCCCGCCTACGACCGGGCCTCTCTGACGGCGGGAATCGTCCACTTCGGCGTGGGCGGCTTCCACCGCGCCCACCAGGCCATGTACCTGGACCGGCTGATGAACGAGGGCAAGGCCCTCGACTGGGCCATCTGCGGCGTGGGGGTCCTGCCCGGTGATGCCCGCATGAAACAGGTCATGGACAGCCAGGACTGCCTCTACACCCTGGTGGTCAAGAACCCGGACGGAACCCGGGAAGGGCGGGTCATCGGCTCGATCATCGAGTACCTGTTCGCCCCTGACGATCCCGAGTCCGTCCTCGAGAAGATGGCGTCCGGCGCCGTCCGGATCGTTTCACTCACAATCACCGAGGGCGGGTACAACTTCCACCACGTCACCGGCGAGTTCGACGCCGGCAACCCCGACGTGGTCCACGACCTCCAGCCGGGGTCAGCACCCCGGACGACCTTCGGCCTCATCACCGAAGCCCTGGCCCGCCGTCGTGCCCGCGGCCTGGTCCCCTTCACGGTGATGTCCTGCGACAACATCCAGGGCAACGGCGACGTGGCGCGGAAGATGTTCACTGCCTTCGCCGTGCTCAAGGACCCGGACCTCGGCGCCTGGATCACCGCGAACGTTCCCTTCCCCAACAGCATGGTGGACCGGATCACGCCCGTCACCGCCGACGCTGACCGCGCCGCCGTTTCGGCGGAGTTCGGCGTCGAGGATGCGTGGCCCGTGGTGTGCGAGCCGTTTGAGCAGTGGGTCCTCGAGGACACGTTCAGCCTTGGACGTCCCCCGTTTGAGGACGCCGGGGTCCAGCTCGTGGCGGATGTTGAACCGTACGAACTGATGAAACTCCGCCTCCTCAACGCCAGCCACCAGGGCATGTGCTACTTCGGCCACCTGGCCGGCTACCGCTACGCCCACGAAGCTGCCCAGGACCCGCTGTTCGCAAAGTTCCTGCTCGACTACATGGACAAGGAGGCCACCCCCACCCTGGAGCCGGTGCCCGGCGTGGACCTCGCCCACTACAAACACACCCTCATCGAACGCTTCACCAACGAACACGTCCGGGACACCCTTGCCCGCCTCTGTGCGGAAAGCTCGGACCGGATCCCCAAATGGCTGCTGCCGGTCATCCGCATCAACCTTGATCGGGGCGGGGAAATCCGCCGGTCCGCCGCCATCGTTGCCAGCTGGGCCCGCTATGCCGAAGGCGCCGACGAGCAGGGCAACCCGATTGACGTCGTCGACCGCCTCAGGGACAAGCTGATGGCCTCAGCCGCCCGGCAGCGGCAGGAACCGCTGGCCTTCATCTCGGACCGGGAGGTCTTTGGCGACCTGGCCGGCAACCAGGAATTCATCGCCGCGTATACCCGGGCGCTGACAAGCCTCCACAACGCCGGTTCACGGGCCACACTTGAAGCATTGGCAGGCCAGTAGGGCAGGGGGCAAGCCTCGGTGGACCTGTTATGCCGTCATCGAACTTCCTGAACGCGGCGGCCGGGGACGGTCAGCCCGCAGCGTCCACCGGCTCCTGAACGTCCTGTACAACCTCATTCCGCCGCAGGAACCACGGCTTGAACGGCGGATCGAAGCGGGCAAACCGCGGCGGCCCCACCGGCGTCAGGCCGGCAAGGGTCAGTGCCGCCTGCAGGCCGCTGTTGCGCCGTTCGAACGCGGCCGCTGACCCGCTGCCGGAGAAGCGCAGCACTGCGGCAAGGGAACCGGGCACGGCCCGCACCGTCACGGCGGGGTCGGCGGGAACGGGCGCGGTTTCAGCTGTCACGCCGGCAGGAAGCACAAAAGCCACCACATACTCGGCAGGTCCACCCCTTCCTGCCAGGGAACCGGACTGAAGCACCGGGGCGGTCATAGCCAGCTTCTGCGGCGATCCGGGCTCCTGGATAACCGGGGCGGTCATGGCCAGCTTCCCGCGGGTTGAATTGCTCCCGCTGATGTAGTTGAACAAGCGCCGGAAGGCGATGTTTCCGGCACGGTCAAAGGTGGCGGCCACCTTGGTTTCGGCCACGACGTACCCGGGATAGCGGCGCAGTTCGAAGTGCGGATAGCGCCGGACCAGCTCGTAGGGTTGCCGTTCTGTCATGGTCCACCAGAGCCTACGCCAGCCCTGGCGGAAGCCGCCATACCCGGCGACGGCTTGCCGCCTCTTCCAAATGGGAGCATACTTATTAGCAGGACTAATTAGCATTGCTAAGCATTTTGGGGAGGCTCACGGACGTGACCACAGCCAAGAACGAGAGCATGACCGGGGAGACCGGCCCGGACACCCTGGCCATTGACCTCCGGACCGCCGTGATGCGCACCTCGCGGCGGCTCCGCGTCGAGGCAACCGGCGACGTCATCACGCCGGGCCAGTACACGGTGCTGGCATTACTCAACGGCAGCGGACCCAGCACCCTCCGCGAACTGGCCACCAGCGAGCACGTGCAGGCCCCGTCCATGACCCGGATCGTCAACGCCCTCGCCGAACTGGGCTTCGTCTCCAGGGCGGCAAACCCCGACGACGGCCGCCAGGTCCACATCGACATCACCGACGCCGGCCGGGCCGTCCTTGAAGAGGCCCGGAACCAGCGGACCGCGTGGCTCGCGCAACGCGTGGCCGGGCTCAGCGAGGAAGACCGGCTGGTCCTGAGCCGGGCCGCACGCATCATGCAGGAGATGAGCGGCAGATGAGCGCCATGTTCCGTGCGCTGGAAAACCGCAACTACCGGATCTGGGCGAGCGGCGCGCTGGTGTCCAACATCGGGACCTGGATGCAGCGGGTGGCGCAGGACTGGCTGGTCCTGACCGTCCTCACCGACTACTCCGGCGCCGCCGTCGGCATCACCACCGGCCTGCAGTTCCTCCCCATGCTGCTGCTCGGCCCGTACGGCGGAGTGCTGGCGGACCGCTACCGAAAGAGGGTGATCCTGCTGTGGACGCAGGTGGCCATGGGCGTGACCGGGCTGGTGCTCGGGCTCCTGGTGGTGACCGGCACCGCGGAGCTGTGGCACGCCTATTTGGCCGCCCTGTGCCTGGGAATAGCCAGCGCCATCGATGCGCCGTCACGCCAGTCCTTCGTGTCAGAACTCGTGGGGCGGGACAACATTTCCAACGCCGTTGCACTGAACTCCGCGTCCTTCAACACAGCCCGGCTGACCGGCCCTGCCATTGCCGGGGTACTCATTGCCTGGGTGGGCACGGGACCGGTCTTCCTCCTGAACGCTGCCAGCTTCGCCGCCGTCATTGTTTCCCTCTTCCGGATCCGGACCGCAGAACTCGTGCCCGCCGCCCCGGCAACACGGAGCAGGCACCAGGTGGCGGAAGGCGTCCGCTACGTGCGCAACCGGCCGGACCTGGTGCTGATCATGGTCCTGGTGGGCATCCTGGGGGCGTTCGGAATGAACTTTCCCATCATCAACGCACTGATGGCCACCACTGAGTTCGGCGCCGGCCCGGGCGAATTCGGGCTTCTTGGTTCGATCATGGCGGTGGGTACGCTGGGCGGCGCGCTGCTTGCGGCACGCCGGGCCGGGCCGCGGCTGCGGTTCCTGCTGGGCGGTGCGCTGGGGCTCGGCGCGTTTACCCTCCTGGGGAGTGTGTCGCCGTCGTTCTGGCTGTATGCGGCCGTCCTGGTCCCGATCGGGCTGGCGTCCATCACGTTCCTGAACAGCTGCAACACCAGCATCCAGCTCTCCGTGGAGCCCCGCTTCCGTGGGCGCGTGCTGGCACTCTACCTGGCGGTCCTGCAGGGCGGCACCGCCGTGGGCGCGCCCCTGATGGGCTGGATCGGCACGGAGTTCGGCGCACGCTGGTCCGTGGCCGCCGGCGGTGTCATCGTGCTGCTGGCCGCGGCCTCCGGCGTGATCGTGGCCAGCCGGAGGAGCAGCCTGGGCGTGCGCGACCACCTGCGGATGGTGTTCCGGAGGAAGCGCCAGCACGCTGCATAGAACACGCTGTATAGAAATCGCACACGGGCCACGCAGTAACGGCACAGTAACGCCTGGAGCGTTTAATGCCGGTGTACGCAACTACCCTGCGAGGTTGGGCCCTCCCTGCCGGAGATCCCGGCACTCAACCCAAGGCTGGAAGTTCGGCATACAGAGACAGTGATGGTGCGAGATGCACTCCTACAGCCGCCGCCACCCTATCGCCTTTGTCTGGGCGCTGGTCCTGTCGCTGCTTCTGTCCGCCTGCATGTCGACAGAGGACAGGAGTGGCCCGGCAGCCAGCAGCCCTGCCGCCTCGTCCAGCGAAAGCAGGCAGGATGCATCGCCGTCGGATCGGCCCGCTGAAGAAACGGCCGGCGGCGGCGCCAGCCGGGGACCGGACGGATCCGGCGGTACAGGCTCTGATAATTCAAGCTCTGATGCTTCAGGCTCCGGTCCTGACAGCGGGCAAAGCCTGCCGCAAGGCCAGGATCCGGCACCGGCCCCGCAGCCGCCGCCCGTGCCACGACAGCCGCAGGGGCCCGGTCCGGCGCAGCCACCCGGTCCACCCGCCCCTGCCCAGCCCCCGGCACCGGCACCCGCTCCGCAGGCTCCCGGCCAGCCGCCCGCGCCGCCGCCCGGTCCGCCCGCCGCTGCCCAGCCGCCAGCCCCCGAGACCGTGGTGCTCGACTGGCTGCCGATAGGCCCGGTCGGCAGGGGGGATCCGATTTGGTATGTGCGCTTGAAGGACTTGAATTGTGAGTCGGTTCCCGGCTTCTCCGAACCCTTCAATACCGTGGAAGAGGCAGCACGGACGCTTTGCTTCGGCCTGAAGGGTGACCAGGCTGCCTGGGAGGCGGGCGTTCCTGCCCTGTCGACGTCCCCGCCTGACTGCTGGTCTGAAGCCGCGCAGCAGATCCTCAGCAATATCGCTGCCGTCCGGACACAAAAGCCGGATGCCGTCATTGAGCTTGCCCCCCGCCCCGGGACCGCCTGCGTTCCGGAACTCAAAGCCGTGCAGGATGATGCGGGCGACAGCCAGCCCTTCCAGGTCTGCGCAGGGGACGTGCTCATCCTGGACGGAAGCGTCACCGGCCTCCCCGCCGGCACCGTCCGTTCAGTCAACGTTGGCTCCGCCACGGCACTGGTCAGCCAGCGCCAGAGCTTCACGGACACCAACTTCCCGTTTGAGTTCTACTTCCTGGCACCGCCACTGGCTGAAGGGCAACCCACCACCGCCGAAGTGAGTATTGCCGACGCCGACTGGCAGGTCCAGGGATCCGCTTCCTTCGAGTACGCCGCGGACCAGAGTACGTGCCCGGCGCCGGGCGCCGCACCGTGACGGAGGGCGACGGAGACGGGCGTTCCGCATGGTCCCGCGCCGTCGGAGTTATTTCCGCCATCGGCCCGCCGGTTACGGTTGCCACGGCGCTGCTGTTCTACTTCGGCTGGGCACGCGCCGATGCACAGGCGGCGTACATGGGCCTCAACGTCAGCCTCTTCGGGTACACAGTGCAGGACTACCTGCTCATCAGCATCAACGCGCTCTTCCTGCCGCTGGTCTGCATCCTTGCCGCCAGCGTTGCCTGGCTGGCGCTTGACCGCTTGCTGCGCCGCCGGATCGAGGAGGACCGCGGACGCGCCGTCATCCTCCGGGCCGCAGGCATCGGCGCCCTGGTCAGTGGGCTTGTGGTCGGAGTCAGCCTGGTGCTGGCGGTGGTTGATCGCACCCGGACGGCGCTCTTCTCGCCGTATCTGATGGCCCTGGGCGTACTGGTGGCCACCTGGTGCGTCCACCTCCGCCGCCTGGGCCGGAACACCCAGGTGCCGGCCCTGAGCGCCGAGCAGCGGGCGGTGGAAACCACGCTGATCCTGAGCATCGTGACGCTGCTGCTTTTCTGGGGCACGGCCGACTATGCGCAGGCGCTGGGCCGGCGGCTGGCCGTGGACTACGAGCAGGGCGTCCAGTTCATGCCCCGGGCGGAGGTGTATTCGCCCAAGCCGCTGGGCATCGGCTCCGGCGCGGTCACCGAAGTGAAGGTGGGCAACGGCGAAGCTCCGCTCTACCGGTACGACGGGCTGCGCCTGCTGGTGCTGAGCGGCGGACGTTTCTTTTTCCTGCACGACGGCTGGGCGCCGCGGGACGGAACGGTCATCGTCCTGCCGGACGACAACTCGGTCCGCATCGAATTCCGGAGATAGCCCCACCAACAAGCCCGCGGCCGCCCCTCAACAGGCAACACGGGGTCACTTTTGGCCTAATAACGGTCAATTATTCGGCTGGGAGTGACCCCGCGTTGCAGTATACCGCAGAACCTAGCTCCGGGACGGGCCGCCCAGCACCACGTTGACGGGCTCCTTGCCCTCCAGCATCAGCTCGATCTGCTGCTTGATCAGCCGGACCATCCGCGGGAACATCGCCGAGCTGGCCCCGCCGACATGCGGGGTAATCAGCACGCCGGGCGAGGTCCAGAGGGGATGGTCAGCGGGCAGCGGCTCGGGGTCCGTCACGTCCAGCGCAGCACGCAAACGGCCCGAGGACGTCTCCGCCAGCAGCGCGTCCGTGTCCGCCACGGGTCCGCGGGCCACGTTCACCAGCAGCGCCCCGTCAGGCATTGCTGCCAGGAACTTTGCGTCCACCAGCTGCTTTGTCTGCTCGCTGAGGGGCACACTGACCACCACGATGTCGTGCAGGGGCAGCTGCTCATACAGTGAGTCGATCCCGAAGATCTTTCCGCCGGCGTCCTCGCGTTCACGGCTCGCCATCCGGGTCACCTGCGTTTCGAAGGGCAGGAGCCGGGCCTCGATGGCCTTGCCCACTCCCCCGTAGCCCACCAGCAGCACCCGGCGGTCAGCCAGGCTGGGCCGCTGCCTGTTGTCCCAGGTCCCGGTGGCCTGGTTCCGTGCAAAGTCGGCCATGCCGCGCTGGCTGGCAATCATCATGCCCAGGGCAAGTTCCGCCGTCGACGTTTCATGGACGCCTGCCGCGTTGGCGAAAAGGCAACCCGCGGGCAGGACGTCCGCCACGCCGTCGTAACCGATGGACTGGCTCTGGACCAGGCCGATCTCCACGGACTTCAGCGCAGCCAGCACCTCCGGCCCGCGCATGTAGGGCGGCACCACGATGTCCAAACGCCCGGCGGGGGCAGGGCCGGAAAAGTCCCATACGAAGAATTCGACGCCGGCAGCCGGCTCCAGTGCGTCCACCAGTTTCTGGTCGGGCAGGGCAATCCGCAGCGGCGCGGTCATGCCGCCACCACGAGCTTGACGTTCGCCGCACGCAGCGCCGATTCGATTTCCCGCGGCGGGGGCGCGTCCGTCACCAGGACATCCGCGGCGTCGAAGGCCGCCAGCCGGGCCAGCGCGTACCGCAGCATCTTCTGGTGTGTTGCCACCACTACCACCTGTTCCGCAGAGTTCATGAGTGCGATCTTAGTGGCGCGTTCCACGTCACGCTCAATGTAAAACGCCTCGTCGTGGATTCCGCTGACGCCAATGAACGCGGTCCTGGCGCGCAGCCCGGCCGCAGCGCTGACGGTCATGGGGCCGTTGAATGCCTGGCTGTCCAGCAGCAGTTCCCCGCCGAGGCAGATGGTCCGTGCCGAGGTCAGCTGCAGGCACCGCTGGATGGCCGGGGCCGAGTGGGTAATGATTGTCCCCTTGAACGCGGCGGGCAGCTCCTGCGCAATCTGGTACGTGGTGGTGCCGGCGTCCAGGATGATCGCGTCCCGCTCCCCGATCATGGATACGCAGGCGCGGGCCACGCGAAGCTTGGCTTCGGCATCCTCACGGACCCGGGCAGCGAAGTCCGCGTTCTGGCCCTGCCCATGGATGGCGCTCACACCGCCGTGCACCACCCGGACCAGGCCCAGTTTGGACAACACCCGCGTGTCCCGGCGCACCGTCATGTCCGAGACCGCGAAGGTCTCGGCCAGATCGGTGGTGGAAATGAACCCCCGCCGGCCCAGCTCGTCCAGGATGGTGCGCTGGCGGGGCGTCAGCGGCGCATCCCCACGTGCAATGCTCATAACCCCTTCTTTCTGACCATGCGCCGGACACCAGGCTCGGCGGAGTGTTGCAATTCCAACACCAACTTACCTAGTGTCGTACCCCGGCACCGGCATTCGTAAGCTCCACGGGGCGTCCTTCCGCGATTGAACGTTCGGCCGCAAGGCCCATCCGGACCGACTGCAGCCCGTCTGCAACCGTTACTTCCACCGGCCCCTCGCCGAGGATCGCCTTCCGGTACCCAAGGTGCTCGTAGTACGTGGAGCCGTGGTGGGCGCCCGCGGCCAGTACTGCCTCATCCACCGGGACCTCGTGCTTTTCAGGGCCCAGCGGCGAGCGCGGGCTGAACTCCACGGTGGCCTCCGCCTCGTCACCGGGGATCCAGTGGTTGGCTGCCACCGGGATGAGCGTCTCGATCTTGGCGGCATCCCCCACGATGGAGATCCGTTCCTGGAACTTGGACCCCTCGGCGAACATGGACAGCTCCAGCATGGCGCGGCGGCCGCCCTTGAAGTCCACGATCACGTAGGCATTGTCGATCATGTCCGACACGCGGCCGTCGTAGACCTCGTCCATGTGGTTCACGTCGTGGCCGCCGCTGGCGTAGACCCTGACCGGCTCATCCTGCAGGATCAGCCGCATCAAATCGAAGAAGTGGCAGCACTTCTCCACCAGGGTTCCGCCGGTCCGCTCCGCGAAGCGGTTCCAGGCATCCACCTTGTGCAGGAACGGGAAGCGGTGCTCCACGATGGAGAGCATGTAGATGTTGCCGAGCTTGCCGGTGTGCGCAGCCTGGATGACTTCCTGTACCGGCGGCATGTAGCGGTATTCCATCGCGACCCACACGGGCGCCGGGTAGCCGGCGGCCAGCGCCTCGAGTTCATCGGCCTGCTCGGCGGTGGTGCACACAGGCTTCTCCACGAGCACGGGCAGGTTGGTTCCGCTGGCGAAGATGTCTTTCAGGATGCCCAGGTGCGTGTCGTTGGGGCTGGCGATCACGAGTGCATCCACCAGGCCGGAGGCCAGCAGTTCCTGGTGGGAGGAAAACGTCTCCACCCCGTACCCGATCTCCGCAACAGTCTCCTCCAGGGAGGACTGCTGGGGATCGGACACTGCGGTGATCCGGCTTCCGGGGATCAGGGCGAGGTTCCGGACGTGTTCGCGGGCCATGTGGCCTGCGCCGATGAGGCCGTATCGGATGGTCCGGACCGGTTCCGCAGAAGGCAATGACATGAGCTGCTCCGTTTCTCTACGTTGAGTTTTTGGGGGGACCGCGGCGTTGCATCCCAAACAGAACTATACAGAAAGTGTTGTTATTCCAACATAGCGTGTGTATATTTCTTCAGTACCAGCCGGAACTACAACGAGGTGGAACGTGCCCCAACCGTCAACTGGAACCCTGCTCTTCGTAGGGTGCGCCACACTTGACTCCATCGCTTTGGTGGAGGACTACCCTGCTGCGGACAGCCGCACCGTTGCCGCGGATTTCGCGACCGCGGGCGGCGGTCCGGCCGCCACCGCAGCCGTGGCAGCAGCCCGCGCCGGAGCTGCAACAGCCTTCGCCGGTGTCCTCGGCACCGACGAGGAAGGCGACCGCATCATCGCCGGCCTGCAGGCAGAAGGCGTTGACACCTCCGCCGTCATCCGCGACCCGGACGTCAAAACAGGGGCCAGCGTGATCGTGGTCAGCAAGGCTTCCGAAAGCCGGGCCATCGTCACCCGTCCGGTGCCGCCGGTCAGCTTTCCGGCCGGCAGCCGCTTCCATGAACTGCTGCAGTCGGCAGCCTGGGTCCACGTGGACCACCTGGGCTGGAACGCCGTCGCCTCCGCCACACGCGGGGACCTTGGCACCCTAAGGATCAGCGTGGATGCCGGCAACCCCATCCCGTCCTTCAATCCCAAGGGCGTCGCACTGTACGTCCCCACCATCGAACGGCTCCGCGCAGAGTACGGCGAGCAGCTTTCCGCCCCGGCGCTCCTTCAAAAAGCGGTCGACGACGGCGCCTCCGCCGTCGTGGCCACCGCCGGCTCGGAGGGGGCCTGGGTCAAGGACGGCAACGGCGACCCGGTCCACGTGCCCGCCACCCCGGCCAACATCGTCTCCACCCTGGGCGCCGGCGACGTCTACCACGGCGCCCTCCTGGCCGCCGTCGCCGCCGGGCTGCCGCTGGTGGAGGCCGCAGCCTTTGCCGGCCGCACCGCCTCCGCGTCCTGCCAGGGACTGGACGGCCGCTCCGCCATCCCCCACCAGACCATCATTCCTGTCCTAGCCACCAACCTGCCCGCCTAACCCAACGCCCAGCTGAAAGAAGCAGCCCATGAGCCCCACAGACCTCTCACCCCTCCAGCGCCCGTCAGGCGCCTTCGCGATGCTCGCCGTGGACCAGCGCGAGGCCATGCGCAACATGTTCGCCGAGCACACGGACCAGCCCGTCACGGACCAGGACCTCCAGGACTTCAAGCTCCAGGCCGCCAAAATCCTTACCCCCTACGCCTCGGGCGTCCTGATCGACCGGCAGTTCGCCCTCGACCAGGCCATCGAGGACAACGTGGTGGACCCCGGCTGCGGGCTGATCGCCTCGGCGGACCACTTCGAATCCGCACACGGCGAACTGGTGGGCGAGGTAACCATTGACCGCCTGGTGGACCCGCACAAGTACAAGGCCCTGGGCGTGAAGGCCCTCAAGCTCCTGGTCCTCTACCGCCCGGACGAGCCCGCCGAAGGCCGGGTGGAAATGGTCCGCGAATTCGTGGAACGGTGCCAGTCCGCCGGACTCATCAGCATTATCGAGCCCGTCTCCCGCAAGCCGCTGGCCGGCGGAGACTTTGACTGGAACGCCGGCATCCTCGCCGCCGCCAAGGAGCTTGGCAGCCTGGGCGCTGACCTGTACAAGGCCGAAGTCCCGTTCCACGGCCAGGCCTCCGAGGCAGAGGTCCGGGCCGCGTGCGCCGAGCTGACCAATGCCATCGACGGCCCCTGGGTGGTGCTCTCCTCCGGTGTCCCCGAGGACGTCTTCCCGGAGGCAGTCCGGTGGGCCTGCCTGGAAGGTGCCAGCGGCTTCCTCTCCGGACGCGCTGTCTGGGCGTCCTGCATCGGCGCGCCCGACGTCGTCGAATCCCTGTCCACTGACGCCGTCCGGCGGCTGCAGCGCCTCTGCGCCGTGGTGGACGACGTGGTCACCGCCCAAAGGGCCAACGCCTAAGCACCCGGGGAGCCAAAGCGTCGTGACCGTGGCAACCCTTTCCGCAGTCAAGTAAACAAGGCACAGCAAACACTCAACGAGGAGATTATTGTGAGTCAGATTTCACGCAGGCAGGCCATCGCTGTTCTCGGAGCCCTGGGCTTCGGCGCCACGGCGGCAGCATGTGCCGGGCCCGGCGGTTCCACCGCACCCGGCGGCGCCACCGGCCCTGCCGCGCCCTCCACCGGAGCCGTCACCGGCAAGGTGTCCTTCGCCCACTGGCGCGGCGAGGACAAGGCGGTGTTCGACGAACTGATCAAGCGCTTCGCTGCCATGCACGAGGGCGTAGAGGTTGCCCAGGACATTTCCACGTCCAACGACTACAACGCCCAGGCCCTGCAGAAACTCCGCGGCGGCTCCATCGGTGACGCCTTTGCCACCTTCCGCGGCGCCCAGTTCAAGAACTTCACCGACGCCGGCATCTACACGGACCTGAAGGGCAGCAAGGCTGTCTCCAACTACCAGGAAGGCCTGCTCTCCGCCGGCAAGTCCGGGGAGAGCCAGCTGGGCCTGCCCTACCAGGTGGTGTTCCCCATGCCCATGGCCAACGTTGACCTGTTCGACAAGGCCGGCGCCGAGCTTGCCCCGAAGGACTGGGATTCCTTCCTGGCCATGTGCGACAAACTGGCCGCGGCCGGCGTCATTCCCATCTCCTGGCCGGGCGGCGATGTTGGAAACGGCGGCCAGCTGTTCAACAACATGATCGCCAACAACGCCCCCGTGGACGACATGTGCGCCCAGATCGAGCAGGGCAAGCTGAAGGTCACTGACGACTGGTTCATCAAGATGCTCAACCAGTACAAGGACCTGGTCCCCTACCTGCAGCCCAACGCCACGGGCACCGCCGTGGAGCCGGCCCAGAACCTGTTCTCGCAGGGGAAGGCCGCCATGCTGGCCACCGGCTCCTACCACATCGCCGCCGTCCGCGGCCTGGGCGCCCAGTTCCCCATCGAGCTGGTGTTCCCCAACACCTCGGACGGCAACAGCAAGTACGAGGGCGTCTACAACGCCACGTTCATCCTGGGCGTGAACTCTGCGAGCAAGAACCAGGCCGCGGCGGCCGCGTGGATCGATTTCCTCTCCGAGCCGGAGAACGCCGGCTACTACGCCAACAAGACCGCCCAGCACGTGTCCGTGAACAATGTGGACTACACCAACCCGGACCTTAAGCGGCTGAGCCCGTGGCTGGACAAGAAGACGGCGCTGGCGGCGCGTTTCCAGTTCCAGAACCTCGACGTCCGCAACGCCGTGGAAGCCAGCGCCACCGCCGTCATCTCCGGCACCAGCCCGGAGCAGGCAGCGGAGGCCGCCCAGAAGATTGTTGATGAACGGCTATGAGCATCCATCCCGGGACGGCGCCCACACGGAAGGCGCCGGACAAACACACCGAAACTGACGCCTCGAAGAAGCGCCGCCGCTCGCCCACGCGGGTGAATCCGGCACTGTACCTGTTCCCGCTTCCCGCGGTGGCCGTCATCGCCTTCTTCCTGGTGATGCCAACGCTGCAGGCCTTCCAGTACGCCATCACGGACTGGAACGGCTTCTCGGCAGCGTTCAACTACGTGGGCCTGGACAACTTCATCCGGGCTTTCACCAAGGACTCGCTGTTCACCAACGCGCTGTCGAACAACCTCAAGTTCGTGCTGCTGGTGGTGATCGCGCAGACGCTGTTCTCGCTGATCCTGGCGCTGCTGCTGACGAAGAACTCCCGGGGAAGCGTCCTGCTCCGCGCGCTGTTCTTCTTCCCCACCATCCTGTCCTCGGTCTCGGTGGCCTTCATCTGGAAGTTCATCTACGACCCCAACTTCGGCCTGGCCAACTCGGTCCTGGGCGGCGTGGGCCTGGAATCACTCCAGAGCTCCTACCTCGGCAACGACGCCCAGGCCCTGTACTGGGTGGCCGTGACGCAGGTGTGGTTCCACGCCGGGCAGATGATGGTGGTGTACATCGCCGGCCTGCAGGCCATCCCGCGGGAACTTTACGAGGCGGCCGAGATGGACGGTGCCAACAAGTGGCAGCAGTTCAAGTCCATCACCTGGCCGTTCGTGGCACCGGCAACATCCATTGTGGTGGCCTACACCACGGTGCAGTCGTTCAAGGCCTTCGACCTGATCCTCGGCATCGCGGGCAATCCGCCCAAGCAGTCCCTGGACATCCTCTCCACGCGCATCTACAGCACCTTTGCCAACTCGGAGTTCGGCTACGCTGCTGCCCAGTCGATCATCTTCATGGCGATGATCGCCCTGGTCACCTGGCTGCAGCGCCGCCTGCTCCGCCTCACCCCGAAGGGGGAATGACAGCATGCTCGCGTCAATAACCCGCCGCGGAATCCTCGCGATCTACGCGGTCATCATCATCGTTCCGCTGACCGTGGTGGGGTTCGGCAGCTTCAAGTCCACCCAGGAACTGTTCGCCGGGCCGTTCAGCCTGCCGCAGTCCCTCTCCCCCGCCAACTACGCGGAAGTGATCGGCGGCCAGGATCTCGGGTCTTCGTTCTGGAACAGCGTGATTGTCACCGCCATCTCCGTTCCGCTCACCCTGTTCCTTGCCAGCCTGGCCGGCTACGCCGTCTCCCGGCTCCGCGGCTTCATGTCCTGGGCCATCTTCGGCTTCCTTGTCCTGGGCATGGCCATCCCCGCCCAGGCGAACATGGTGCCGCTGTACGTGCTGTTCGGGCGGCTGGGTCTCCTGGACAGCCTGGCCGGCCTGGTGGTGGCGAACCTGGTGTCCACCCTGCCCATTGCCGTCTTCATCCTGGGCGGGTTCATGCGGACCCTGCCCAAGGAACTCTATGAGGCTTCCTCGATCGACGGCACGGGCCCCTGGCGGACCTACGTCTCAATCGCCCTGCCGCTGTCCGCCCCGTCCATCGCCGCGGCCGCCATCTTCCTGTTCGTGATCCACTGGAACGAACTGCTGTACCCGCTGCTGTTCATCCAGTCCCCCGGCAACCGCACCCTGCCGCTGGCACTGCTCAGCTTCCAGGGCGAGTTCCAGACCAACTACCCGCTGCTGTTCGCCGGCGTCATCATGGCCTCGCTTCCCGTGGTGGTGGCCTACGTCTTCCTGCAGCGCTACTTCGTGGCCGGCATCACCGCAGGCGCCAGCAAGGGATGAGCGTCACGACGACGGCGGCCAGCCGCACCCGCCCCGCCGCACTGGACAGACCCCTTCCAGCCCAATGAAAGGCATCATTCGTGAACCTCAAGTCAGCCCAACACCTCATCAACGGCACCTGGCACACCGCCGGAACCGCCAAGGACGTGACTGACCCCGGCAACGGCAGCACCGTGGGCGAGGTGGCCTGGGGCACCGGCAAGGATGCCACCAAGGCCGCCGACGCCGCGGCGGAGGCTTTCAGTTCCTGGTCGCGCACCACCGTCCGGAACCGGGCGGACCTGCTCCGCAACGCCGCCGACCTCCTGGCCGAACGCCGCGACGAACTTGCCCACACCCTGGCGCTTGAAGCGGGCAAACGGCTCCCTGAAGCGCAGGGCGAAGTGGACTTCTCCGTGGAATACTTCCGCTGGTTCGCCGAGGAAGCGCGCCGCGCCACCGGCACCGTGAGCCCGCCCGAACTGCAGGGCCGCCGCCACCTGAGCCTCCGCAAACCCATCGGCGTGGCCCTCAGCCTCACGCCCTGGAACTTCCCGGTCTCCATCCAGGCCCGGAAGCTCGCCGCGATGCTGGCTGCCGGCTGCACCGTGGTGGGCAGGGTGTCCGAAAAGGCACCGCTGGCCGCCACCGGGCTGTTCGAAGTCCTGCACGACGCCGGGTTCCCCGCCGGCGTGGTCAACCTGGTCCACGGCCCCTCCCGCGAGGTCACCGCTGCACTCATGTCCCACCCCGCGGTCAGGGCCGTCAGCTTCACCGGCTCCACGGGCGTGGGCCGGCAGATCATGGCCTCCGCATCGGAACGGGTGGTCCGGCCGCTGCTGGAGCTGGGCGGCAACGCGCCCTTCATAGTCTTCGAGGACGCCGACCTGGATGCCGCCGTCGAGGGTGCCGTCCTGGGCCGGCTCCGCAACACCGGGCAGTCCTGCGTGGCCGCCAACCGGTTCCTTGTCCAGGAGAGCATCGCCGAGGAGTTCGCCGCCAGGCTGGCCGCGCGCTTTGACGCGATGAGCATCGGCCACGGCGTTCCCGACGGCGGCCAGGTTCCCGACCTCGGTCCCATGATCGACGCCGACCGGGTCACCGCGGTCCAGGCCCTGATCGACGATGCCCTGGAGCGCGGCGCCCGACGCGTCACCCAACGCACCGATGTTCCCGGCCAGGGCTCCTTCCTGGCACCCACCCTGCTGGCGGACGTCCCGGACGACGCACCCCTGGTGACGGAGGAAGTGTTCGGCCCGGCAGCCGGCGTCGTAACCTTCTCCTCGGAGGAGGAAGCCATCAGGAAAGCCAACGCCACGGAAATGGGCCTGGCCGCCTACGTCTGGAGCAGCAGCCCCAGGCGCGGCTGGGACATTCCGGAGCAGCTCGAGGCGGGCATCGTGGGCGTGAACGATCCACTCCCGTCCGTGGCCTTCGCGCCCATGGGCGGCGCCAAGCAGTCAGGGCTGGGCCGGGAAGGATCAAGCCTGGGCCTGGAGGAATTCGAGGAGGTCCAGTACGTGGCCTGGAGGCCCTAGGTGCTGACCACCGGGCTGGTGCTGGGCGCCGTGGTGATGGGAGCCGGGATGCAGCGCATCACCGGAATGGGCTTCGCCCTGGTGGCTGCACCCTTCCTGGTCCTGCTCCTGGGCCCGGTGGAAGGCGTGGTGCTCGTGAACATGTGCGGTGCCGTGACCGCGGGGGCCATCATCTTCCGCGTGGTGCGGGACATTGACTGGAAACGGTACGTTCTGCTCACGGCCTCGGCCCTGCTCGGGATCATCCCCGCGGCCTTCCTGATCCGCCTCGTTCCACCGGCGGTGCTGGAGATCGGCATTGGGGTGATCCTCGCCGTCGGACTGACTGTCCTGCTGGCCCTCAAGTCCGTCACCCTTCCGGCACGGCGGCGCTACCTCTTCACGGCCGGCGGCCTGAGCGGGTTCATGAACACAGCCGCCGGCGTGGGTGGACCGGCGGTCAGCATGTACTCCATCGCCACCCGGTGGCAGCACAAGTCCTTCGCAGCCACCATGCAGCCGTACTTCTTCACCATTGGGACGTTCTCGCTGATCTCCAAGGCACTGACCGCGCCGGCCACATTTCCCGTGCTTCCGTGGGGCATGTGGGTGGCCGTGGGCGTGGCCTGCCTGGGTGGGCTGGTGCTGGGCGACATCGCTTCGAAGTATGTCCCCGCCCGCGCCGCGCAGATACTCCTGATCATCCTGGCCTACCTGGGGGCGGCCGCCACCATCATCCGGGGCGTCCTCGACGCCGTCGGGTAACCCCAACAACTTCGCTTGCACCCGTAACAGAGAGAGGAAACAACATGACGTGGCTGAACAGTGCCGCCCACGCACGCTGGCTCGAGGCGGAAACCGACCGGCTGATCAATTTCGCCGCGGCCTCAAAGGTCCCGACAGGATTCGGCTGGCTCGACAACTACGGCAAGGTGTTCGCCGACAAGCCGACCCACCTCTGGATTACCGCCCGGATGGTCCACAGTTTTTCCGTCGCCGCCCTCATGGGACGGCCGGGTGCCGCAACACTCGTGGACCACGGGATCGCGGCACTCAACGGGGCCCTGCACGATGATGAGTTCGGCGGCTGGTACGCCGAGGTCAACGAAAACGGACCGGTAAACGATACGAAGTCCGGCTACCAGCATTCGTTCGTGCTCCTCGCCGCTGCCAGTGCCGTCGCCGCAGGGCGGCCCGGTGCGCGCGAACTGCTCGACGAGGCGCTCCGGATCGCCGACACGAAATTCTGGGACCACCAGGCCAACATGTGCTTCGACTCGTGGAACCGGGAATTCACCGAAACCGAGGCATACCGGGGCGGAAACGCCAGCATGCATTCGGTCGAGGCCTACCTGATCGTCGCTGACGTGACCGGGGAGAACCGCTGGCTTGAGCGGGCCCTGCACATCGCCGAGGTGCTCATCCACAAGTTCGCGCGCAACAACAATTACCGGGTGTTCGAACACTTCGACCCGGAGTGGAACCCCATGCCGGAGTACAACACCGATGACCGGGCCAGCCAGTTCCGCGCCTACGGCGGAACGCCGGGCCACTGGGTTGAGTGGGCGCGCCTGCTCCTCCACCTCCGCGCCGGACTCGAAGCCCGCGGCCTGGACGTTCCGGCCTGGCTCCTGGAAGACGCCCGGGGCCTGTTCGACGCAGCCATCCGTGACGCATGGGAGCCGGACGGCCACCCGGGATTTGTTTACACCGTGGACTGGGAGGGCAAGCCCGTTGTCACCACCCGCATCCGGTGGGTGCCGGCAGAGGCAATCGGGGGCGCGGCCGCCCTCTACATCGCCACGGGCGAGAAGAAGTATGCGGACTGGTACGAGCGGATCTGGGACCACGCCCGCGACTGGTTCATCGACTACGAGCACGGGTCCTGGAAGCAGGAGCTCGACGAGAACGGCAATGTCACCTCCACCGTATGGTCCGGCAAGGCGGACATCTATCACCTGTGGCACTGCCTGGTGGTCCCGCGCCTTCCGCTGGCACCCGGTCTGGCTCCGGCAGTTGCGGCGGGCCTGCTGGACGCACGCATCACCGGGACCAGCCAGGACAAGGACCCTGCAGGCCGCTGATTCCTGCGGATGCAGGTGCAGGCCCCCTGCACCTGCCAGGGCGGCAGGTCCGTCCGGCCGGGGTCCCGCACGGACACCGACTTCGGCACCCGGTAGTCGGCTCCGGCGGAAAGCGGATTGCGTCCGGGGACACGCTCCGACGCGCCGGAAACGGCATGGAGCAGGGGCCGCGATCCTGTAAATTTAAGGGAGGAACTGCCCGGCCAGCGAGCCGCGTTCCACCCCTCCCCCTTGAATGGATCCTTTCCCCATGTCCTCCGCCATTCCCGCGCCGGAACCTGCCCGTTTCCCGTACGCCGCGATGGTGGTTTTGGCCACCATCGCCTTCACCGCCATCACCACCGAGCTCCTGCCGTCCGGGCTGCTGCCGCAGATCAGCAGCGGCCTGAACGTGTCCGAGCCGGTTGCGGGCTACCTGGCCGCGGCCTATGCCGCCGTCATTGTGGTCACGGTGGTCCCGGCTGCCCGGCTGCTGGGGAAGATTCCCCGCCATGCGCTGCTGGTGGGGCTTGTCCTGACGTTCGCGCTCAGCAACGCGATGGTGGGACTCGCGCCGGACTTCACCGCCGCGATGATCGCCCGGCTGGTGGGGGGCCTGGCGCACGGCCTGCTCTGGACCACCATGGCCCCGTTCGTCACCAGGGTGGTTCCGGCGGACAAGGTGGGCAAGGCCCTGGCCATTGTCTTCAGCGGCAACAGCCTGGGCCTGGCCATCGGCGCGCCCGTGGGCACGGCGCTGGGCGGGTTCCTCGGCTGGCGCTCGGCGTTCCTGGTGCTGGCAGGGTTCGGGCTGGTCCTGACGGTGCTGGCGTTCTTCCTGCTGCCGCGGGTCCAGCGTATTTCCGACGCCGTCCGTCCCTCACTGCGCAAGGCAATCGCCCAGCCCGGAGTAAGGCCGGTGGCCATCGCCTGGCCGCTGCTGGTCCTGGCCCACTTCGCGCTGTTCACCTACATCGCACCGTTCATCCGCGAGGCCGGCTTCCCCGATTACGCCATCAGCCTCTCCCTCACCGTCCTGGGCGGCTCCGGGCTGCTGGGAATCTGGGTCGCGGGCCTCACCGTGGATTCCCGGCCCCGGCGTTCCCTGCTCATGACGACGGCGGTGATCGCCCTTTCCATGTTCTTCCTCCCTCTCGCGGTGGGCAACTTCCCCGTGGCCCTGGTCCTCATGACGGTCTGGGGTGCGGGACTCGGCGCGATAGGCATTTACAACCAGTCCGCCATCCTGCGGGCCGGGGGCGAGTTCCAGGAAGCCGCGAACGGCCTCACTGTGCTGACCATCCAGCTGGGCATCACGGTGGGCGCCCTGTACGGCTCGGCGGCACTGGTGGTGGGCGGACCGCTGCTGGTTCCCGTCGCCGCGGCGCTGCCGGTGGTGGCGGCGTGGATCATCGCCCTTGCAGGGAAGACGCACGCGTATCCGCCCGGACCGCGGGAGCGGGTGTGGCTGGAGCCCCGCCCCGTCCGTTCGGAGGAGGTTCCCGTGGCGGAAACCAGTGCACCGTCGTCGCGCCCCCGTCCCTAACCCCCATCGATTGCTCCGTACCGGCCGTTTTCACCGCTCATAACGACATTTGCGGAGCAATCGATGGCGGGTGGACCCAGCGCGCCGGCCCGGCGTCCCGCGTTAACCTCCCCTCCAACTCCCCGCACCCGAACCGCAACCTGCCCCTCCTAGCGTTGACGGGTCACCGGCGAAAACGCCGGCCCCGTCATCCAGGAGGAACCATCACATGCGCAAAGTCCTGACGTCCGCGGCAGCCGCCGCCCTCATCGCCGCCGCGTTCGCTTCGGCAGGTCCCGCCGCCGCCGCCCCGGACACCGACGCCGGCACGCCGTCGTCGAACGCTGCCGGAGCGGCGCAGGCAACAACGGCCCCGAAGGTAAACGAACGCAACGGCTCCTTCGACCTGCAGTCCCACCGCGGCGGCCGCGGCGAATGGACCGAGGAGTCCCTGGCCGCGTTCACGAATTCCCTGGCGCTGGGCGTGACCACCCTCGAGCTGGACACGCACCTCACCGAGGACGGCAACGTGATCGTCTGGCACGACGACACCATCCAGGCCACCAAATGCATCGACACCGCGCCGTCCACCGCCGGCGACCCCGAATTCCCCTACGTGGGCGACCGCGTGGCCGAACTGTCCCTGGCCCAGGTCAAGACGCTGAACTGCGGCTACGCGCAGCTGGCCGGCTACCCGGAGCAGGATGTGGTGGAGGGCAACCGGATCGCCGAGCTCAAGGACGTCTACCAGCTGGTGCGTGACGCGGGCGCCGAGAAGGTCCGCTTGAACGTGGAGACCAAGGTGGAGGGCAGCCAGATCGGCGGCGCCGGCATGGAATCCCTCACGCGCGCCGTGGTGGCCGAAATCCAGGCGTCCGGCATGGCGGACCGCACCACCCTGCAGTCCTTTGACTGGTCTTCCCTCAACCTCACCCGGGAAATCGCGCCCGAGCTCACGCTGGTGGCGCTCTCCAGCGGAGACGCCTGGATGGGTGTGGGCCAGCCCGGCGCCAGCCCCAACCTGGGCGGCATCGACATCGACGACTACGACGGCTCCCTTGCCAAGGCGGCAGCCGCCCAGGGGTATGACGTCATTTCCCCCGCGTTCCGCTCCGTCACTCCTGAGATGATCGCCGAAGCCCACGGGCTGGGCCTGCCCGTGATCCCCTGGACCGTGAACACTACCGCGGACATGGAACGCCTGATGGACCAGGGTGTGGACGGCATCATCACCGACTACCCCACCCGCCTGCGCACCCTCATGGAGGAGCGCGGCCTGAAGCTGCCCAAGGCCTACTCGCTGCAGGGCTGATTTCCGGACAATGCCCGACGGCGGCTGCCGGACATCCGCACAGGAGTCCGGCAGCCGCCGTCGTGCCTTTGCACCACGCCGGGGCGGAGGCGGATTTCGGCCCCGGGCCCGACGTTGGTAGAGGTTAAAGGATGCAAGACCTACTCAATCCCGCCATGCCCTTCATTGCCGTCACCCTGGCAGTGGCCGCAGGCCTGGTCCTGTCCTGGCTGCTGCGCAAGCTCGTCCTGCGCCTCAACCGCAAGCGTCCGGAACTGCAGGCCACGTCCCGGGTTGCCCGCCAGCCGCTGCGCCTGGCACTGTGCCTGATCGGCGTCCGCACCGCGCTGGGACTCACGGCAGCCGGCGAAAGCTGGCACGGCGCCGTCGACCACCTGCTGCTGATATCCCTCATCGGCTCCCTCGCCTGGCTGGCCGTGGCCGTACTGCTGATCATCGAGGCGGTGGTCCTGGGCCGGTACAGCGTGGACGTTGCGGACAACCGGCGCGCGCGCGGCGGCTCCGGACGCAGATGATCCTGGCCCGGCGGATCGGTGTTGCGCTGGTGGTGGTGCTTGCCGCCGGTTCGGTGATGCTCACGTTCCCGGCCATCCAGGCCCTCGGCGCCGGGCTGCTGGCCTCCGCCGGGGTCATCTCGATCGTCGCCGGCCTCGCAGCGCAGACTTCCCTGGTGAACGTCTTCGCCGGCATGCAGCTGGCCTTCACGGACGCCATCCGCGTGGACGACGTTGTGGTGGTGCAGAAGGAGTGGGGCCGGATCGAGGAAATCACCCTCACCTACGTGGTGGTCCACATCTGGGACGACCGCCGCCTGATCCTCCCGTCCACCTACTTCACCACCACGCCGTTCGAGAACTGGACCCGGCGCCAGTCCGAGGTGATGGGCACCGTGGAGTTCGACCTCGACTGGCGCGCCCCCGTGGAGGACATGCGCGCCGAGCTGCGGTCCGTCCTCGCCGGCACGGACCTGTGGGACGAGCGCGTGGGCATCCTGCAGATCACCGACGCCACCGGCGGGTTCGTCCGGGTGCGCATCCTGGTCAGCGCCGCGGACAGCGCCGCGCTCTTCGACCTGCGCTGCCTCATCCGCGAGGCCATGGTCGCCTTCCTGCAGCAGGGCCATCCGGAAGCGCTCCCCCAGCAGCGCTGGACCGAGGCAGCGTCCGACGGCGGCACCTCCGCCCGCCGCCGGCAGCCATTGCGGGGGCTGGGTACGTCCAGCCGGGACGGCGCCCGGACGGCCGCGGATCCGCACGAATCACAGCTGTTCACCGGTTCGATCGAGGCCGTGCAGCGCTCGCGTGCCTTCACCGGCCCTGGCGAGGATGTCTTCCAGGACCGGGACCAGACCCTGGCCGCACGGAACTAGGAAAGGCCCTTGATATGTGACCAAATGGTCACATATCATTGTTCCCATGGATGCCGTGTTTAAGGCACTCGCAGACCCCACCCGGCGGGAGCTCCTTGACGAGCTGTTCCGCGAGGACGGGCAGACCCTCGGCGCCCTCGAAAGACGCTTCGACATGAGCCGGTTCGGGATCGCCAAGCACCTCAGGATCCTGGAGGAAGCCGGACTGGTGGTTGCCCGCCGTCGGGGGCGTGAAAAGCTGCATTTCCTGAACCCGGTGCCCATCCGGCTCCTCCACGACCGCTGGGTGAGCAAATATGCAGAACCATGGGCCGCTGGCCTCAGCGACCTCAAATCCAGATTGGAAAGTCCCATGGAAAAAATCTTCGAAATCTACATCAAGACCACGCCGGAACGGCTCTGGGAAGCCATCACCAACAGCGAGATCCGCAGCAAGTACCAGTTCGGGAACACCATCGAAACGGACTGGACCCCTGGCGGCAGCTTCACGATGAACAACGTCAAGGCGGGTGCTCCGCTGGGTGAGGGCGAGAACCTGGAGGTGGACCCGCCCCGCCGGCTGGTCCAGACCATGCGTGCCCTCTGGGGTGAGGACGTCAAGGCCGAGGGAACCTCGAAGATCACGTGGGACATCGAGCAGGTGGGCGATTCCTGCCGCCTGACCGTCACCCACAGCGACCTCCGCGAAGGCGCCAACGAGCAGCTCTACGGCGGCTGGCCGATGATCCTCTCCGGCCTGAAGACCTGGCTGGAGACCGGCGAGAAGCTGACCACGCCGGGCTCGCTCATGTACACCTAGGACGGCCGCCCCAACTAGGTGCGGGGTGCGGGGCGCTGCCGCCACAGCAGGCTCACGCCGAACGTCACCGCGCACAGGACCAGCATCGCGAGGACCATCCGGGCCCAGCTTTCCTGATCCACGCCGCCGCCCGCGAAGACGCCGATCATCACCGTGGCGGTGATGGCGCCCACATACCGGCAGGTCTGGTAGATGCCCGCCGCAACGCCGCGCTCCTGCGGCCCGATGGAAACGAACATGCCCTGGTTGGTGGCGATGCCCACCGTTCCGTACGGGACGCCCATCAGGGCAGTCAGCACCACCACCAGCGGAATCACCAGCGTGCCGGTCAGCAGCCACATCAGCGCGGCCGCCACGGTGAGGATGACGACGCCGGCAATCAGCACCCGCCGCACGCCGAACCTTCCCATCGCCCGGACCGCCCAGGGCGTGGCCAGGACGGACAGGCCCGCCAGCGGCAGCATCAGGAGGCCCACAACGCCGGGATCGTAGCCGCCGGCTTCCTGCAGGAGCTGGGGAAGCCCGAAAAAGACAAAGTAGTACACGCTGCTGAACACCGCGAAGGCCAGGTAGATGAGCATCAGGGGTTTGTTGCGTCCCAGCAGCCTCAGGTCAAGGAAGGGGCGGTCGAAGCGCAGCTCGCGCCAGGCGAACAGTGCGGCGATGACCGTTCCGGCGGCCAGCATCCACCAGCGGTAGGCAGGAAAGACGTTCAGTGCCGCCATCATCACCAGCAGCAGCGCGGCCACGAATCCCAGGATCCCGGGGATGTCCGAGTCGCGCAGCAGCTGCGCGACGCTGCCGCGCTCCCGGGCCTTGTCGCTGGGTGCTGCCTGGCGGACGATCAACAGTGCAGCCAGCGCCAGCGGGACGTTGAGCAGGAACAGGGCTTCCCAGCCAACGAGGCTGACCAGCAGTCCACCAACGACTGGGCCCACCGCAGCGGCCGAGGTGTTCACCATCTGAAGCCGGCCAAGAGGACGCGCCGGCTCCACATTGGCCCGGTGCGCAATGGCCCCCACCATCACCACAGCGCTGGGGAACGCGGTGGCCGTACCGAGCGCCATCACCGCACGGGCCACGCAGAGCAGGGCGAAGTTCGGGGCAAACGGCGCCAGCGCACACGTCACCGCGACCAAGGCCATGCCGAGCATGAACATGCGCCGCGGGCCGAACCGGTCCGCCAGCCTGCCCATCACGGGCTGGCCTGCCGCGGACGCGAGGTAGAAGGACGTGACCACCCAGGTGACGGCGGCGACGTCGAGCCCGAAGTCCGCGCGGAGCACCACCAGGGCAACGGCGATCATGGAGGAGTTGAGGGGGTTCAGTGCCGTGCCCAGGCTGAGGCCGGCGACGGCCAGGGCAGTCCGGGGTTTGTTGCTCACGGAAACAGTCTGGCGCACATGGTGCCGGCGGCGCGAGTTGATGGACTATCCGCCCTGGTTCCCGGCCTGCACCGGGGGGAACAAAGCTTCCTCAACCAGTCCGGTCAGTTCGCGGATGGTGTCGGCCTGTCCGGCAGCTTCCCCTCCTTCCGCATTCTCGGTGTAGATCACCAGCGCAAAGGATGAGCCGCGGTAATCCAGGACCGCGGCATCGTGCAGGTGCCGGTCGAACTCCCCGTACTTGTGGAACACCTCGATTCCGGCCTGGGAGCCGGCGGGGATCAGGTCCTCGTTGTTCGTGTCCTGCATATAGCCGAGCAGTTCCGCCGTATTTTCCGCGTTCAGCAGGTCCCCGGCGTAAAGCTGTTTGAGGACACTGGCCATCGCGGCAGGAGTCAGGAGGTTTTCCTCGGGATCGTAAGTAACCCCGATCGAGGCGGCGTAGGCGATCAGCTCCGGGTAGCCCACGGCATTCATCAGGAGCAGCCAGGAATCGTTGTTGCTTTGGTTCACCATCGCTTCAAGCTGGAACGCCGCGTCGTAGTCCCCCAGGGGGTCGTCGAGGCGCGCCTCGCCCTTTTCCACCAAGCGGTAGTAGGCCGCTGCCGTGATGATCTTCGCCGTGCTCGCCGCGTTGAAGGCCTCCTGGTCCCCGAAGGTCAGGGCTGCACCACCGGAAACGTCCGCCAGGGCCACCCCGATCCGGTAGCCGGCCTTTTCCGTCAGGAGTGAGTCGATGCGGTCCTGCAGGGAATCCGGGGCGGCGGCAACAGGCTCCGCGGGCGCGGCCGCCGGGACCGATCCCTCCAACCCGTCAAGCGGCACCGAACGCTGGACGGCCAGGACAAAGGTGGCGGCAATCACGAGCGCCACGGCACAAAACAGCACCGCAAGCCTTCGCCTTCCCGCCCCGCGGCGGCTCGGACGGGAGTCCGGAACGGACGAAAACTTCTTCTGGTCCACCGACATAGGGGCTCCTGTCTCCTTCAACAACCCGGTCTGCATCACGCGGCCCCAGCGCACGCGATGCGATGTTGATTAGACCATTGAAGGTTGGGAGCGGCCTGATAAGCCGCAGGCGCGCCATGTCCCGCACCCCTTTGTGGACATGGCACCCGCGTCCGCGCAGGTGCGATGTCCGTCAGCGGGTGCGGGCAGCCAATGCGGCGTCCAGGAACTCCAGGTGCGCGGGAGCAACACGCACTGTGTGATCCGCGTAGTCAGGATGCTTGGCGAGGAATTTCTTGATGTAGGGGCACACCGGGACGATGCCCATTCCGGCGCTGACCGTGGCACCCAGCGCGGCGGTGGCGAGCTGGCCCGCCAGTCCCTGGCCGCCGTACTCCTCGTTGATCACCGTGTGATAGAAAATCCGCTGCGGCGCGGCGCCGCCGTCGTAATCCTTGTATGCGGCCTTGCCGATCACGTTGCCGGCGTCGAGGATTTCGAAGCGCCCGCGGCCGGGGTTGTGGCGGACGGTGATGTCGCTCAAGGGGAATCTCCTTCTGTGCGGTGTGTCCTTCAGCTAACCACAGCCGAGGGACACTTGTTCCCGCACCCTTCCCTTGCCCGGACCCACCGTCCGCCAGTCCGGGGTTAACTCAGGTAGCCGTTCGGGTTGAGGACGTACTTGGTTGCTGCACCGGCGTCGAACTCCGCGTAGCCCTGCGGCGCCTCCTCAAGCGTGATCGCCTTGGCGTTCACGTTCTTGGCGATGTTCACCTTGTCGTTCAGGATGGCCATCATCAGCTGCCGGTTGTACTTCATCACCGGGCACTGGCCCGTGGTGAAGCTCAGCGACTTGGCCCACCCGGTACCCAGGCTCAGGCTGAGGGAACCCTTCTTGGCTGCCTCGTCGATGCCGCCCGGATCGCCCGTCACGTACAACCCCGGAATGCCCAGCGCACCGCCGGCAGCCGTGATGTCCATCAGCGAGTTCAACACTGTGGCCGGAGCCTCCTCGGCGTCCTTACCGTGTCCGTGGCCCCTCGCCTCGAAGCCCACCGCGTCCACGCCGCAGTCCACTTCGGGCACCCCGAGGATCTGCTCGATCTGCTCCGCCGGGCCTCCCTTGGTGAGGTCCACCGTTTCGCAGCCGAAGCTGCGCGCCCGCGCCAGCCTGTCCTCGTTCAGGTCGCCAACGATCACGACGGCGGCGCCCAGCAGGTGCGCGCTGGTGGCCGCTGCCAGGCCCACGGGACCGGCCCCCGCAATGTACACCGTGGAACCAACCCCCACACCGGCGCTCACGGCACCGTGGAATCCCGTGGGGAAGATATCCGAAAGCATGGCGAGGTCCATGATTTTCTCCATGGCCCGGTCCTTGTCCGGGAACTTCAGCAGGTTCCAGTCGGCGTACGGCACCAGCACGTAGTTGGCCTGGCCGCCCACCCAGCCGCCCATGTCCACGTATCCGTAGGCGCTGCCCGGGCGGTCCGGGTTCACGTTCAGGCAAATGCCCGTCTTGCGCTCCTTACAGTTCCGGCACCGGCCGCAGGCAATGTTGAATGGCACCGAGCAGAGGTCCCCGACCTTGATGAATTCGACGTCACGGCCCACCTCCACCACTTCGCCCGTGATCTCATGCCCCAGCACCAGGTCCGGCGGTGCCGTGGTGCGGCCGCGCACCATGTGCTGGTCCGAACCACAGATATTGGTGGCCACGGTTTTGAGGATCACGCCATGGTTGACGGCGCGCCCGACGTTTGCCGGGTTGACGCCCGGCCCGTCCTTGAGTTCGAACGTTGGGTAGTCGATATCAATCAGTTCGACTTTTCCCGGCCCCTTGTAGGCAACGGCTTTGTTCCCTGTCATCTTTTTCTCCTGTTATCCCACGGATGGCCCGGTGGGGCGGCCGTGATTCATGAGTGGTGATGCGCACCCCGCCGGACAGGCACAGTCCAGCATCTGCTGGCAGCTCGTGAATCAGTTGCCGGAGAGCATCCTCGAGGTGGGGTGCGCCCAGTCTAAGCACGGGTGGGCCGTCATATCTAGAGGTAGTAAGCCCGGCTGTCTACCCGTTGATGAATTGGGGGTTGCGCCGGCTGGAACCAATGACTTCCGCGGCGAAGCCTTGTAGTCTCGGCACGGAGGACGACCCAACGATCGCAAGCGACCGAAAAACCAAGGAGCGGACATGCCAGCCAACGAGGACGAAATGCAGATCCTGGACCAATGGAGCAACCGGCTGGCCCAGGCGCTGCAGATCCTGGACCTGAAAGTGGACCACGAACTGCTCCTGGACCTGGCCCGGAAATCGGCCGGGTCTGTCACCCACGCCGCAGCCCCGGTGACCACCTTCATGGTGGGCTACGCGGCTGGGCTGCAGGCCGGAACCGGCAGCGCAGGCAACCGCGGGAACGCGGCTGCCGCGGTGGCCAAAGCCGCGGACACCGCCTTCCAGCTGTGCGAGGACGGGCACGACGGCGGGCCCGCCCGCAAAGGCTGGGCGGACACCGCGCAGTAGTCGCGCCGCTTTGTACCGCGGCTTATCCCGCGGCCGTTGGCTCCTCACGGAAGGCGGCAACGGGCTCAAGACGGACGATCACGGCTTTGGAGACGGGCGTCTGGCTGCCCTCCGCGACGCTCTCCAGCGGCACCAGCACGTTGGCTTCCGGATAGTAGGCGGCAGCACACCCGCGGGCGGACGGGTAGGACACCAGCCGGTAGTTGCGGAGGACCCGCTCTGCGTTGTCCCCGTACACGCCGCGCACGTCCACGTGCTGCCCGTCTTCAAGCCCCAGTTCGGCAAGGTCCGCCGGGTTCACGAACACCACTTCGCGGCCCTTCTTGATGCCGCGGTAGCGGTCGTTGTGGCCGTAGATGGTGGTGTTGAACTGGTCGTGCGAGCGCATGCTCTGCAGGATCAGGGTGCCCGCCGGCCGCTCCACATGCTCGAGCTCGTTGACGGTCAGCATGGCCTTGCCGGTGGGGGTGTTGAACGTTCGGGAGTCGCGGGGACCGTTCGGCAGGACGAAGCCGCCGTCCTGCCTGACCTTCCGGTTGTAGTCCTCGCAGCCCACCACCACGTGGGAGATGTGCTCGCGGATCAGGTCGTAGTTCTTTTGGAAGCCCGCCCAGTCCGCCGCGATCCGGTCCCCCAGCACCCGCTGCGCCATCCGGCAGACGATGGCCACCTCCGAGAGCAGGCCGGGCGCCACGGGTTCAACCGTGCCGTGGGAGGCGTGGACGGCGCAGACGGTGTCCTCCACGGACACGAACTGCGGGCCGGACTCCTGCCGGTCAATCTCGGTCCGCCCGAGCGTGGGCAGGATCAAGGCCTCGGCGCCCGTGACCGCGTGGGAGCGGTTGAGCTTGGTGGAAACGTGGACGGACAGTTCGGTGCCTTCCATCGCCGCCTCGGCAGCCCGGGTGTCGGACATGGCGCCCACGAAGTTGCCGCCCATGGCGATGAAGACCTTGATCCCGCCGTCGCGCATCTGCCGGATGGTCTCCACCGCATCCGCGCCATGCGACCGCGGCGGTTCGAAGCTGAATTCCTTGCCCAGGGCGTCCAGGAATGCCGGCGGCATCTGTTCCCAGATCCCCATGGTCCGGTCGCCCTGGACGTTGCTGTGCCCCCGGATCGGGGAGGCGCCGGCGCCGGGCTTGCCGATGTTGCCGCGCAGCAGCAGCAGGTTGATGATTTCCTTGATGGTGGCCACGCCCTTCTTCTGCTGCGTGATGCCCATCGCCCAGGTGATGATCACCTTCTCCGCGGCCAGGTACCGGGCCGCGAGCTCGTCGATTTCCTCAGTCCGCAGGCCCGTGGCCTCAAGGACGGCGGCCTCGTCCAGTTCAGCAAGGTGCGCCCGGAGTTCCTCGAGGCCGTCGCAGTGCTCCTCGAGGAACTGGTGGTCAAGCACCGTCCCCGGATGAGCGGCCTCGGCATCGAGGACGCGTTTGGAAACGGCCTGCAGCAGCGCCATGTCGCCGCCGATCCGCACCTGCAGGAACTGGTCCGCCAGGTCGGTGCCGCGGCCGATGATCCCCTTCACCGTCTGCGGGTTCTTGTAGCGCATCAGCCCGGCCTCGGGCAGCGGGTTGACCGCCACGATCCGGGCACCGGCCTCCTTCGCTTCTTCGAGGGCGGTGAGCATCCGGGGGTGGTTGGTGCCCGGGTTCTGGCCCATGATGATGATCAGCTCAGCCTTGGCGAAGTCGTCATAGGAAACCGTGGCTTTGCCGATGCCGATGGTCTGGCCCATGGCCCAGCCCGAGGACTCATGGCACATGTTGGAGCAGTCCGGCAGGTTGTTGGTGCCGTATCCGCGGATGAACAGCTGGTACAGGAAGGCTGCCTCGTTCGAGGTCCGGCCGCTGGTGTAGAAGGCTGCCTGGTCGGGGCTGGGCAGCGAATTCAGCTTGTCCGCAATGATCCCGAACGCTTCGTCCCAGCCCACGGGCCGGTAGTGGTCTTCGCCTGCAGGCTTGTAGACAGGCTCCGTCAGGCGCCCCTGCATGCCCAGCCAGTACTCGGACCGCTCCCGCAGCTCGCTGACCGGATGCTCCGCCCAGAATTCGGACCCGATGACCACCGGGGTGGCCTCCCAGGTCACTGCCTTGGCGCCGTTTTCGCAGAATTCGAACGTTTTGCGGTGGCCCGGGTCCGGCCAGGCGCAGCTCATGCAGTCGAACCCGTCCTTCTGGTTCAGCGCCAGCAGGGTCTTCCGCGACCGGTCCAGGCCCATGTGCTTGAGCGCCGGCTGCATGGAATGGTAGACGCCGGGCACGCCGGCAGCCCACGTTTTCGGGTGGCCGCTGACTTCAATCTCAGACTCGTCAGCCTCATCGACTTCGGGGTTTTTGCGCGTCACTGCTGGTTCTCCTCGCATTAAGCCGGTACCTGCCACCCTCCGGATGTTCGGGGGTCCGGGCTCTTTCCACACTTGTTCAGGGGAACCGGGAAGTCAAGGAAAACGGCCTCTTGTCCGGGACCACCCTCCGCGAAGGACGGACGACGGCGCTTCCCGGCCGCGATAGGCTGGTCACCTCGGCTGAAGCAAGCGGCCGCGGGAACCACTCTGCGGAGCGCCTTTCATGTCCGACGAACTTGCCCTGTCCGCCCTCGCGGCGTCCTCCTTTTCACTGCCGCACCTCCGGGACGGCCAGCTGGCCGGCATGGCCGCGCTGGCCGGCGGCCGTGACGTCCTTGCGGTGATGCCCACCGGCTACGGAAAATCTGCGATCTACCAGGTCGCTGCCCTGTTCCTCCACAACAAGACCCGGCGGCCCGCCGTCGTGGTCTCCCCGCTCATCGCACTGCAGGAGGACCAGCTCGACGGACTGGCCGCGGACCTGGGGGCGGGCGCCGCCGTCGCCGTCAATTCGTCCCGCAGCGATTCGGAGGTGGAGGCCGCGTGGCACGCGGTGGAAACCGGCAAGGCCGCGTTCCTGTTCCTCGCCCCGGAGCAGCTGGCCAAGCAAAAGACGGTGGACCGCATCGCCGCCCTGGACATCACGCTGTTCGTCGTGGACGAGGCCCACTGCGTCTCCTCCTGGGGCCACGATTTCCGCCCCGACTACCTCAGCCTGGGCAGCGTCCGTGAACGGCTGGGCAATCCCCCCGTTGCGGCCCTCACCGCCACCGCCTCGCCCCCGGTCCGGGACGAGATCGTGGAGCGGCTGCGCATGAAGGACCCGCTGGTCCTGGTGCACGGCTTCGACCGGCCCAACATCAGCCTGGACGTCGTCCGGCACCATGAGGACAAGGGCAAGCGCCAGGCCGTGATGCAACAGGTGGCGGCGATGGCACGGGACGGGCAGGGCCTCCTCTACGCCGCCACCCGCAAAGACACCGAAAAGTACGCAGCCAAGCTGGGGAAGGAGGGGCTGCGCGCGGAGGCGTACCACGCCGGCCGCTCCGCCGCGGACCGCGAGCGCATCCACGAACAGTTCCTGGACGACCAGCTGGACGTCGTGGTGGCCACCACAGCGTTCGGCATGGGAATCGACAAACCCAATGTGCGCTTCGTGGTCCACGCGGACATTCCCGAGTCGCTGGATTCCTACTACCAGGAGATAGGCCGGGCCGGGCGTGACGGTGAGCCCGCTGCGGCCGTGCTCCACTACCGCTCAGAGGATCTGGGCCTGCGGAAGTTCTTCGCAACCCACTCCGCCGATCCCGGGGCGCTCCTGGCCATGCTGAAGGTCCTCAAGTCAGCGGGCGCGCCTGCCCCCAGGTCTTCCCTCGCCGAACTCACGGGTTTGCCGGCCCGCCGCATCACCTCGCTGGTGAACCAGCTGGAGGAAACCGGCGCTGTCACGTCCGGCAGGCGCGGCGTCCGGCTCGCCTCCACGGCGAAGCTGCCCGCCCTGGTGGGCGGCGTCGTCGAACTCGCCGAAGCCCGGCAGCGCGTGGACCAGTCCCGGCTCACCATGATGCGCGGCTACGCCGAGACGGACCGCTGCCGGCGGCAGTTCCTGCTGGCCTACTTTGGCGAGGACCTGCCGGAGCCGTGCGGCAACTGCGACGCGTGCGCCGATGCTGCCGCGAAGAAGCCGGCCCTTCATTCAGCGGACGACGGCGGCAGTGCTTCGGGCGATCAGGCGGAGGAGCGGTTCCCGCTCCAGTCCGCCGTGGTCCATAAGGAGTGGGGTCCGGGGCTGGTGATGCGGCACGAGGATGACGTGATGACGGTCCTGTTTGAACAGGAGGGCTACAAAACCCTCTCGCGGACCGCCGTGATGGAACACGAACTCCTGAAGCCCGCGTAGGTAGGTAGGCTGGGAAGAGACCCCAACGAAAGGCCCGCCGCGTGGAAGTACCTTCTTATGTCTGGACCCTGACCGTCATTGGGATCGTAGGCCTGCTGGCCTTCGACTTCTTCTTCCACGTCCGCAAGGCACACACTCCCTCGCTCAAGGAATCGGCCGTCTGGTCAGCCCTCTACGTGGGCATCGCGCTGCTTTTCGGGCTCGGCGTCCTGCTGTTCGGCGGACCCACCATGGGCACCGAGTACTTTGCCGGGTACATCACGGAGAAGGCGCTGTCCGTGGACAACCTCTTCGTGTTCCTCATCATCATGGCCAGCTTCCGGGTGCCCCGCGCGGACCAGCAGAAGGTGCTGCTGTTCGGCATCGTCTTTTCCCTGATCGCCCGCACGGCATTCATTTTCCTCGGCGCGGCACTGATCAACAGCTTCGCCTGGGTGTTCTACATCTTCGGGCTGATCCTGCTCATCACCGCCGGCAACCTGCTCAAGCCGGACAGCCACGACGACGACTCCGACGGCTTGGTGGTCCGGCTGGCCAAGAAGCTCCTGCCGGCGTCGGAACACTACGACGGCGACAAGCTCTTCACCGTGCAGGACGGCAAGCGCGTCCTCACCCCGATGCTCCTGGTGATGGTGGCGATCGGCGGCACGGACATCCTGTTTGCGCTGGACTCCATCCCGGCAATTTTCGGCCTGACGCAGAACGTATTCATCGTGTTCACGGCCACGGCGTTCTCCCTGATGGGCCTGCGGCAACTGTTCTTCCTGATCGACGGGCTGCTGGACCGCCTGATCTTCCTTTCCTACGGCCTGGCCGTCATCCTGGGGTTCATCGGCGTGAAGCTCATCCTGCACGCCCTGCACGAGAACACCCTGCCGTTCATCAACGACGGCGAGCACGTGAACGTGGTGGAGGTCAGCACGGGCGTGTCCCTGAGCGTGATCCTGGGCGTCCTGGTGGTCACCGTCCTGGCATCCATTTTCAGCCCCAAGGGCAAGGCCAAGAACGCCGTTTCCGGTGCCAGGCGGCATGCCGTTGAATACCTGGACCTGAACTACGAGACGGACATGAACGAGCGGGACAAGATCTTCGCCGCAATGTGCCGCGAAGAGGACCAGATCCGCAAGCTCCCGGAGAAGTACAAGCGCCTCATCCGGAACGAAACCGAGTTCATGGACCTGCTGCGCTCCGCCCATGCCGAGCATGACAAAGCCCAGGTGCGGGCGGCCGCGGAGGGCTCCCCCCCCCCCCACGTGGTACGCCCATTTTGTGTTTTGGGGGCACAAAAACGACACTTGGCGCTACCTAGTTCCGGGGCCCGGCTGTTTGTCGGTGCCTGTTGCTAGGTTTGATTCAGGGCCAGGGGAATCCTCCTCCGGCCCGCCGATGACGGCCCGGCTGTCGATGGGGAGGCTCCGTGTTCCTGCTTGAAGCTGCTGCGGCCGGCGCGCCGCCGGACCTGGTGTTTTCCGCCAGCGACCTTGTGGCCGCCAGCGAGTGTGAGTACCGCACGCTCCGGGTCCTGGACGAGAAACTGGGCCGCTCCCCCAAGGCGGTCTTTCCCGCAGACGAAATGCAGGTCCGCGCCGGCGAACTGGGCGACCGGCACGAGCAAACCGTCCTGGCCAGCCTGCTTGCCAAGTACGGCGAATGGGATGCCGGCCGGGGTGCGGGCGTGTACTCCCTTGATCGTGGCCGGAACGGCCGCGGGGAGCTGCAGGCCAAGCATGCCGAAACAGAGCTCGCCCTGCGGTCCGGGGCGGACGTGGTCTTCCAGGCCACGTTCTTTGACGGCGAGTTCCTGGGCTACGCGGACTTCCTGGTCAACGAAGCCGCGGGCACCGGAAACCCCGGGCGCTATGAGGTCTGGGACACCAAACTCGCCCGGCACGCCAAGGTGGGCGCGCTGCTGCAGTTGGCGGCGTACGGGGACCAGCTGCTGGGGATGGGCATTGAGCCCTCACCGGTGGTCACGCTGGTGCTGGGCACGCGCATAGGTGAGGACTGGCTCCGCAGCAGCCATTCGCTTCCGGACCTGCTGCCTGTTTTCCGCGAACGGCGGCACCGTTTCCGCGAACTGGTTGCGCACCACAGGGAGGCTGGCGCCACGGTGAGGTGGCAGCAGCCGGGAATCGTCCACTGCGGCCGGTGCGATTACTGCGCCGAGCAGGTGGAACTGCACCGGGACCTCCTGATGGTGGCAGGGATGTCGGTGGTGCAGCGAAAGAAACTGCACGCCGCCGGCATCACCACTATCGACGAACTTGCGGCGATGCCTGCCGGGGACGCCCGGAATTCCGTGGCGCGGCTCCGGTCGCAGGCCCGAATGCAGCTGGGGCTGGACGCCGTCGCGGGCTCCCGGACGTTCACCAAGGACGGCCAGCCGCACACAGTCGCGTTCACTGTCCTGCCCGGGAACACCATCGGGTCACTGCCGCCTCCCAGCCCCGGGGACATCTTCTTCGACTTCGAGGGTGACCCCCTCTGGCAGGATCCCGCCACCGGAGCCTGGGGCATCGAGTACCTGTTCGGAGTGGTCGAGGCACCGGCTCCAGGCCATCACGGCGACCCGGTGTTCCGCCCGTTCTGGGCGCACTCCAGGTCCGGGGAGCGCCGCGCCTTCCTGGATTTCCTTGGCTACGTGGAGGAACGCCGGGCACGGTATCCGGACATGCACGTCTACCACTACGCACCGTACGAAAAGACGGCACTCCGCAACCTCTCGCTGGCGCACCAGGCCGGGGAGGAGACAGTGGACAGCTGGCTCCGGGAAGGGCTGTTGGTGGATCTTTACGCCACTGTCCGGCATTCGCTGCGCATTTCCGAGCCCTCGTATTCCATCAAGAAACTGGAGCCGCTCTATATGGGCAACAACCTGCGCTCGGGGGACGTGAAGGACGCGGGTGCCTCGGTGGTGGCCTACGCCGCCTATTGCGCGGCCCGCGATGCCGGGAACATGGCGGAAGCGGACAAGGTCCTGGCGTCCATCTCGGACTACAACCGTTACGACTGCCTGTCCACGCTCCGGCTCCGGGACTGGCTGCGCGAGGTGGGGGCGCAGGCCGCTGCGGCCGCAGCATCCCCGGAACGCCAGGGCGCAGCCGAAGGGCAGGGCGCAGCCGAAGGGCAGGGCGCAGCCGAACGAGGGCCAGCGCCGGAACAGCGGCCTGTCCCCGAGGAAAGTCCGGCGGAGGCCAGGCTGCGCGAGTACTTGGCAGATCTTCCGGACAACCGCCCCTGGACCGACGACGAACGCGCCATCGCGATGGTGGCCGCCGCCACCGGCTACCACCGCCGCGAGCGCAAACAGTTCTGGTGGCAGCACTTCGACCGCGTGGAAGCACCGCTTGAGAACTGGGCGGACCAACGGAACGTGTTCGTGGTGTCCTCGGCCGAGGTCACCTCCGACTGGGCGCTGGCCAAGCCCCGGGAGCGTATGCGGACACGGGTACTCCGGCTCCGCGGCACCATGACCGAGGGGTCCGATTTCCGCGCAGACTCCACCTGGTGCCGGCTCTACGACGCACCGCCCCCGGAGGGCATGGCCGCCCCGGACGCTGCTCCCGGCGCACGCGCCTACGCCTTCGGGACGAGGATCAGCGAGCTTGCTCCGGCGCCTGACGACCCGGAGCACACCATCATCACCATCGCCGAGCGCGAGTCGGGGAAGGTTGCCGCCTACCCGCACCTGCCCGTGGCCCTCACCGAGGACCAGCCGGTGGCCACCGCGAGCATCGAAGCTGCGATCGCGGAGATCGCCGCCACCGTCGGAGCGTCCGTTCCTTCGCTCCCGGCGCAACCCGGGCTGGACATCCTGCGCAAGCAGCCCCCGCGGTTCAGCACCCTGGCCGGGCCCGTGGACGTACCCCACAACACCGATGGCAGCGCGGACTACGCTGCGGCCATCACGGCGTCCCTCCGGGACCTTGACCGTTCCTACCTTGCCGTGCAGGGGCCGCCGGGCACGGGAAAGACGTACGTCGGGGCCCACGTCATCGGCCGGCTGGTGAAAGAAGGCTGGAAGATCGGCGTGGTGGGCCAGTCGCACAACGTGGTGGAGAACCTGCTCTGCTGCGCCATTGCCGCCGGCGGCGTTGACCCGGCGGCGGTAGCCAAGAAGCTGGCGTCCCCGCACGATGTTCCCTGGAAGTCCGGCAGGGACGGCGACGTCGCCCGACTGCTTGCGTCCTCCGGCGGCTGCCTGGTGGGCGGAACGGCGTGGACCATGACCGGCAAGGAAGTCCCCGCCGGTTCCCTGGATCTGCTGGTGGTCGATGAAGCCGGGCAGTTCTCGCTCGCCAACACCCTTGCCGTTTCCCGGGCCGCCAAGCGGCTGCTCCTGCTCGGCGATCCGCAGCAGCTGCCACAGGTCACCCAGGGCGCGCACCCGGAGCCCGTGGACGAGTCCGCCCTGGGCTGGCTGGCCGCGGGACACGCCACCCTGCCTGCCAGCCTTGGCTACTTCCTGGCCGACAGCTGGCGGATGCACCCGGAACTGTGCCGCGCAGTTTCCGGGCTCAGCTACGAAGGGAAGCTGCAGTCCGCCCCGGCAGCATCGCAGCGGAAACTCGAGGAGCTGCCACCCGGCGTCGAAACCGTGTTCGTGGAGCATACCGGCAACACCACAGCGTCCAGGGAAGAGGCGGCGGAGGTGGTCCGCCAGGCACGGCGGCACCTTGGGCTGAAATGGACGCCGGGGGCGCAGGGCGAGGCACGGCCCCTCGACCAGCAGGACCTGCTGGTGGTGGCCGCCTACAACGCCCAGGTCCACCTGGTCCGGAAAGCCCTGGAGGAAGCCGGGCTGCCGGATGTCCGGGTGGGGACCGTGGACAAGTTCCAGGGCCAGGAAGCGCCCGTTGTACTCGTATCCATGGCCTGCTCCGCCGTGGCCGAGGCGCCGCGGGGAGCTGAGTTCCTGCTTAACAGGAACCGGATCAATGTGGCCGTGTCACGCGGGCAATGGCGGGCCGTGATCATCCGCTCCCCCGAGCTCACCAGCTACATGCCGCACAAGCCCGCAGCGCTGGAAGAGCTGGGCGCCTTCATCGGCCTCAGCCCGCGGGATTGAGCCGATTGAGCACGGACTTGAGCACGGAGCTGTAGGGCTCAGCGCGCCCGGAAGCTGCGGAAGTTACCCTCAGCCGCGGAGATGGAGTCCTCCACGCGCTCCACACGCCCCGGGGTGCGTTCGGAATTCAGCCAGGTCCGGAGCTCGTTGATTTTCCACTGGGGTCCCTCGGCAACCAGGCCGACCGAGCCGTCGGCAAGGTTCTTCACCTCGCCGGTGAGGCCAAGCTCTTCCGCTTTGCCCATGGTCCGGTAGCGGAAGCCCACCCCCTGGACCACCCCAAAAACCCGGGCCGTCAGCCGCACCGAACCCGCCTCGGATGACGCGGCTCCGTGGAATGACGCGGCTGCGTCGGATGAGGCGGCTCCCTCAGAAGGATCGGGCACCCCGGATGACGGACCTGCGTGCCGTGCCATGGTGCCTCCCCTCCGTCAGTGCCGTCCCCTCCCAACTAGGTAGCAGTAAGTGTCGTTTTGAGCGTCCAAAACGACACTTGGCGCTACCTAGTTGGGAGGGCGGCACGGGAGTTAGTTGATGGTGATGTCGCGCGTGCTGTGGTTGTAGCGGATGGTGACCGGACCGCCGGCGTGGTGCAGCTCGTGGTTGGGGCCGTCGAACACGCCGAACGCGCCGTAGTTCTCATCCCAGGACCGGTTGAGGGCGATCTTGAAGGTGTAGAAGCCGGCGGGCAGTTCGGTGCTCTTCTTCCAGAGCTGGTCCAGGAAGTCGAACTCCATCTGGGCTTCGTCGTACTGCGGTGCCCAGTTCTCCGGAGCACCCAGGATGGTGTTGAAGTCGCCGGCTACAGCCACCGCTTCGGGCTGCGGGTGCGTCTCAACATCCGCGTCCTCGAACGGCTCCGCTGCCACGGGTGCAGCGGTTTCAGTTGCCTTGGCCGGCGCCTTGCGGGTGCGCACGGCCTTGACCACGGGCTCGACGGCGTCCTCGAGCACCTTGGCTGCCTTGCCCACGGCGGCGGCGGCCTTCTTTGCCGGGGTCTTCTTGGCGGGAGCCTTCTTGGCGTCGGCGGCCACGGCTGCCGGGGCTGCCGTTTCGGGGACCGCGGTGGTCCTGCGCACGAAGCCCTCGGGAGCAGTGGGAACCTGGACATCGGCAGGCACTGGAGTGCCGGCGTCGAGCGCGGTGGCAAAGGACACGGCGTCCGGGAAGGCAACCGTTGCGCGCATGCCTTCGTCAGTGATGGTCCAGCCGGAGCGGCCCTTGACCAGCCAGCCGGCCTTGACCAGCTTTGCGGTGGCCGAGGTGAGCGTCTTGTGGCCGCGGGGAATCCCGCCGCTGAGCAGTTCGGCCTCGTGCTCGTTGAACGGCACGCGTGCCGTAGCCTCCGCGAGGACTTGCCCCGCGTTCAGTGCATCGCCTGACCACACGCCTTCGGTCAGGACATCCAGCACGGTCTTGAGGCGAAGGAAGGTGTTTTCTGCGGTGGACTTGGCCATGGTTCCCCTTTATAAAAGCGATCGGTCATAGGCATCTTGCCAATTGCCGGTTAAATCGCGCGACTTGAAATGGTTAACAATGCGTGTCGTGACCGACTATTAAGCGGACATCCCAACAAATGAGGCTGAGGTCTCGGGAAACGGGCTGACTGCACAACCCTTGAGCGCTGACATGGGTGCGACATTGCACTTCCCAGACACGCCTGCGGCACCTATATTAGCCGGATTCACCAGCGGCTGTTGCCTGGGACACGTTAGGCGCCCGCCACTTCGCCGCTGTTCAGTTCCTCCAGCAGTTCCGCCTTCCGTTCCTCGGAGGCGAAGGACGAATGGATCGAGTTCGCTGCCAGCCGGGCCTTGTCGAAGTCGGACAGCTCAAACACCGCCCCCAGCTGGGCGAAGTTGTCGTCCACATAGCCGCCAAAGTACGCGGGATCGTCCGAGTTGACGGACACGTTCAGCCCGGCCGCGAGCATTGCGGGCAGCGGGTGCTCGGCAAGGGTATCCACGGCCCGGAGCCGGACGTTGGACAGCGGGCAGACGGTGAGCGGAATCCGCGCATCCACCAGGCGCTCCACCAGGTCCGGATCCTCCATGCAGCGGATGCCGTGGTCAATGCGTTCCACGCCCAGGATGTCCAGGGCTTCGATGATGTACGACGGCGGTCCCTCCTCGCCGGCGTGCGCCGTCAGCCGCAGGCCTGCCTCGCGTGCCTTGTCATAGAGCCGCTCGAATTTCGACGGCGGATTGCCCACCTCGGCGGAATCCAGGCCGACGGCGGCAATGGGTGCGTTCATGGCCAGCAGGCTGTCCAGCACTTCCAGTGCCGAGTGCTCGGACAGATCGCGCAGGAACGCAGCGATCAGCAGGGTGGAAATCCCGAAGTCCTCCTGCGACGTTGCCAGTACGGAAGCCACACCGTTGACGCAGGTCTGCAGGGAAATCCCGCGCGAGAGGTGGGCCTGCGGGTCCATCATGATTTCGGCGTGCCGGACTCCGGCAGCAGCAGCCCGCTCCAGGTAGGCCCGGGTCATGTCGGCGAAGTCCTGTTCGGTCTGCAGCACCGCCATGTTCGCGTAGTACAGGTCCAGGAAGGACTGCAGGTCCGTGAACTCGTACCTTTCCCGGAGTTCGTCCAGGCTTGCGTACGGCAGGGCGATGCCGTTTCTCTCTGCGAGCGCGAAGATCAGCTCGGGCTGGAGGGTTCCCTCGATGTGAAGGTGCAGCTCGGCCACCGGAAGGATCCTGGCGGGGACTTCAAGCTCTGCTGCGTCCAGTTCTGTTTCGGGCACGGCAGTGCCGCCGGCAAAGTTATCCATCGGGTCAGGATAATGCCCAGCGCCGGAATCACCACTAGAGTCGAACCAATGCAGAACGCTAAGCACGCTGATGACCTGCAGTACCCGGCTCCCTCCCCTTCCGCTGACGGTTTTGTCCGGGTCCGGGGAGCCCGGGAAAACAATCTCCGGAACGTTGACGTGGACGTCCCACGCGACGCGATCGTGGCGTTCACCGGCGTCTCAGGCTCCGGCAAGTCCTCGCTGGCGTTCGGCACCATCTACGCCGAGGCCCAGCGGCGCTACTTCGAGTCCGTCGCCCCGTACGCCCGCCGCCTGATCCAGCAGGGGCACAACCCCAAGGTGGAGATGATCAGCGGGCTTCCGCCCGCCGTCGCCCTTCAACAGCGCCGCGGCGCTCCCAGCAGCCGGTCCACCGTGGGAACCGTCACCACGCTCTCCAACTCCCTGCGCATGCTGTTCTCGCGGGCGGGCACGTACCCCGCCGGCAGCACGCAGCTGGACTCGGATGCCTTCTCCCCCAACACCGCTGCCGGCGCCTGCCGGGAATGCCACGGCCTGGGCGTCGCGCACACCGTGACAGAGTCCTCGCTGGTCCCGGATCCGTCCCTGAGCATCCGCGACGGCGCCATCGCCGCCTGGCCGGGCGCCTGGCAGGGGAAGAACCTGCGGGACATCCTCACCCACCTGGGCTACGACGTCGACGTGCCGTGGCGCAAGCTGCCCAAAAAACACCGTGACTGGATCCTCTTCACCGAGGAACAGCCCGTGGTGGAGGTGACTCCGCAGAGGGACCGCGTGGCCAAGCCCTACAAGGGGCGGTTCTGGAGCGCCAGAAGCTATGTCCTCCATACGCTGGCCGATTCGCAAAGCGCCTCCATGCGTGACCGCGTGCTGGCCTACATGGAGTCCGGGCCGTGCCCCCGCTGTTCCGGGACGGGGCTGGTGCCGGAGGCCCTGGCCGTCACGTTTGCGGGCAGGACCATCGCGGAACTGAACGGGCTCCCCATGGTGGAGCTGGCCGAGGTTGTCCGTCCCACCGCTGGACTGGACGACGCCGGCACGGCCTCCCGCAGGCAGCTTTCCGGAGAGTCGAACGAGGTAGCGGTGGCCATCACCCGGGACCTGCTGCAGCGGATCACGGTCCTGCTGGACCTCGGGCTCGGCTACCTGGCGCTCGGCCGGGCCACCCCCACCCTGTCGCCGGGCGAGATGCAGCGGCTCAGGATCGCCACACAGCTGCGGTCGGGCCTGTTCGGTGTGATCTACGTGCTGGATGAGCCCTCCGCCGGGCTTCATCCGGCCGACGCGGAGCCGCTGCTGGAAGTGCTGGAGCAGCTGAAATCGTCCGGCAACTCGGTATTCGTGGTGGAACACAACATGGACGTGGTCCGCAGGGCCGACTGGCTGGTGGACGTGGGCCCGCGAGCCGGCGAAGGCGGCGGCGAGGTGCTGTACAGCGGACCGGTTGACGGCCTCGCCGCAATCGAGGCGTCAGTGACCAGGCCTTTCCTGTTCGACGACGGCGGCTCCGTCCCGCACGGCGGTTCCAGTTCGGGCGGGGCCAGGGAGCCGGAGGAATGGCTGGAGCTGAAGAACATCACCCGGCACAACCTGCGCGGGCTGGATGCCGAGTTCCCGCTGGGCGTGCTGACGGCAGTCACCGGGGTGTCCGGCTCCGGCAAGTCCACTCTTGTGGGCAAAGTCCTGGGCGAGGCTGTCGGCTCCGGGCTCAGGACCCCGGTGGAGCAGGGCGGGGCCGCGGAGCCCCTGGAGCTGGGAAGCGTCCTGGGCGGCCACCGCATTGACCGCCTGGTGACTGTGGACCAGAAGCCCATCGGCCGGACCCCGCGTTCCAACCTGGCCACCTACACCGGGCTTTTCGACGCCGTCCGCAAGGAATTCGCCGCCACGGAGCAGGCCAAGGCCCGCGGCTTCGGCGCCGGGAGGTTCTCCTTCAACGTGGCTGGCGGGCGCTGCGAAACCTGCCAGGGCGAGGGGTTCGTCGCCGTCGAACTGCTCTTCCTGCCCGGCAGTTACGGCCCGTGCCCGGAGTGCGCGGGGTCCCGCTACAACCCCGAAACGCTTGAGGTGCTGTACCGCGGCCTGAACGTCGCCGAGGTTCTGGCCATGACGGTGGACGCCGCCTCCGATTTCCTGGCCGGCATCCCTGCTGCCGCGAGGAGCCTCAAAAGCCTGAGGGACGTGGGCCTCGGCTATTTGCGGCTGGGGCAGCCGGCCACCGAGCTCTCCGGCGGCGAGGCGCAGCGCATCAAGCTCGCTACCGAACTGCAACGGGCACAGCGCGGCCACAGCCTCTACCTCCTCGATGAACCGACCACCGGACTGCATCCTGCCGACGTGCAGCTGCTGATGACCCAGCTCCACGGCCTGGTGGATGCCGGAAACTCGGTGGTGGTGGTCGAGCACGACATGGCAGTGGTGGCGGGGGCAGATTGGGTGATCGACCTTGGACCGTCAGGAGGGGACAAGGGCGGGCAGATCATGGCGGCCGGGACGCCTGCCGCCGTCGCGCGTTCCACCCGCAGCCGCACCGCTTCCTACCTGGCCGCCGCGCTCGGTCAGGCAACCACCAGCCAACACCCAGGAAAATCTCGATTTGATAACGCCCCGGTGATGTCCTAGCGTGAAAAGCATGCCCGCTGCTGGCGGGCCAAGGAATGCCCGGTGCTGCCTCCACCACAACTGCCCAGCAGGCAGACACCGAAAGTGACCTCTATTCGTCAGGGGCGGGCAGTGGCGCGATGATCTCCGGGGACGGAACCAGCGCAGGTGGCCTTCAGGAGCATCACCATCATGAAAAACACCAAATTCCGTACTGCCGCACGCCGCGGGGCCACTGTAGCCGCCATCTCCGCGGCAGGCCTGGCGCTCTCGGCGACGGCGGCCAACGCCACCACCAGCACCTCCACCTGGGACGCCTTGGCGCAGTGTGAGAGCGGCGGCAACTGGGCCACCAACACCGGAAACGGCTACTCCGGCGGCCTGCAGTTCAGCCCCACCACCTGGGCTGCCTACGGAGGCACCGGTTCAGCCGCGGACGCGAGCCGCGAGCAGCAGATCGCCGTAGCCGAGCAGGTCCAGGCCTCGCAGGGCTGGGGCGCCTGGCCGTCCTGCGCCGCACAGCTGGGCCTGAGCGGCGGCGCCACCGGGGCAGTCCAGGCAACGCCTGTCCAGAGCGCTCCGGTCCAGGCCGCGCAAACCGCTCCGGTCCAAAGCGCGCCCGTGGCCCAGGCGCCGGTGGCAAAGCATGCCACAACAGTGGCCCTCAGCGGCGAGACCTACACACTGCAGGCCGGCGACACCCTCAGCATCGTGGCCCAGAAGCTTGGCGTCGAGGGCGGCTGGCAGCACCTTGCCGACGCCAACACGGACACCATTTCTGATCCCAACCTCGTATTCGAGGGGCAGGTCCTCCAGCTCCCCGCGTAGTGGCTGCATGGGCTCTGCGGCTTGTCGCCGCGGGGCCAGTCACGGCGAGGCGCCAGCCCCCAGGGGCACCCCAGACAGGTCGGCGATAGACAAATTCCGTTGACCAAAAAACGACGCCGGCACGCCCCCATAAGGGACGTGCCGGCGTCGTTCTTTAATTCTTACAGGCACCGCCTGGCAGGTCAGCTGGCGGCCGGCAGCTCCCGCACGATCCGTACCTTCCAGGCGGAGTCGTCGCTGGTGTCCAGCAGGGCGACGGTGCCGTGGGCCAGGTTGAGGGCGACGCGCTTTGCGGCGAGCAGTTCCAGGTAGAGGTGCTCGTTCATGCGCGCAGGGGTGTCGATCATGTATTTCACGGCGTCGCGCACCTTGCGGTAGTTGGCGCTGCGTTCGCGGTGCATGTGCAGCTCCAGGGCGGAGCGCTGCTTGAGCCGCGGCTCGTGGCGGTTCAGCCACGAAACAGCCGCGTGTACGGCCACCACGAGGGTGAGCGACACGGCGTAGATCCACCAGCCGCTGGAGAGCAGGAACAGCGGCAGGTTCCCGATGGCTACAATCGCGATCACCACGCGGAGGGCGGCAATCCGGCGCATGGTCCGGGCGACCGCAGCCATACCGTCGCGGAAGCGGTGCTGCTCTTTGCGCGCTGCGGCAGGATCGATGGTGAACTCGTCGAGGACCAGGATGCCCTTTGCTTCCGGACTTAGCATCTGACCGTAGCGGGGCACGAAGGCTGGAGTGGTTCCGGTGGTTTTTTCAACTGTTGATGTCATGAGTGAGCTTCCAAAACGCTGGGGTGGTTGCGGTGATCTTAGTGCCTGGAGACCCCCGGCGTATGCATGCGTCCACGATGTGAACATCCAGGACCTCCCCATGTGGCCCGTGGCACTGCAATTGGCACATCCGCCAGGTGCCGTCAGACTGAAGAGATGCAAACCTTCCTTCCGTACCCCGATTTCCGGCAGAGCGCCGCCGCCCTGGACACCGCCAGGCTGGGCAAGCAGCGCGTCGAGGCGCTGCAGACGCTTCGATCCCTGGTGCTTCCGGGATACGGCTGGCAGACCCACCCGGCCATCCGGATGTGGATGGGCTACGTGCCGGCCCTCACCATGTACGGCCTGGCAATGGTGGATGAGTGGACCAAGCGCGGCCACCCCGACAACACCCGGGCGAACATCACCGAGTTCGCACCGCAGGCCGCCCACCCGGACTATGCGGCGAAGATTCCGATGCCGCCGTGGCTTGGGGATGCTGACTTCCACCTCAGCCACCGCTCCAAGCTGGTGCGCAAGGAACCGAAGTTCTACAGCTCAGTGTTCACCGATGCCATCCCCGAGATGGACTACATCTGGCCGGAGCCCAAGCATGAGTTCCTGCCGCAGGAGCCCGAGGGCGACATTCTGTGGATCCTCCGTTCACCGCACCACGACGTCGACCCCCAGACGCTGAACACGGTGGCGCTTCCGCCGGTGAGCCGGAGCTCCGCGGCCGCAGCGGCGGCGGTTCTTGGCGACGATGACTACTCCCCTGTCTTCCTGGACGACGGATCCCGCCGTCCTTCCCGGCAGCCCCGGAAGGCGCCGCCCAGGCAGCTGGTCAAGAAGCCAACCCGCAAGCGCCTCGCACAGGAGGAAGCGTTCTCGACGTTGCCGGGCAAAACCCCGGTGGCCGTTCCGTTCGAGCACGGCGCGAAGTTCGCGGTGGGACAGGTGGTGGGCCGGCCCATCACGCTGGAGGACGGCCGGTTCGGCAGGAATTTCACCGTTACTGAAATCATTGACCGCACCGCCTTTGCCTACCCGGCCCTTCTCCAGGACCCGCGCGTGTTCTTCCCGGTTGAGGCGCCGTAAAGAATGACCATCCTTTTAGCCGGCTGCGGTGACCTGGGGACCGAAGCCGGGCTGCGGTTCCACGCCCTTGGCCACCGCGTTGTGGGCTGGCGCCGTTCCCCCGCCAAACTGCCGGCCGCCATCGAAGGTGTTGCGGCGGACCTGAGCGCACCCGGCCTGCCGCGCGTCCCGGCGGACACCACCGCCGTCGTCATAGCGGTAGCTGCCGACTCGCCAACAGAAGAGGCCTACCGGGCCGCCTATGTGGACGGTCTCACCCATGTGCTTGATGCCCTGGAACGCGACGGCGTGAGGCCGCAGCGGGTGCTCTTCGTTTCCTCCACCGCGGTTTACGGCGACGCCGGGGGCGGCTGGGTGGATGAAAATACGCCTCCCCGCCCCGGCGGGTTTTCCGGCCGCGTCCTGCTGGAAGCGGAGCAGCTGCTGCAGGCAGCATTCAGCGGAACGGCTACCACGGCGACGTCCCTCCGGCTGGGCGGCATTTACGGACCTGGCCGCACCCGCCTGATCGACCAAGTCCGGGGCGGCACCGCCGTGGTTCCGGAAGATGCCAGGTACACCAACCGCATCCATCGCGACGACGCCGCTGCCGCCACCGTGCACCTGGCCACCGTGCCTCCAGAACCGGCCCCAGTCTACGTCGGCGTGGACAACGACCCCGCCGATCTGGGGACGGTGCTGCGCTTCCTCGCCGCGGAGCTGGGGCTTGCGGAGCCGCCCGTGGGTGATGCCGGGCCCGCACGAGGCGGCAACAAGCGCTGCCGCAACGACCTGCTGCGCAGCACAGGGTTCGAATTCGCGTTCCCCTCTTTCCGGGAGGGCTACCGGGACATCATCGCCGGCAACGGGGTACGCCACCCATAGATTGCGGCCGCACACCGGCGCCAGCGCTTAGGCTGGCAGCTTGGGCCTCGGGCACATAGGAAGGCGTACACCGTGGATTTTCGGCACATCATTGAAACGGTCGGCGAATTTGTCGATTTTGCGGGGGTGGCCGTGATGGTGGTCGGGGCGCTCATCTCCATCCCCCTCGCGCTTCGCGGCCACCAGCCCCGCAGACTGCCCGCCGGCGCCGAAAAGCTGACTCTGTACCGCTCTTACCGGCAGCTGCTGGGCAGGTCCATCCTCCTGGGCCTTGAACTGCTGGTGGCCGCCGACATCATCCGCACGGTCGCCGTCACCCCAACCTTCGAAAGTGTCGGCGTTCTCGCCGTCATCGTTCTGATCCGGACGTTCCTCAGTTTCTCGCTGGAGCTGGAAATCACCGGGCGCTGGCCGTGGCAGAAGGAGTCCCGGGAGGCCCGCGATCCTGCGGGCGCCGCCGCCGAATAAGCGCCAGCGTGAACGGCCGGCCGCCTCCGGTAGGCTTCGCACGTGGACACCCATCCAACCGCCGCCGGCCTCTGGCCCACCCCGCCTGAGCTTCCACTGCCCCGCATCATGGACCAGCGGTGGGCCGACGCCATCTTCCTTCACTGGCGCCTCCCGGAAAACGTAGCTGCCCGATTCATGCCCCCTGGAGTGCAGCCGGACGTCTTCGACGGCAGTTCGTGGGTGGGGCTTATCGGTTTCCGCATGAAGAACGCCGGATTTGGACGCGGCCCACGGATCCCGTATCTGGGCAGCTTCAATGAAGTCAATGTGCGCCTCTACTCGCGGGAACCCGACGGAACTCGGGGCGTGGTCTTCCTGAGCTTGGACGCGGACCGGCTGCCAGTGGTTTTGGCGGCCCGGGCAGCGGGAATTCCCTACGTGTGGTCGCGGATCCGGTATTCGCAGGCGGAGCCGGACTCGCCGGGCAATGACGCCCCCGGCTTTTCTGTCAGGCGCTTCGGGCAAGGGGCACGGAGCAGTTTCGCCGTCGTACCCCAGCCCGGGGCCGCCGTCGACGACCCGTTATCGGTCTTTCTGACGGCAAGGTTTGGCATGCACGGCGTATTCGGGGGACGGAGCATCTACATTCCCAACACCCACGAGCCATGGCCGCTGTGCTCTGCCACGCTGCACCATGTGAAGGATGAACTGATTGCTTCAGCGGGTATCAGGGTGAGCGGGCCGCCTGAATCTGTCCTGTTTTCGCCTGGCGTGCGGACCCAGTTCGGACGGCCAAGGCTGGTGGGGAGCCCCGGCCAGCCTACGGGCACTTAGGCGTCCTGCCAGCCCCGGCCTTCGCTGAACGTGGCAACGAGCGTTCCAACTCCGGCCTGCAGGGAATTGGACGGGTCAAAGTAGAGGGAACCTTCAGAAGCCCGGCTGTGCAGGATCAGCTGCTCAGCCTCAAGCTTCGCTTCGGGAACGGTGGCAGCGACGATGCCGGTCCTGGCCGGGAGTTCCGGGGCGTGCACCACCTCCGCATCGGTCTCCGACAACGGAATAGTGGTCCCGGGGTTGATCTCATCATAGGGAAACTCAAACTCGGCTTCGTCGGGCGCGGCGGGAATCGTGTACTCCAGGAAATAAGTCATGAAACAACCTTTGCAGAAACCCCCTGCCGCCGAAAGTCGGCCGAGGCCGAGCCGCTCCGGACGTGTCTTCCCACGTCAACCGACCACTGCCCTCGCCTGACCGTCAAGGAAGCGGCTACTTGTCCAGGCCGGCCTTCCGCAGCGCCTCAGCCATGGCCGTGTTGACAGGGGCATCCTTCCTAACAGGCGCCGGGGCCGCGGACGAGCGGGCCGGCGATGGCACATTCCGTGCGGGATTTCCGCCCTTCTCCCTGCCGCGTCCCTGGGTTCGTGAACTGTTGCCGGCGCGCCCCGAGCCCGCCCCTCCAACGGAGGGTTCGTCGTCGAGCCTCAGGGTCAGCGAAATCCGCTTCCGGTCAGGATCCGCCTCCAGCACCTTCACCCGCACCACCTGGCCGGACTTAACCACTTCCCGCGGATCGGAAACAAAGCGGTTGGCCATCGCCGAGACGTGGACCAGGCCATCCTGGTGGACGCCCACATCCACGAACGCGCCGAACGCAGCAACATTGGTCACCGTTCCTTCCAGCACCATTCCGGGCTTGAGGTCTGAGATCTTCTCGATTCCCTCGGAGAATGTCGCGGCCGCAAACGCGGGACGCGGGTCCCGGCCGGGCTTGTCCAGCTCGGACAGAATGTCCTGCACCGTGGGCAGGCCGAACGTATCGTCCACGAAGTCGCGCGGGTCCAGGGAGGAGGCCGGCGCGGAACCGGCGGCAGCCCGGATCTTACGCGCCACTGCGTAGGACTCCGGATGCACACTGGATGCGTCCAGCGGCTCCGCTCCCCCGGTGATCCGGAGGAAGCCGGCGCACTGCTCGAACGCCTTGGCACCGAGCCGCGGCACCTTTTTCAGGTCCGTGCGCTTGGCGAAGGGGCCGTGCTCGTTCCGGTAGGCCACAATGTTTTCGCTCAGCAAGGGCCCGACGCCGGCCACGCGGCTGAGCAGCGCGGGCGAGGCGGTGTTGACGTCCACGCCGACGGCGTTCACGCAGTCCTCCACCACGGCGTCCAGGCTGCGGTCCAGTTTCGAGGCCGTCACGTCATGCTGGTACTGGCCCACACCGATGGACTTCGGGTCGATTTTCACCAGCTCGGCGAGCGGGTCCTGGAGACGGCGGGCAATGGAGACCGCTCCGCGAAGGGACACGTCCATCCCCGGCAGCTCAGCAGCGGCCAGGGCCGAGGCCGAATAGACAGACGCACCCGCTTCGGACACCACCAGCTTCTGCGGCTTCCGGTCCACTTCCGGCAGCCGCTTGATCAGCTCCGCCGCGAGTTTGTCCGTCTCCCGCGACGCCGTGCCGTTGCCAATGGCGATAAGTTCGACGGCGTGCTGCCGCGCCAGCCGCACCAGGGTTGCCAATGCTTCGTCCCACTTCCGGGCGGGCGCATGCGGGTAGACGGTGTCGGTGGCCACCACCTTGCCGGTGCCGTCCACCACAGCCACTTTGACGCCGGTGCGCAGTCCCGGGTCCAGCCCGAGCGTGGCCCGGTTCCCCGCCGGGGCGGCCAGCAGCACGTCGCGCAGGTTGGCAGCGAAGACCCGGACGGCCTCGTCCTCGGCGGCAGCGAACATTTTGCCGCGGAGATCCGCGGTCAGCCGGGACAGCACCCGGGACCGCCACGCCACCTGCGCAGCCTGGACCAGCCACGCGTCGGCGGGACGGCCACGGTCGGTGACCCCGAGGCACCTGGCCACCGCGGCCTCGTACCGCGAGCGCGCGGCGGCCAGGCCGTCGTCGTCCGCTGGATCCGCCTCGGCAAGGTCCAGCTCAAGGACGCCGTCCTTCTCGCCGCGGAGCAATGCAAGGACGCGGTGGGAAGGCATCCCGGCGGGCGCCTGGGCGAACTCGAAGTAGTCGGCGAACTTCTGGCCCTCGACTTCCTTCCCCTTCTTCACGCGGGACACCATGCGGCCCTGCGTCCACAGCCGCTCGCGCAGGGTGGCCGCGAGGTCAGGGTCCTGGGCCACCCTCTCAACAAGGATCGCGCGTGCCCCGGCGAGGGCCGCAGCCGCGTCGGCGATGGCGTGCCCGGAGTTGAGGTACTTGGCGGCCTCGCGTTCCGGGTCCAGGTCCGGCCGCTTGAGCAGGGCATCCGCCAGGGGCTCCAGGCCGGCTTCCCGCGCAATTTGTGCCTTCGTCCGCCGCTTGGACTTGAACGGCAGGTAAATGTCTTCAAGCCTGGACTTCGTGTCCGCGGCGAGGATGGCCTTCGCCAGCTCGGGAGTCAGCTGGCCCTGCGCTTCGATCGCGTCGAGCACCGAACGACGGCGGTCGGCAAGTTCGCGGAGGTAGCGGAGCCGTTCGTCGAGCTCGCGGAGCTGGGTATCGTCGAGCGTCCCCGTGGCCTCCTTGCGGTAGCGGGCGATGAACGGCACTGTGGATCCGCCGTCGAGCAGTTCAACAGCCGCCTTCACCTGCCAGGCCTTGACACCCAGCTCTGCGGCTATCTGCGAGTAGATGGCATCGTCCGGTTTCGTGGACGGGGAGGGAGCGGACGGGGCCTGCGGCAGTTGAGTCACCAGAACATCTTGCCTTACGGGCTTGCCCGGCTCCACTGCCGATTCAGCAGCAGCCTTACCGGCACGGCCCGCAAAGGTATTCCGCTACCGCCCGCAAAGTGCTGTAGTGGAGGTGCCGTCACAAGCGCCCAATGCTCGAGGAAGAGGCCACCATGCGGGAACTGCTTATCGTCTTTCAGGAGGGGTTCGAGGAGGCCAACATCACCGTGACGGTCAACGGCAAACAAGCTCGGCGGGACCTCGGTGTGTCCACCAACCCGATTCTGGGCATTGCCAACGAGGTGTCCGTGGAGCTGCCGGCGAAGGGCGCGCAGGTGGGCGTTGAGGTGACCAACCGGGGGCTTAAGGCGATCACAAAGGTCACCGGCAAGCCTAAAAGCGTGCTGGTTTCGATCGAGGACGGCCGGCTGGTGATGAGGGAAGGAACCGGCCGGGAGGCCGTGCTTTAGCGGCATGCGCTTGCCGAAAAATCAGGCCTAGCAAAAGTCCATTCGATGGAGTAGCATCTGATCACCGTCGGCATCCCTGAGGGCCCGGCGGGCCAAATTAACAGTGTGATCCGGAGGCCGTCGGATGGCCTTCGGCGCCAGCTGCCGGGACAGCACACCGCGCAGCCAGCAACGGCGGCACCCAAAGCCGGGTGCCGCCGTCGTCGTTAAGCCTTGTTCTAGTTCTGGTAGGCGGGGTAGTCCGTGTATCCCTGAGCACCGTCGGCGTAGAACGTGGACGGGTCCGGCTCGTTCAGCGGGAGGCTTTCCTTCCAGCGGCGGGCAAGGTCCGGGTTGGCGATGGCGGGGCGGCCCACCACCACGGCGTCGGCGAGACCGTCTGCCACCAGGGACGCGGCCTCATCCCGGGTGGTGATCACGCCGAATCCGGTGTTCACCAGGAAGGTCCCGCCGAAGCGGGCACGGAGATCCTGGACCAGTTCCCCGGACGGCTCGTGGTGCAGGATGCTCAGGTAGGCAAGGTTGAGCGGTGCGATGCTGTCCACGAGCACCTCATACGTGGCACGAACGTCGGCGGCATCAGTTTCAGCGATGCCCTGCACGTTGTGCTCGGGGGAGATGCGGATGCCCACGCGGTTGGCGCCAACGGCGGTCACCACGGCGTTCACGGTTTCGATGACGAACCGGGCACGGTTCTCGGGCGAGCCGCCGTAGCTGTCGTCGCGAACATTGGAGTTGGGCGCCAGGAATTCGTGCAGCAGGTAGCCGTTGGCCGAGTGCAGTTCGATGCCGTCGAAGCCGGCCTCGATGGCGTTGAGCGACGCGTTCACGAACTCCTGGATCACCATGGGCAGCTCATCCGTGGTGAGCGCATGCGGCACCGGGTAGGGCTGCTTGCCAAGGGGCGTGCGGACTTCGCCTTCGATGGCGACGGCACTGGGAGCCACCAGCGCGAGTCCGCCGGTAATGTCCGGGTGCGAGACGCGGCCGCCGTGCATGATCTGCGCGAACATGCGGCCTCCTTCGGCGTGAACGGCGTCGGTGACCTTCTTCCAGCCGGCAACCTGTTCTTCGGTGACGATGCCCGGCTGGCCGGCGTAGGATCGGCCGGCGGGCGTGGGGAACGTTCCTTCGCTGACGATGAGGCCAAGGGACGCGCGCTGGCGGTAATGCTCGACGACGAGCGGGCCGGGGACGCCTTCCTCACCTGCGCGGAGCCGCGTCAGGGGCGCCATGACCAGCCGGTTGGGGAGTTCAAGTTCGCCGAGGGTGAGAGGGGAAAACAGCATGCGCAGTTCCTTTCGAAGGCTGAAGACGTACTGTCCTTGCCAACCGGGAACCACCTGCGGCTATTCCGGTTGCGATGGGAATCACAGCAGGTTCGCGGGCAACGCTTGCCTTGCTGACCCCCTACCGCGGCGCGCCCGGGCAGCCCTGGCCCTGGGGATTGGCGTTGCAGTCGTCGGCGTAGTTTCGGGTGAGCGAGCGCCACACGCTGATGGTCTGGGCAGGAGCGTTGAACTGGCCCTGGCCGGGAATCGGCAGGGGCGGCCCGGCGTTGACCGAGTACGTTCCCTGGAAGGTGGTGGTCAGCACTACCTGGAAGTCCCCCGTGGCTCCGTAGGCGTGGCTCGTCCGGGTCTTCTCGCCCCAGCGGTCCTGCGGCAATGGTCCGCCCATTGACGGCTGGGGACCGAACACGGTGCCGTCCCCGTAGTTCCAGGTGTACTGGACCGGGGTGGCGACAATGTGCACCTCCTGCCCGAACATGGTGACGTCGAATTGCTGTTCAGCTGCCTCCGCGTAGAAGTTGGTTTCGGCACCCCTCAGCGTGTGGGGACTCGGTTGGGCCACCACGGTCCCGGCGTTGACCGGAAGGCTTTGGAACTGCCGTTGGATGTCGGCAGCGATCCTGGGCAGCAAGTCCTCGGGTCTGGCGTCGAATAGGCACGTAGGGCCGGAGTGATGAGCCCAAACAGCGCCGGGTACACCTCGGGGCCGGGAGAGCCAGGTGACGGGAATGCCTTCCTTACCCCCGGGACCGTTCTTGCACTCAAGCTGCCTCGCGAGGCAGGGCGTGTCGAAGTCTCCCCCACCGAGGTGGCATTGGAGTTCGTACTTGTACTCGTTGGGGTCGGTATTCGGGACATTTGGATCTGCTCGAATAAAATCCTTTGCGTCCGAGTCCCATTTGTAGCCATTAAATTGCAGGCCGGCATTCCATTCCCCACCGAACTCCGGATCGCTGGCTTCCTCCGCAAGAGCCGGATGAGAAAGAAGGAGAAGGAAGACTGCTGCTGCAAGAATAGTGCGGAGCAGTCGATAACCAGACACGGCTAGCCAACTATGCTTCCGAGCTCGGTCACTGACCAGGCGCCGTTCTCATAGGCTAATAAGAGCAGATTCCCCTGATCAGGCGCCTGTGGATCTGTCCGCGCGGTGGTCCCATCAGCTCGCATATAGGACAAGGGCTCCTGGTGAACTTGAACAGCGACCTTGTACTTCCCCCCTTGGTCCTTTACGAAAGTGGTGTCTGCAACTGGGGTCGTGAGCCTGCCCCCTACCAGCCATCGCCCCTCTGAGTGCCAATTCACAATGACTTCTTTTACTTTTTGGCAGGCTGCGCAGGACTGTGGCTCTACGCTTTCAAATGCAGTAATTTCTCCGGTTTCATAGGAGTAACTCAGCACACTGAACCAATACTTCGCAAACGCCTCAGCGCCCTCCTTCGTCTCCGTCTTTGCCACCTCGGGCAGCACGGGGACGGGGACGTTTTGGGCCGGCCCGGATGCATCAGCCGGCTTGTACACGGCGGTGGGGGTCGGGGCCGGGGTGGCCGAAGGGCTGGACGTCGGCGAGCCCGCCGGCGCGGAGGACAACGCACCGGGGTCTGCAGGGGCGCCACCCGCGCAGCCGGCGAGTGTCAGCCCCGCTGCAACGATGAACGCGGCGGCACTGGACCGGGCTCGCCAGGACGTAGGGACGTTCTGTGATGTCATGGGCCGCTAATCCCCCAGTAGTTTCAAGACGGCTTGCTCCGGACAATGACTTAAGGGTAGCCCAGGTCACAATTCAGCGATCAAACTTATCCACAGCTGCCCCGCCACGAGTTTTACCACCACCAACGGCCCGGGGAAAAGTCATAAAGAAAGCCGGCACATAGGTACCGGCTTTCCCTATTGCAGCGAATAGCTACTTCTGTGGCGGCAGCACCAGCTCCCCTGTCTTGTCCGTGGACAACGCGAGCGAAGAAACATACTGCGGGCCGCCGTCGGCAGCGTCTTTCGCGGAACGGACCATGTCAGGGCGCTCGAACTCGATGCCGGTCACGTGGCACAGGAGCCTGGCATCGCTCGGGTTCCCGTCGGCGTCGAACATCGGCAGGTCGATGCCGTCGTCGGCGCGGCGCAGGTAGTACCGTCCGCGGGTGGCCAGCGCCAGCACCGGCGGAAGGACCAGGGCAAGGCCTACCGCAAAGATCGGCGAAAACGGCTGGATCGCGGCGCCAAAGGCACCAAAGAACACCGCAATCGAAATTCCGGCGGAGGCGAGCATCGACACAAAGCCCACCGGATTCACGGCGTACAGCATGCCCCGCCGGAATTCGGGGACCTTGGGGGAAATCTTCAGCAGGTACTTGTTGATGGCGATGTCGGACGCCACCGTGACCACCCAGGCCATGGCGCAGTTGGCGTAGAAGCCGAGGATGGTGTTGAGGAAGTCGAACATGTTGGCTTCCATCAGGACCAGGGCAATGGCCAGGTTGACCACCACGAACACCATGCGGCCGGGGTACGTCTTGGTGATTCGCGTGAACGAGTTGGTCCACGCCAGGGAGCCCGAATAGGCGTTGGTGACGTTGATCTTGATCTGGGAGATGACCACCAGCACCACGGCGAGCGTCATGGCCAGCCAGGCCGGCATCATCTCCCGGTAGACGCCCAGGAACTGGTGCACCGGCTCGTTGGCAGTCGCAGAGGCTGCGGGATCCAGCGTGGCGATGAGGTAGATGGCAATGAACAGGCCAACAATCTGCTTGACCGCCCCGAAAATCACCCAGCCCGGCCCCGCCAGGATAACGGCGCGCCACCACGCCCCCTTGTTTGCTTCAGTGCGCGGCGGCATGAAGCGCAGGTAGTCGATCTGCTCGGCAATCTGCGCCATCAGGGACAGGCACACGCCGGCAGCCAGCATGACGGACGCAAGGTTCGGGCCGCCGTCGCCCGATTCCCCTGTGTAGGCGAAGAAGGTGTCGATGCTCTCCGGGTGCGAGACCAGCAGGTACCCCACCGGCACCACCATGAGGAGCAGCCACAGCGGGGTGGTCCACACCTGCAGCTTGGCCAGGGTGTTCATCCCGTAGATCACCAACGGAATGATGATCACGGTGGATGCCGCGTACCCCAGCCACTGGGGAATCCCCAGTCCCACCTCCAGGCCCTGGGCCATGATGGAGCCTTCGAGGGCAAAGAAGATGAAGGTGAACGTCGCGAAGATGACGTTGGTGACCACAGAGCCGTAATAGCCGAAGCCCGAACCGCGGGTAATGAGGTCCAGGTCGATGTTGTAGCGTGCCGCGTAATAGGCCAAGGGGAAGCCGGTGGCGAAGATGATCACGGCGGCCACCAGGATGCCGAAAATGGCGTTGACGGTGCCGTACGCGATGCCGATGTTCGCGCCGATGGAGAAGTCCGCCAGGTAGGCAATGCCGCCCAAAGCACTGGTGGCCACCACGCCGGCACTCCACTTCCGGTAGGAGCGCGGCGCGAACCGGAGCGTGTAGTCCTCGAGGCTTTCCTTGGTGGCGTTCAGCGCCGCCGCGTTGCCCGCCGGTCTGGCTGCGGGCGCGCTTCCGACGACGGCGGCTCCGGGCGGTGCCGGCGGTTCCAGCAGTTGCGTTGTTTCTTTGTCGTTGCTCATGATGTGCTTCGCTTTCGTTGCTAAAGGGCCTGATGCGACGCTATCCAGCAAGATCGACAGGCCGGTCACCGGATTGTTTCGGCAGCGTTAAGCATTTGACCGTGCCTGTTAACAACCTCGGCCGCCCCGCATTGTTGCCCTGCCACAAAAACGGGGAGCAGCCACCGAATTACCGTCGTCTAGGAGGCCCCACCCAAAACAAAGGACTGCAATGATGACCCACCCAATCCACGTGGAATACCCCATTCTCGAGACCGCCCGGCGGCAGGTCCTGGACGGCGGAACCGGCCTCTCGGAAGCGCAGCTGGTGGAGGTTCTCCGGCTTCCCGACCACGCAGTCCCGGCCGCACTGGAGCTTGCCCACCAGGTCCGCCTCCGGCACTGCGGAGAGGCGGTGGAGGTGGAAGGCATCATCTCGATCAAGACCGGCGGCTGCCCGGAGGACTGCCACTTCTGCAGCCAGTCAGGACTCTTCGACAGCCCGGTCCGCGGCGTCTGGCTGGACATCCCGGAGCTGGTCAAGGCCGCCAAGGAAACCGCGGCCACCGGGGCCACCGAGTTCTGCATCGTGGCAGCTGTCCGGGGGCCGGACATCAAGCTCATGAACCAGATCAAGTTCGCCATCGACCGCATCAACGAGGAAGTGGACATCAACATCGCCTGCTCCCTCGGCATGCTCACCCAGCGCCAGGTGGACCAGCTCGCCGGCTGGGGCGTGCACCGCTACAACCACAACCTCGAAACAGCACGCAGCTACTTCCCCCAGGTGGTCACCACCCACAGCTACGAGGAGCGGCTGGAGACGTGCGCCATGGTCAAGGACGCCGGAATGGAACTGTGCTGCGGAGCGCTGATCGGCATGGGCGAAACACTTGAGCAGCGGGCCGAGCTGGCGGCCCAGCTGGCCGCGTTGGAGCCGCATGAGGTCCCCCTGAACTTCCTTAATCCCAGGCCCGGAACCCCTTTGGAAAACCAGCAGATCATGGACGGCAAGGACGCCCTCCGGGCCATCGCCGCTTTCCGCCTGGCCATGCCCCGCACGGTCCTGCGGTACGCCGGCGGCCGCGAGCTGACCCTCGGCGACCTGGGCACCCGCGAGGGACTCCTGGGCGGTATCAACGCGGTCATCGTCGGCAACTACCTGACCACCCTGGGCCGCCCGGCAGCCGCCGACCTCAACCTCCTGGTGGACCTCAACATGCCCATCAAGGAACTCCAGAAGACCCTATGAGCACCCGGAACGATCCTGCCGACGCGAATTTCTGCGCCCTCTGCGGCGGGCTCCGCAGGAAGGCAACGTCCGACGGCGGCGGCACCCCGCCGTCGGACGCCCGCCCGGGCCGCGCCCTCCACCAGGTGTGTGCCGCGCGGCTGCAGCTGGAACCGCCACGCTACTGCCCGGAGTGCGGGCGCCGCCTGAAAGTTCAGGTCTCGCCCCTTGCCTGGCGGGCAACCTGCTCCCGGCATGGAACGGCCACCTCATCACAAGGAGTAAATTCATCAAACCTCTGGAATATTTCTACATAACGTAGAAGAATGGCTGCATGATGTTTGAACATGCAGATGGACAACCCGTGCTGGAACTCGACGACGAGCAGTCCTGGCGGCTGTTGGAGGGAACCAAGCACGGACGGCTCGTGGTATCGGTTGCCGGTGAACCGGACATCTTCCCGGTCAACTACGTCACCTCCGCCCGGAAGCTTTACCTGAGGACGGCGCCGGGCAACAAACTTGCCCAGCTCACCATTAACTCCTCTGTCCTCTTCGAAACGGACGGCATCCTCTCCGAGGAGGCATGGTCCGTGGTGCTGCGCGGAAAGGCACGCGTGCTGAGCAACTCCGCGGAACTGGCGGCGGTGGAGGAACTGGGCCTGAAAACCTGGGTTCCCACGCTGAAGGACTTCTACGTGGAAATTGAACCCACGTCCGTCAGCGGCCGCCACTTCCAGTTCGGCGAACAGCCCGAACGGGAAATCTAGGAGCTCCTGGATTCTGAGCATGGCGGACAAGCTCACCCCTGAGCAACGCAGCTGGAACATGTCCCGGATCCGGGGCAAGAACACCAAGCCCGAGCTGCTGGTGCGCAGGCTCCTCCATGCCAAGGGCTACCGGTACCGGCTGCACGGCAGGTCCGGGAGCACCCGCCTGCCCGGAAACCCGGACCTGGTCTTCGCCGGCCGCCGCAAAGTCATCTTCATCAACGGCTGCTTCTGGCACTTCCACGAATGCCGGGCCGGTCAGCATGCCCCGAAGGCCAACGCGGAATTCTGGGCCGCCAAACGCACCAGGACCCGCGACCGGGATGCCAGCCAGCGCCGCCTGCTCGAGGAGGCCGGCTGGGACGTCCTGACGGTGTGGGAGTGCGAGCTCAAAGACAGTTCGGCCCTCGAGGCGGAGCTGGTGCAGTTCCTGGAAACCCGCCACTGACCCCTCACCAGGCACCGTTGCCAGCGCCCTCCGCGCTTAGCTCCGACGCGCCAGCAGGGCAGCCCTGAAGCCGGTCCGGCCGGGCAGGAAAGGTAGGACATCAGGTCCGTGTTCCAGGCCGCTTCGGAACAACTGCAGTCCCATCAAGAAACGCACAATTCTCTTCGGGAAAACCTGCCCCGCCAAGGCAACAGACCTAACCTGATGTGACATCCGAGCCCCACTTAGACGCCACCTCCAGGAATGGACCGCACCCGCCGAAAGGACCGCCATGAGCGCCGCCGATGATGCCCCCCGGCCCTTGGTGGACCAGTCCGTTCTCGACCGGCTCCGCGAAGAACTCGAAGAGGATGAGGGATACTGCAGGGTCTTTGTGGGGAACTTTATCGAGTTCCTGCCGCAACGCATTGGGCGGCTCCGCCTTGCCCTGACCACCGGCGACTTGGAAGGTTCAGTGGACGCGGTCCTAAGCCTGAAGACCGCCAGCCAGATGGTGGGTGCGGAGCGGCTGGCCTGCCTGGCCATGGAACTGGAGGGCGAAATCCGTACCGAGGCCAGCAAGGCTGACGTGGCCGTCCTCCTGCCCCGGCTGGCCGTCACCTTCCTGAGGCCGATCAACCATTGCAGCCGGCAGACGACGCACCGCCTTCAGGCTCAGTGCGCTTCCGGCGCGAGCCGGTAGCCAACTCCCCGGACGGTTTGCAGCCACCGCGGTTTCTGGGGCGAGTCGCCCAGCTTCTTCCGCAGGTTCCCCATGTGCACCTCGACGGACCGTTCGTCAGCCTCGCTGATGTAACTGCCGACGTCGTAATCCTCGTCCCGCAGCCGCCGCACCAGGTCCGATTTGGTCCGCACGGTCCGCCCCGCTTCCAGGAGCGCGTGCAGGAGTTCGAATTCCGTGCGGGTCAGGTTCATTTCCTTGCCGTCAACAACCACGGTCCGGGACGAGTAGCTGAGCTCCAGCCCGTTGTGGCTGAAGTTGCCGCGCTCGGGATGGGCTCCCGCATCGGCCGGGTTGTCCCCGGCCAGCGCGTCGGCAGGGTCCGGGACGGAACGGGGACGGCGCATCATCGCTGCGATGCGTGCACGCAGCTCCCTCGGCCGGAACGGTTTGGTGAGGTAATCGTCGGCCCCGGACTCCAGTCCGATCAGGGTGTCCAGTTCCTCGGTGCGGGCCGTGAGCATCACGATGTAGGCATCGGAGAATTCCCGGATCTGCCGGGAAACCTCGAAGCCGTCGATGTCAGGCAACCCAAGGTCCAGGGTGATGACGTCCGGGCTGAGGTTCTTGGCGATCAGGACGCCTTCTGCCCCGCTGCTGGCAACGCTCACCTCGAAACCGGCCTGTGACAGCACCGTGCGTACCAATTCCCGGATGTCGTGGTCATCCTCGATGACCAGTCCCACTCGTGCATCACTCATAGCGCCCCCTCAGCAGCCAACGTCAGAAGTATAGCTGGCTGCCGATATCCTGCTGGTATGGCTCCACTCACCCCGCTCCCCTACGTGTGCACGCCATGACCGCCCCGGTGGCGTGGGCTTCGGGTAAGTTGAGGTTCTTCCGGCGGCCCTTTCACGAGTACAGCCTGACCCAGCGGGTGGGGCTGAGCCAGATGCCGCTGTTCATCACCACATTGTTGACGGTGTTCCTGGTGTGGGCCTTCTTCCCGGGCACCATGGACAATCCGCTCTTTGCCGCCTTCGTGATCTCCCAGCTGGCCATCATGGGCCTTTGCTACGTGGTTCCCTGGGAGCGGCTGCCCTACACGAGCTTCCTGGCCATTCCGCTGCTGGACTTTGTCTCCATCGGGGTGGGCCGGCAGGGCGGGCAGGAGAGCCTGGCGGGCATCAGCCTGCTGGCCGTTTTCCCGGTGATTTGGCTGTGCGCGTCCGGATACCATCCCCGGGCCGCGCTGTGGCTGTCCTTCCTGGGGCCGCTGGCCATCATCTGGGTTCCGCTGCTGCTGAAGGGGGACTTTACGCCCCAGGACCTGGCCCGGTCTTTGCTGCTTCCTGTGATAGCGCTCGGAATCGGCGCGTCCGTGAGCGTCCTGACCCTCAGCATGATGCGGCAGCAGGAGGAACTTGAGGAAAAGGACGCCCAGCTGCAGGCCAACCTTCGGACCAGCCAGCGCCAGGAGGCATTGCTGAATGCCGTCCTGGAAACTGTCCACCTGGGCGTCCTCGCGGTGGATGCGGACGGGCACGATGTCCTGATGAACAGGAAGCAGCGGGCAAACCACGAACTGGCCCGGCCCAAGGACATAGCCGACCCGAACGAGTCCCAGTTGCTGGTGTTCGGGGCTGACCGGAAAACGCTGGTTCCCGTGGAGGAACGTCCGGTGCGCCGCGCCGTCCTGGGCGAGACCTTTACGGATTACCTGGTGTGGCTGGGTTCGGGCAGCGACCAGCGCGCCGTCGTGACCACCGCACGGGCCATGAAGGACGACGACGGCGCTTTCGCCGGCTCGGTGATCGCGTTCAGCGACGTGACGGACCTGGTGAACGCCCTGACGGCGAAGGACGAGTTCGTCGCCAGCGTCTCCCACGAGTTCCGGACGCCGCTGACCTCCATCCTGGGCTACGTGGAACTCCTGCTGGCTGACGAACCGGCGAAGGCGCAGCGGGAGATGCTCGAGGTCATCCGCCGGAACTCCGAGCGGCTCCTGACCCTGGTCTCGGACCTGCTGTCCAGCCGCAACGGGCAGCTGATCGTCACGCCGGAGGCCGTGAATGTCGCCGAGCTGGTGCGGTCCAGCGTCTCCTCGGCCACGCCCCGGGCGGCAGCGGCGGGAGTGGTGCTGCAGGCGCAGACCCCCGAGCGCCTTGACGCCCATGTGGACGGCGCCCGGATCTCCCAGGTCCTGGACAACCTGGTGTCCAACGCCATCAAGTACTCCCCGGACGGCGGCAGCGTGCTGGTCTCCCTGGAGCAGGAGGACGGGCATCTGGCCTGCCGGATCACCGACACCGGCATGGGCATGAGCCCCGAGGACGCCTCCGAGGTTTTCGCCAAGTTCTTCCGCTCCAGCACGGTCCGCCGGACGGCCATCCCCGGCGTCGGCCTCGGCCTCCCGATCAGCAAGGCGATCATCGAGGCCCATGGCGGAACCATCGGTGTGGACAGCACCCTCGGCGAGGGGACCACCTTTACGTTCCGGGTTCCGGTGTAACGTGTTCGGCACCTGTTGAAACCCGGACCACCTCGCCCCAGGACTGGCGCGCGAGTTCCCGGACGGACCCGAGGATTTCCGACGGCGGCCTGGACAGGTCCAGCGGGAATTCCACGATGTCGATGTCCGTATTGAGGATGCGGCGGAGCTTCATTTCCCCCGCCCCGGCGTACACCAGCCATGCGGTGGGCACCGCCAGCGCGGTGCAGTGGGCCAGCATCTGGTAGTGGTCCGCCGTCAGGGAAGCACCGGTATCCGAAGCCGCGGTGTACTTGGCGTTGTACACCACCACCGGCCGGCCGCCGAGCAGGTGGACGGCGTCCGGGCGCACCGACAGCCGGTCAGCGTCATGCACCGCCTCGCTCAGGAGCGCATTGAAGCGGAGCCGGAGCTCGCCCGGGTAGGCGGACATCGCTTCCCGCAGCGCCGTGCCCACAAAATCCTCAAACACCTGGGCCATGTCCACCACGAACGAGGCCGTCTGCTGCTTGCCCTCCCCGGCTTCCGCGGAGGCGTTGCGCAGGATCAGCTCCGCCAGGCGCAGGACCGCGTGGTAGCGGACGTTCATCCTGGTGGCTTTCCACCGGGGCAGCGGTGCTCCTGCCGGGAGGCGCGTAACGGCGTCGAGCTTTCCCTTGAGCTGGCGCAGCCGGCTCAGCACCTCGGGGCGGACGCGCGGCACCTGGCCCATCCGTTCCAGCGCGGCGCGCAGGATCCGGTTCTCGGCAATGTCCTCGGTGAACTCGTCGTAGGACACCTCCAGGGGCACCAGCATGCCGGGCCGCCGGGAAATCTGGTCCGAAATCCTGATCCGTCCCTTGACCGTCCGGAGCGATTCATCCACGGTGAGATAGCCCTGCAGGACGCCGCGTCCCAGGGCACGTTCGGCCAGTTGCGCCAGCGACTCCGCCAGCGCGCTCCACAGCTCCCGGTCCTCCACGGCTGAGACCGAATCGGGGCGGAAGCCCTGCTCGCCGGCGTAGCTGAGCAGGAACAGGAGCCGGCTGAGCCCCAGCCGGTCCTTGGGACGCACGTCGAGCTGTACCGTGGCCGTGCGCACCGAACCCACCTTGCCCACCGGCTCGATCCGGTACAGCCCAAGGCCCATGGGTGATGCCTTGGCCAGGCCGCTGGAATTCAGGAAGGACGCGCTGGCCGGGTCCAGCCGCTCCACGATGCCGCGGGACAGTTCATCCAGCACCAGGTGCCGGACAGACGTGCCGGGGTCAGCGGGCCGCAAGGCGTCCCAGCAGCTGGTCCAGCCCGAAGCGCTCCTCCAGCTGCGCCCGGGTCAGCTGGCCGTGGTAGTGCTCCTCCAGCAGCGGCATAAGCTCGTACTTCCAGATCCGGCGGAGCCCGGCGGGGGTCTGGGCGGCCGGCTTCATGAAGTAGGACGGGCCAATCATCAGGTCCCGGTCCCACTCGTCAATCGCACTGTTCAGGGCATCCAGCAGCAGCGCCGGCGTGAGGTCGAGCTGCCGGGCCTGGAGGAACCGCAGCAGGGAGCCCTTCACAGGCTCGGTCTGCGGGTGCAGCTCGATGAAGGAGAACCGGCGGCGGATGGCGGCGTCCATCATGGCGATGGAACGGTCCGCCGTGTTCATGGTGCCGATGATGTAGAGGTTGTCCGGCAGCGTGAACGGCTCGTTGGGGCTGTACTGCAGGTAGATCCGGTCGTCCCGGTATTCCAGCAGGAAGTACAGTTCGCCGAACACCTTGGCCAGGTTGGCGCGGTTCATCTCGTCGATGATCAGGAAGTACGGCTTGTTTTCGTTGCCGGGCTTCGCCGCTTCCTCCGCGAGCCGGCGCAGCGGCCCTGCCACCAGCTTGAAGGAGACCTGGCCTTCGTCGGTCTTGTCCGGGCGGTATCCCTCGAAGAAGTCCTCATACGCGTAGGAGGGGTGGAACTGGACCAGTTTGACCCGCTCGTCCGTGGTGTCATCCGCCAGTTCGGCGGCGAGGTGCTTGGCCAGGTAGGTCTTGCCGGTCCCCGGCGGCCCATACAGGACCAGCTGGCGGTTCTCCTCCAGCAGCTCGGCGATCTCCTGGAGCGGCTCGAGCTCCATGTGCAGCGAGTCGGCGAACTCGCGGGTCAGCGGGCGGAAGCCCTCCTGGACGGGAGGCACGACGGCGGCCGCTTCAGCATCGCCGTCGGGCTCTGTTTCCGCTTCGGCCGGCAGGAGCGCCTGCAGCGCCTGCACCACCTTGGTAACGTCCACGACGATTCCGGCGGTGGCCAGCTGCCGCTGGACGTGCCGCGGCAGGCTGGTGGTGGTGTGTCCCTCGTCGAACCAGCGGACCTTGCGGCGGAGGCGCCGGTTGTCGTCGTTGTGTTCGGGCTCCCCGAGCACCACCCCCAGGCTCACGGTGCCGGCGTGCTGGTACAGCACCAGGTCCCCCGGCTTCATGACCGTCAGGAAGGCAAAGACAGCAGTCTTGGTGTCCTCCCGCTCCACGTAGCCGAGGTGCTTGTAGTCCTCGTCCACGGCGTGCTGGACCAGCCCTGCGGTAACGCCGGGGTCCAGCAGGCGGAGATGTTCGACGTCGAGGGTCGCCTTCTCCTCGCCCTGCCAGGCTGTGAGGAGCTCGGTGTTGTCGCTGTGCGTGCGCAGCAGCCAGGCCCGCCGGCCGGGGTCGCCCACCTTGCGCCACTGGCTGACGAGCTGGCGGGAGTACCAGTCGATGCGCTGGCCGGCCTGCTCGTCAAGGTGAAGGCGAATGCGGTGGATGTCAGCGGTGACGTCCTCTTCGGCGTCCCCCTTCGCGCCGCCCACCAGCGAGGCGAAGGCGTCCCGGATCTCCTGCCGCTCCACGTCCGCTACCACGGGCTCGAAGTAGCTGGGACAGGTGAGGAACTCGATGCTGCGGCGGATGGCGGGCTGATCGCCCGGTGTGGCGGCCGCCAGCCGGTGGAACTCGAGCGGGTCCTGCAGGGCTGCCGCGATGGACGCCGTGGGCTGCTGGTCCACGTGCTGCACAAACCGGCACAGCCATTTCAGGTGGTCCCAGATGGTCCAGTTGAACTCCGCCGTCCGATCCCTGATGACACCATGGTCCGTCATGCCCTCGTAAAGCTCCTCCGGAAGCTCCAGCGGGGGCTCCAGCCAGGAGGCGGCCTCGGCCACGCGGGCGCGCTTGACCTTCAGTGACTTCACCTCATGGGCCAGCGGGAGGGACTGCAGGAACAACAGTTCGACGGCCAGTTGCTTCGCTTCCCGCGAGGCCCCCTCCAGGTTCTGCCGGAGGTTGGTCATCATGGGGGCCTTGGGGTCCGGCGTCCCGCGTTCCAGCCGTTCCAGAAGCTCAGCGGCCGCATCGGCCGTCCAGGTCAGTGTGCGGCCATCAAGGGCGGACGGTTTCCCCAGCAGCCCCGGGCCCAAAACGAACCAGGCTGCGTCCTCAATCTCCTTTGATATGCCGAGGGCGCGGGTCATGGCAGCAGTGGAGGCGGGGGTCATGGATTCAAATTTACAGGGTCAAGCTGGACGGGCGCTCAACGGACTGTGAACGGCCGTCCCCGCTTGGCTCCCTACATGGCCTTGACGGGCTTCTTCCGGCCGAGAATGAAGTAGCCCATGGGACCGATGAAGTTGATGAAGGACGCCGCCCGCCACGCCGCCTTGGGACCGTTGATCAGCGCAGCAGGGCGCTTGGAGATGTCCCGCTGCGCTGCCACCAGAAGTGACACCTGAGCGATGCCCACCAAAATGGTGCCGGCCTTGGCTGACGGAGGCATTTCCTTCCAGGTCTTTTTCTGTGCCATGTTCTCTGCTCCTTGGTTGGGGTTTCAGTTTCCGGTGCGGGCCACCGCTGCGCAATGGGTGGCGGTACCCTGCGCGCCCGCAGTCCGGCTCAGGCCGTGAACGGAGCCAGCCGTGCCTTCTGTTCCGGGGTGAGCCGCTGGACCCGGCCGGTGGCCTCGTCCACGAACGCCAGGTGGCTGCTCGCCTTCACGCAGTCCTCCCTGGTGACCGGATCCCGGACCAGGTAATGGATATCGAAGCTGGCCCCCTTGACGGCCCCGATCCACACCAGGACCACGGCCGGAACATTGCGGTATTCAAGGGTCCTGACGTACCGGATCTTGTGGTCCACCACCAGGGCCATGGTTCCGTCCGGGACATCGTTGAACAATGAGACGTGGGGTTCGATGCCGGGCAGCCCCGCGCCCCGGGGCGGGCCGAAGGCCGCGATCCGGGCTTCCTCCAGCATCCGGACGATCTGGACGTTGTTGATGTGCCCGTACGCGTCCATGTCACCCCAGCGCATGGGCACCAGCACCTCGATCCGGCGGCCGCCCGCGGATTCTGGCTGCGCCGGGGTGTCCTGCTGCGCGGGCGCCTCCTGCGTGCTCAACTGTGCACCGCCGTCGAATCGTCCACGGGGACTTCCTCCGCGTCCGCTCCGGCGAACTGGGACCTGTACAGGCGGTAGTACGCGCCCTGCGCGGCGAGGAGGGCCTTGTGGTTGCCCTGTTCCACGATCTTGCCGTTTTCCATGACCAGGATGGTATCGGCATCGCGGATCGTGGAGAGCCGGTGCGCAATGACGAAGCTGGTGCGGTCCGTGCGCAGGGCCGCCATCGCCTTTTGCACCAGCAGCTCGGTGCGGGTGTCAACGGAGCTCGTGGCTTCGTCGAGGATCAGCAGTGAGGGGTTCGCGACGAAGGCGCGGGCAATGGTGATCAGCTGCTTCTCGCCGGCGCTGACATTGTTGCCTTCCTCGTCGATCACGGTGTTGTAGCCCTCGGGCAGGGCCCGCACGAAGCGGTCCACGAAGGTTGCCTTGGCGGCCGCCATCACCTGCTCCTCGGTGGCCTCAAGGTTTCCGTAGCGGATGTTGTCGTAGATGGAGCCGCCGAACAGCCAGGCATCCTGCAGCACCATGCCCACCTTGGACCGGAGCTCGGAGCGGCTGAGGTGGGTGATGTCCACGCCGTCCAGCATGATGGACCCGGCATTGAGCTCGTAGAACCGCATCACCAGGTTCACCAGGGTTGTTTTGCCCGCCCCGGTGGGCCCCACGATGGCCACGGTGTTCCCCGGTTCGGCGGTGAAGGACAGGTTCTCGATGAGCGCCTTGTCCTCCGTGTAGCTGAAGGTGACATTCTTGAAGTCCACGTGGCCGTCGGTCCTGGCGGGCAGGTGCTCGGTGGCGGTTTCCGTGTCCTGCTCGTCGGCATCCAGGAACTCGAAGGCCCGCTCAGCGGACGCCACCCCGGACTGCAGCATGTTGGCCATCCCGGCCATCTGGCCCAGCGGCTGCGTGAACTCCCGCGAGTACTGGATGAACGCGGTGGCATCGCCCAGGGACATGGACCCCGAAGCAACCCGGAGGCCGCCCACGACGGCGATGCCCACATAACTGAGGTAGGAAACGAACTGCATCACGGGGAAGATGATGCCGGACACGAACTGCGCCCCGAAGCTGGCCTTGTACAGGGCCTCGTTGCGTTCCTCGAACCGTTCCAGCATGTCCGCGTCCCGGCCGAAGACCCGCACCAGGTCGTGGCCGGAGAATGATTCCTCGATCTGCCCGTTGAGGGCTCCTGTGTTCTTCCACTGGGCTGCGAAGAGCTTCTGGCTGCGCACCCCGATCATCCCTGCCGCGACGCCGGAAAGCGGCAGCGCAACCAGGGCGATCACGGCCAACTGCCAGGACACGATGAACATCATGATCACGATGCCCGCCACCGTCAGCAGCGAGTTGACCAGCTGGGCGAAGGCCTGCTGGAGCGCCTGCTGGATGTTGTCGACGTCGTTCGTCACCCGGGAGAGCACGTCGCCGCGCTGGCGGGTATCGAAGTAGTTCAGCGGCAGCCGGTTCAGCTTCTTCTCCGTATCATCGCGGAGCCGCCGGATTACCTTCATCACGATGCGGTTGAGCACATAGCCCTGCAGCCAAAGGAAGATGTTGGCCACGAAGTACATCAGCAGGACCACCGCGATGAGCAGGGTGAGCTTGTCGAAGTCGATGCCGGCGCCGGGCACCAGTTCCATCCGGGACACCATGTCCGCGAAGTTGTCCTGGCCCTGCCGGCGCAGCCCGTCCACAAACTGTTCCTTGCTGACGCCAGGCGGAAGCTGCTTGCCTACCACGCCGGCGAAGATCACGTCCATGGCCTGGCCCAGGATCTTGGGGGCGATGACGTTGAGGACCACGGCGATTACCACCATGCCCACCACCACGTAGATCCCCAGGGCTTCCGGCCTCAGCAGCCCCATCAACCGCTTGGCGGACGGCCAGAAGTGCTCGGCCTTCTTGGCGGGGATCCCGCCGAACATGTCCCCGTCCGATTCGGAAGGAGTGTACTCCTCCTCAACGAAGTCGTCGTCCTCGACGGGCGCGGCCGCCTGCCCGGCGTCGAGCTCGTCCTGGGCTGGCGCTGTTCCCCGGCTGTCCGTGGAGTCCTTCTTGGGGGCGCTCATGCCATTTCCTCCACGCTCAGCTGGGATTCAACGATTTCCTGGTAGGTGGGCGAGGTTTCCAGGAGTTCCTCATGTGTTCCACGGTCAACGATCCGCCCGTTGTCCAGCACCAGGATCTGGTCGGCCTCGGTAATGGTGGAAATCCGCTGGGCCACGATGATCACCGTGGCATCCGAGGTGGTGCGTTTGAGGGCGGCACGGAGCCGGGCGTCCGTGGCAACATCCAGGGCGGAAAAGGAATCGTCGAAGAGGTACACCCTGGGTTTGGTGACGAGTGCCCTGGCGATGCACAGGCGCTGGCGCTGGCCGCCGGAGACGTTGGTGCCGCCCTGGGCGATGCGCGAGCCGAGCCCGTTCTTCTTGGCGCGGACAAACTCATCGCCCTGCGCCACGCCCAGGGCCTCCCACAGTTCCTGGTCCGTGGCGTCGGTCTTTCCGAACCGCAGGTTGTGCCCGATGGTGCCGGAGAAGAGGTAGGGCCGCTGGGGCACCAGGGCAACGCGCTTGGTGATCTCCGCCCGGTCCATTCTGTCCACGGGAACACCGTCCAGCAGCACCTCCCCTTCCACAGGGTCGTAGAGCCGCGGCAGGAGGGACAGGAGCGAGGTTTTGCCGGCCCCGGTGGAACCGATAATGGCGAGGGTCTGCCCGGGACGCGCCGTGAAGCTGATGTTGCTCAGCACGGGCGATTCAGCGCCCGGGTAGGCGAAGGTGACGTTCCGGTACTCGACGACGCCGCTCAGCATGGCGGGCGCCTCCGGACGTTCCGGATCGTGGATGGAGGGTTCGACGTCGAGCACTTCACCGATGCGGTCCGCGCATACGGAGGCGCGCGGAATCATCATCGCCATGAAGGTGCCCATCATGACGGCCATCAGGATCTGGAGCAGGTACTGCAGGAAGGCGGTGAGGGCGCCCACCTGCATCTCGCCGGAGTCCACCCGCTGCCCGCCGAACCACAGCACGGCGGCGGTGGACAGGTGCAGGATCATGCTGATGGCGGGGAACATCAGGACAAACAGGGAACCGATCTTCAGCGAGACGTCCGTCAGTTCCTTATTGGCCTCGCCGAAGCGCCCGGTTTCATAGGGTTCGCGCACAAAGGCCCGGACAACCCGGATGCCAATGATCTGTTCCCGCAGCACGGCGTTGATGCGGTCGATTTTCTTCTGCATGGACCGGAACAGCGGAATGAGCCGGACCACCAGGTAGCCCACCACCACGGTCAGGAGGGGCACCGAAACCCACACGAGCCAGGACAGGTTGAGGTCCTCGCGCAGCGCCATGATGATGCCGCCCACGCACATGATGGGGGTGGCCACCATGAAGTTCAGTCCCATCAGGACGAGCATCTGGACCTGCTGGACATCGTTGGTCCCGCGGGTGATGAGCGTGGGGGCACCAAAGGCGTTGACGTCCCTGGCCGAGAAACTGGTGACCTTGCGGAACACGCCGCGCCGGAGGTCGCGGCCCATGGCCATGGCGATTTTGGACCCGAAGTAGACACCGGCGATGGCGGTGCCCACCTGGACGAAGGCAACCAGCAGCATCACGGCGCCGGTGCGCCAGATGAAGTCCGTGTCCCCGCGGGAAACCCCTTCGTCAATGATCTGGGCGTTCAGGCTGGGCAGGTACAGCGCCGCCATGGTGGACGCCAGCTGAAACACAATGACGGCCACAATGTACGGCATGTACGGCCTGGAAAACCGTCGTATCAGGGTCAGGAGCATGCCCACGGGTCCTTAGAATGGGTTCGAAGAATGGGTTCGGAAAAGCACGAGGCTTAAGTAGTAGCAGCCGGGGCTGACATCCTTGGCTTTCCCACTCTACGAAACTCCTCCCCGCGGTGAAACAGGCCCCGCAAAAGATCATCCGTGGGGAGTACTGCCTGCATTACCTGCCCGCCGGGGCGGGCTCCGCCGTCGTGCTTTCCTGCTCCCGCGCCGGCTCCGGCGCCGGCTGGATGTCCACGGTCCGCCGCAGCGGCTTTTCCTTGATGAACAGCACGGACACCAGGGCGACGACGGCCACGGCGGCTGAAATCAGGAACACTTCCGCAATGGCGTCACCGTAGGCGGCCCGCATGATGTCACGGACGGGTTCCGGCATGTGCGCCAGGTCCATGCTGGAGCCCGCTGCGCCGCCCTGGACGGGGATGCCGGCCGCCGCCAGTCCCCGGGTGGCCAGTTCGCTGACCCTGTTGGCCAGGATGGCGCCCAGGACGGAGACGCCAATGGCACCGCCCACGGACCGGAAGAACGCCACGGAGGCGCTGGCCGTTCCAATGTCCGCAGCGCGGACCGTGTTCTGCACTGCCAGCACGAGGTTTTGCATCAGCATGCCCAGGCCAAGGCCCAGCACCGCGGTGAAGATTCCGGCGTGCCAGAGCTCCGTGGTGTGGTCCATGGTGCCTGCCAGTCCCAGCCCGCCGATCAGGAAGACGGATCCCGCGATCAGGTAGCCCTTCCACTTTCCGGTGCGGCTGATCAGGAGTCCGGAAGCCACTGAACCCGCCAGGTTGCCCGCGATCATGGGCAAGGTAAGGAGTCCGGCCTCCGTGGGGGTGGCGCCGCGGGCCACTTGGAAGTACTGCCCCAGGAAGGTTGAGGAGCCGAACATCGCGATACCCACGGCTACGGAGGCGAGGATGGCAAGGGCCGTGGTGCGTTCGGAGATGATCTTGAGCGGGATGATCGGCTGCTCCACCTTGGATTCCACCAGGACCAGCAGCGCCAGCAGGATGATTCCGCCGCCGACCATGAGGGCGGACTCCCAGGAGATCCAGTCGTAGTACGCGGGGTTGCCGGCGAAGGAGACCCAGATCAGCAGCAGGCTTACCCCGGAGGTGAGCAGGACGGAACCGAGCCAGTCGATCTTGGCGGGCCGGCGGACATGGCTGATCTTGAGGGTGACCTGCAGGAGGATCAGGGCGACGACGGCGAGCGGCACGCACACGAAGAAGGTCCAGCGCCAGCCCAGCGGGCTGTCCACGATGAAACCGCCCAGCAACGGTCCCCCGGCGGTGCCCACTGCCATGACCGCGCCCATGTAACCGGAGTATTTCCCGCGGTTCCGCGGCGGGATCATGGTGCCGATGATGGCCTGGGCCAATGCCGTCAGGCCGCCCATGGCTACGCCCTGGATGACCCGCGCACCCAGCAGCAGCGGGATGGTTTCGGAGAGGCCTGCCATGACGGAACCTGCAACGAAGATGATGATGCTGAGCTGGACCAGGAGCTTCTTGTTGAAGAGGTCAGCCAGCTTGCCCCAGATGGGCGTGGTGGCGGCGTTGGCCAGCAGCGCTGCGGTGATCACCCAGGCGAAGTCGGTCTGGGTTCCGTGCAGGTCGGACATGATGGTCGGCAGGGCGTTGGCCACGATCGTGCTGCTGAGAATCGCCGTGAAGAAGGCGGCCAGGAGGCCGGTGAGCGCTTCCATGATCTGGCGGTGGGACATTTCGGGCGGTGCGGCGGGTGCACTCAACATGGTGACCCGGGCGGCTGTGGTTGCCATAGGTTTTGCTCCTAGGGGGTGGTGATGGTGCCGGCCGCCGTTGCCCGGGCTGATTTCTTGAGTGATTCGGTGAGTTTGTGCAGGGTTTTCGCCGTGTTGCCGGCGTCCTCCTCGCTCCAGTCCCGCAGGTAGTCCTGCAGGGCTGCCGTCCGCTGCTCCTCGATGCTCCGGAGCCTGTCCGCTCCCAGGGGCGTGAGGGCAACCAACTGTGCCCGTCCGTCGTCGGGGTCCTGCCTGCGGACCACCAGGCCGTGCTCCTCCAGGTCCGCGATGTGGCGGCTGAGGACCGGCGCGCTGACTCCCAGCCGCTCGGCCAGGCTCGTGGCGCGCGACTCCCCCTCCCCCACGAACCGGAGGACGCCCTGGAGTGCGACTCCGGTCTCCTGCCCGCGGACTGCGGCAGTGGCGATGCAACGCACCGCGCGCTGGAGATCGAAGATCTGGTAGACGAGATCGGCCGCCGTATCCGGTGCAACTGCCATTGCTACAGACACTCCTTACTTGTTTGCCTGAAGCAACTATATACCCATTTGGTTGCTTCAGGAAACTAAAGGGCGGATAGTGGGAAAACGAAGGGCCCCGGCTCCTTGCGGAGGCCGGGACCCTTTTCCTGCGTATTCGGTTGAGTGGGCCCTATGCGGGGAGATGGGTTGGGGCGAACATCTTCAGGAGCGTTTCCACCACGACGACGTTGGGCCCGTCACCGGCGAAGCCCGCCTTGAGCGCCTCCCCCACGTCCTCCGGCGCCACTTTTGTGGCCGGCACGCCGAAGGCTTCGGCGAGTTTGACGAAGTCCGGGCGGGCCAGCTCGGTGGCGGTTGCCTTGCCGAAGGCGCCCACCATGTATTCGCGCAGGATGCCGTAGCCGCCGTCGTCCACGATCAGCCAGGTGACCGGCACGTTGTGCTGCTTCGCCGTGGCCAGTTCCGCGATGGAGTACATGGACGAGCCGTCGCCGGAGACGGCGAGCACCCGGCCCGGCTTGCCGACTGTTTCCAGCCCCACGGCGGCGCCGATCGCCGCCGGGAAGCCGTAGCCCAGGCCGCCGGCGCCTTGGGCGGAGTGGAACTGGCCCTCCCGGGCGTCCCAGCAGCTCCAGCCCCAGTAGGCGGCGATGGTCATGTCCCAGAAGGTCTGCATGTCCGCCGGGACCGCTTCCCGGATGTCGGCCATGAACTTCAGCTCCTTGGCAAGGTCCTGGGATTCCAGGCGCGCCCGGACTTTCGCCAGGGATTCCTTGACCAGGTCCTCCGGAGAGGTGCCGTGCCAGTTGGGCCTGGAATGCGCAGGCTCCACCTCCAGCGCCTCGTCCAGGGCAGCCAGTGCCTGCCCCGCGTCCGCGCGGATGCCCAGCCCGGGCCGGTTGGACTCCAGGACCCGGGGTTCGGCGTCGATCTGGATGATCCTGCCGCGCGGCTCGAAAGTGAAGTAGTTGGACGTGACCTCGCCCAGCGAGGAGCCGATCACCACCAGCACGTCGGCGTCCTCGAGCAGATCGGTCATGTAGCGGTCCTCGATCCAGGACTGCAGCGAGAGCTCGTGGTTCCAGGGGAATGCGCCGTTGCCGCCCGGGGTGCAGATCACGGGGGCACGCAGTTTCTCCGCAATGGAGAGCAGCGACTTCTCAGCCCGGCCCCGGCGGGTACCGCCGCCGGCAATGATGGCCGGGCGCTCGGCGGCCTGCAGCCATTTCACCGCTTCGCGGACCAGCTCCACCCGCGGCGGATTGTCCGCCGCTTCGGCGAGCGCGTCCTCCACCGGCGGCACCATGATCGGATCGAGCAGGACGTTCTGCGGAATCTCGAGCCACACCGGCCCCTGGGGCGAGGAAATTGCCTCGGTCCAGGCGTCCTGGATGGCCGACGGGATGCCGGACGCGTGCTGGATCAGCCGCTGGCTCTTCGTCACGTTCGCGGCCGACGCCTTCTGGTCATCGAGCTGGTGCAGCATGCCCTTGCGCCGGGCGCCCAGGCCTTCCAGCGGAATCTGGCTCGCCACCACCACCATCGGCACCCCTGTGGCATAGGCCTCCTGCAGCCCGGCCAGCGACGTCAGCGCGCCCGGGCCGGTGGAGAGGAACAGGACGCCCACTTCACCGGTGGCCCGCGAGTACCCGTCCGCAGCGAAGGCGCTGTTGTTCTCCACCCGAGAGGAAACGAACTGCAGGTTGCCCCGGCCCATCGCATCAAACAGTCCCAGCGCATGCTGCCCGGGGATGCCAAACACCGTTTTCGCGCCCAGGGCTTCCAGTGTCTCGACGACGAGGTCCCCGCCGTTGCGGGCACCCGTAACCGGACCCTTCGCTGCCGGCACCGCCGCCTTGCCCGGATCGTGCTCGACCATCCCCGCTACTCCTTGCCCGCCGGTGCGAAGCCTGCCGGCCGGCGGACCTCCTGGCCGAGCGCCTGGGCGGCGTAGCCCGTCGCTGAGCCGAAACGGTCGCCTTCCACGGCGTTGTCTGCCATCAGCGTGACAAGCTCGTAGGCAACGTGGCTGGCGGCGACGCCGGTGATCTCGGCGTGGTCGTAGGCCGGGGCCACCTCCACGACGTCGGCGCCCACCAGGTTCATTCCGCGGAAGCCGCGGATGATTTCCAGCAGCTCCCTGCTGGTGATGCCGCCGGCTTCGGGCGTGCCGGTGCCGGGAGCATGGGCCGGGTCCAGGACGTCGATGTCCACCGAGATGTACAACGGGCGGTTGCCGATCCGGTCCCGGACCTTGGCCACGGTTTCCAGGACGCCCTGGTAGTAGACGTCGGCGGAGGTGACGATGCCGAACCCGAACCGGTGGTCGTCGTCGAGATCCTTCTTGCCGTACAGCGGGCCGCGGGTGCCGATGTGGCTGATGGCTTCCGTGTCCAGGATGCCCTCCTCGACGGCCCGGCGGAACGGTGTGCCGTGGGTGTATTCGGCGCCGAAGTAGGTGTCCCAGGTGTCCAGGTGCGCGTCGAAGTGCAGCATCGCCACCGGTCCCCCGGCCCGCTCAGCCGCCGCGCGGAGGAGCGGCAGGGCAATCGTATGGTCACCGCCGAGGGTCACCAGCCTGCTGCCTCCGGCCGTAAGGTCCAAAGCGTTCTGCTGGATGGTCTCGATGGCTTCGTTGATGTTGAACGGGTTGACCGCCATGTCCCCGGCGTCGGCAACCTGGATGTTCTCGAAGGGGCTCACGTCCCACGCCGGGTTGTACGGGCGGAGCAGGCGGCTGGCTTCCCGGACGTGATTGGCGCCGAAGCGGGCTCCCGGACGGTAGGACACGCCCGAATCGAACGGCACGCCCACCACGGTGACGTCGGCCTTGGCCACCTGGTCCAGCCGCGGCAGCCGGGCATAGGTGGCAGCACCCGCGTAGCGAGGGATGCGGGATGAATCAATGGGGCCTAGGTTGCCGTTGGCTTCGATGCGCAGCTCTTCCACTGGAGGCCTCTCCTTCGAGGAGTTGAGGGACTGTTGTGACTGCCATCATACACCCGGGTTTTCCTATGTGCACCGCATGTTTACAGAGCCTCACCCGTCTGAGTAGCGCTAAGTGTCGTTTTGAACGCTCAAAACGACACTTAGCGCTACCTAGTTGTGGGGTTAACGGCTGGCGGCGGGAACCAGGACCCAGAGCACCTCAACCTGCTTGTCCGTGGGGTTGATCCAGGTGTGCGGCTCACGGCCCGGGAAGGTGACCGTGTCTCCGGGGCCGAGGTCGTATTCCTCGTTGGTGAGGATCAGGCGGATCCTCCCCTTGATCACATGGAGAACGTCAACGTCGCAGTCCACGGCATAGAGCTCGGACTCACCGCGCCCGTGCGGTTCAATGCAGGCCTGGATGATCTGGATGCGCCGCTCCGAGCGGGCGGTGAGGAGCCGCTCCACGATGCCTTCGCCGCCGAGGGAAATCCTTGGCCCTTCGTTGCGTTTGGTCAGGTGTGTTTCCGGGGCCGCGAACAGGTCGCCGATCGAAATCGACAGCACCTGGCAAAGTGTCACGAGCGAGGCGACGGACGGCGACGTCAGGTCCCGCTCAACCCGGCTGAGGAATCCCTTGGTCAGGCCCGTAGCGTCGGCCACCTGCTCTATGGTGAGCCGCTGGGACTGCCGGGCCGCACGGATCCTGGAACCGATGGCTACCGGAACGTTGCTCGGCTCAACTGGCAGTGCCTTCATCTACGAACCTTTCATGGCCGGCCGTCCGGCTCCGCTCTGGAGCAATCCTAATGGCCAGCCCTGCCTGTGACGCGCCCCTTGCGTGCGCGCCGCGGCGACGCCAAACCTCCCTTGACTGTTACCACCATCACAGCCTAACTTGAGACAACCATTGTTGCCTATAGGGCAATAGCCCGGAACCTCCCCCATCTCCGCAGCAGCTGCCCGGCTCCCCGGTGCCCGGACTGCAGCCCCGCTGCCAACACGCTCCAAGGAGCCAACATGGACCTAAGTGTCATCAACATCGCCATCGTGGTGGTGTACCTGCTCGCGATGCTGGCCTTCGGCTGGTGGGGCAAGTCCCGCACCAGGAACAACAGCGACTTCCTGGTTGCCGGCCGCCGCCTCGGCCCCTTCCTCTATACAGGCACCATGGCCGCCGTCGTCCTGGGCGGGGCCTCAACGGTGGGCGGTGTAGGCCTCGGCTACAAGTTCGGCATCTCCGGCATGTGGCTGGTAGTGGCTATCGGCGCCGGCGTCCTGCTGCTGAGCCTGCTCTTCGCCGGGACCATCCAGAAGCTGAAGATCTACACGGTCTCCCAGATGCTCACCCTGCGCTACGGCAGCAGAGCCACCGAAGCCTCGGGCATCGTGATGCTCGCTTACACGCTGATGCTGTGCGCCACATCCACCGGCGCCTATGCCACCATTTTCGTGGTGCTCTTCGACTGGGACCGGGCTATGGCCATCGCCGTCGGCGGCGCCATCGTGCTGGTCTATTCCACAATCGGCGGCATGTGGTCCATCACGCTGGCGGACCAGGTGCAGTTCATCATCAAGACCGTAGGCATCTTCTTCCTGATGTTGCCGTTCACCCTGAATGCTGCGGGCGGCTTTGAAGGCATCCGCAGCCGCGTGGATGAAAGCTTCTTCCAGATTGACGGCATCGGCGTCCAGACCATCATCACTTACTTCGTCGTCTACACTTTGGGCCTGCTGATCGGCCAGGACATCTGGCAGCGGGTCTTCACGGCGAAGACCCCCACGGTGGCCCGGTGGGGCGGCGCCACAGCAGGCATCTACTGCATCCTTTATGGTGTTGCCGGCGCGTTGATCGGCATGGCCGCAAGCGTGGCACTCTCCGACATTGAGATCGCCGCGAAGGACGATGTCTATGCCGAGGTGGCACAGACCCTGCTGCCGGTAGGCATCGGCGGACTTGTCCTGGCGGCAGCCGTGGCCGCAATGATGTCAACGGCTTCCGGCGCCCTCATTGCCGCTGCAACCGTGGCCCGCGCAGATGTCCTGCCTTTCGTCGCCAGCTGGTTCGGCAAGACCATCAACACCGAAGACACGGACAACCCGGAGCACGACGTCAAAGCGAACCGCACGTGGGTCCTCGCCCTTGGCATCGTGGCCATCGTCATCGCCATCATCACCAAGGACGTGGTGGCAGCCCTGACCATCGCCTACGACATCCTGGTGGGCGGCCTCCTCGTGGCAATCCTGGGCGGCCTGGTCTGGAAGCGCGGCACTGGCCTGGCCGCCGCGGCCTCCATGGCAGTAGGGTCCGTGGTGACCCTGGGCACCATGATCATCCTTGAAGTCAACGCCAAGGCGCCGCTTGACGGCATCTACGCCAACGAGCCCATCTACTACGGCCTCCTGGCCTCAGCGGTGGTCTACATTGCGGTGTCCCTGCTGACCAGGCCCACCGACCCCCAGGTCATGCGCAACTGGCAGCGCCGGGTGGCCGGGCAGGACAGCGAAGAGGCGCAAGTTCCCACCGCCGTCCGCTAGGTCCGGCGGGCCGGCGGCCAGGCCCGCTCCGGGGCGCCGGCACCAGGCAAACGACGACGGCGGCACCTCCTGTCGCGTTCCAGCGAAGGAGGTGCCGCCGTCGTCAGTCCTACTCGGCTTCGCGGACCTCGTCGGGGTCCTCCAGGGGGACCACCCGGTCCTCTGCGTCGATCACGACAGGAGGCACCTGGACCACAGGTTCCTCCTCGTCCAGGAGATCGTCCTCGGTGTCCCAGCCGTCCTCATCTACCGGTGCATCCTCGGCGTAGTCGTAGGCGGGATCCGCCTCCACGGCATCAAGGTGCGGCATGTCCGGGTGCTGTCCGGTGGTGCCCATGATTGAACCTCCGTTTGTTCGCCTGACGTGCTCTTTCAGTGAGGGCGCGGGCCGCGCCACACTTTCATCACAGCACCGCCCGGCATACGGGTCAATAGCGCATGAAACCGGCTGGCGGGACCCGCGGAAGCGGCGCCGAATTTAAGGCGGACCGAAATGTCCGAGGGAGGATTACCTGCCAAAAATCCGCGGATTTTCGCAGTAAGCTGGCACTGCAATGGGGCCGAACCATGCCCCATCCAGCCCAGGAGTGTCCGTGTCTCCGCACGCCCAGAACAACCGAAACGCCGCGCCCCGGCCGTCGTCCCTCCCGGCCGCACCGGAAGGATCCGGGCCGAACCGGCAGTCCCGGCCGTCGCCGTCGGACATTAAACGATGGCGGCAATACCTCGCGGACGAGCGCGCCGAGGCCGCTGTTTACCGGGACCTGGCGCAGAGCCGCCAGGGTGAGGAACGTGAAATCCTCCTGGCCCTGGCCGAGGCCGAAGGCCGCCATGAAGCACACTGGCTGGGCCTGCTCGGGGACCGCGCGGGCAAGCCCCGGCGTGCATCCCTCCGCAGCCGGCTGCTGGGTTTCCTGGCCCGGCACTTCGGCTCTGTGTTCGTGCTGGCGCTGGCCCAGCGGGCCGAAGGCCGCTCCCCGTACGCCAAGGACCCCAACGCCACGGATGCCATGGCGGCCGATGAGCAGATCCACGAGGAAGTGGTCCGCGGACTGGCCACACGGGGGCGCAACCGCCTGGCCGGAACCTTCCGGGCAGCGGTGTTCGGCGCCAATGACGGCCTGGTCAGCAACCTGTCCCTGGTGATGGGCATGGCCGCTTCCGGCGTGGCCAGCAGCGTGGTGCTGCTGAGCGGCATTGCCGGCCTCCTGGCCGGCGCCATGTCCATGGGCGCCGGTGAGTTCATTTCCGTCCGTTCCCAGCGTGAACTGCTGGCGGCAACCCGGCCCACGCAGGTCACGCTGGTAGCCGCTCCCAAACTGGACCTTGAGCACAACGAACTGCTCCTGGTGTACCTGGCCAGGGGCATGACCCAGGAAGCCGCGGAACACCGGGTGGCCGAGCGCACCGGCCTGCTGCCCTGTGACTGCGATCCCAGCTTGTCGCTGCAGCCGGAACTGCCCGACGTCGATGACCAGCATGAGGCGGTGGGCACCGCGTGGGGCGCGGCCCTGTCCAGCTTCTGCTTCTTCGCGTCCGGCGCCATCGTACCCATCCTGCCGTTTGTGGTCGGCCTGACAGGTGTGCCGGCGCTGGTGGTTGCGGGCGCCCTGGTGGGCCTGGCCCTGCTGGTCACCGGCGCCACCGTTGGGCTGCTGTCCGGCACGTCACCCCTGACGCGCGGGCTGCGCCAGCTTGCCATTGGGCTGGGCGCCGCGGCAGTCACCTACCTGTTGGGGCTGGTCTTCGGCACCGTGGTGGGTTAGCGATGGCATGCTAATGGGCGCAGCCTAGTGGAGGACCGCCGCGAGGGGTCCCGCCATGCGCGGGCCAGGGTCCGCCGAGGCGCACGCGGGATAGCCAGGCTCCTGGTCATCGCCGCACTGTCCGCAGTGGCAGTTTTTGGTGCGGCCCTGGCAGTCAGCGATCCGCGCTTCAAGGAACTGCTGGATGTCCGCATCGGCCCGGGAACCGGCCAACCAGGCGGACAGTCCGGGGAGTCCAGCGGCCAGCAGGACACCCACCCCACGGGACATGCCGGCCAGGCACCCCCGGCTGAGGGCCGGACGAAGACGCCGCCTCCGGGATTCGAGGAGTCGGACGCCCCGCTGGCCGCCGCCAGCCCGCCACCGCCGGGCAGCGATTCCTACCGCTTCCTCGCAGTCAACGGGGACGGCAGCCCCGTGGGGTATTCCCCCTGCAGGCCGCTGCACTATGTGGTCAATGACGAGCTGGCACCGGCCGGCGCCCAGCAGCTCATCATGGAGGCCATCACCACCATCTCGGCCGCCACCGGCATCCAGTTCATCTATGACGGAACCACCCGGGAACAGCCATCCCCGCAACGGCCGCCCTACCAGCCGGAGGCCTACGGCGAGCGCTGGGCACCGCTGCTCATCGCCTGGACAACCCCGGACGCGGCCCCGCAGCTGAAGGGCAAGGTGATCGGCACCGGAGGCAGCACCCACTTCAGTTACGACGACGGCCCCAAGGCCTTTGTGACCGGCGGCCTGGACCTGGACTCACCGCAGATCGCCAATGAGCTCCTTAACCCGGACGGCCACCTCTATGCCAGGGCCGTGATCCTCCACGAGCTCAGCCATGTCATGGGACTTGACCATGTGGAGGACCCCACGCAACTGATGTACCCGGAAATCGGCACACCCGAGGGGTTGTCCGCCGGAGACCTCAACGGGCTCTTTGAGCTGGGCAAGGCCCAGTGCCGCAAGGACCTCTGACCAGCCGGACCCGCATGCCGGCCGGGCCTCAGGCGGCCTGCCCGGGCCCCAGCTGGCTTCGCAGCACCTCCACCGCATCCTGCACCGAGTCCACCAGGAAGATGTGGTCTTCCATCACCCGGCCGGCAGCCAGGCTGCGGAGCATGGGCCATGCGGGGTACTGGTGCTCCCAGTGGTGCCTGCCCACCAGCACCATGGGCGTGACCTTTTCCCGCGCGCCGTAGTAGTTCTCGCAGGCGTCCTGGAAGATTTCCTGCACCGTGCCCGCGGCCCCGGGAAGGAAGACGATGCCTCCCTTGCACAGCTCCAGCAGGATGGCTTCCCTGATGGCGTTGGCAAAGTATTTGGCGATGTGCGTGGCGAAGTAGTTGGGCGGTTCGTGCCCGTAGAACCACGTGGGGATGCCGAGCGACGGCGTCCCGCCGGGAAAGCGTTCGACGACGGCGGCGGCGGCACGAGCCCACGCGGACACCGAGGGACGGAACCCGGGGACGGAGGCGAGCGTGTCCAGCGCCGCCTGCACCTCGGCGTCGGACGCCTCGCTGAGGTACGCTCCCATGTTCGCCGCCTCCATGGCCCCCGGCCCTCCGCCCGTGGCAACGACGCGACCGTCCTGTGCCAGCAGCCGGCCCAGCAGGGCGGCCTGGGCAAAACCGGTGCTGCCACGCTGCGCGGCGTGTCCGCCCATCACGCCAACCATGGCGCGGTCCTGCCAGGGCCCCGTCCTGGCCAGCTCGTCCAGGGCGTCGCCGATGGCATGGTCATGAAGCGCCGAAGCAAGGGTGGCGTCCAGCCGGTGCCGGTGGCCATCATGGATGCTCCATTGATAGATCCGGGCATCCGGCAGCTGCTCATACGGGGAGTGCGGCAGCCCGGAGTAAAGCTCCTGGGGCGTATAGAGGGTGGCCCGGTAGGGGTTGAACGGTACCGCCTCAAGCCGTGGAAAGATCAGCGCACCCCGTTGCCGGAGAAGGTCCTCCGTGCCGTCATCGAACGTGCAGCCGAGGAAGATGGCACCCTCCACGTGCATGCCTTCCAGCGCTGCGGTCCTCCCCCGAAGGTCCAGGGACTGTGCATGCCAGCCGTGCATGTCCAGGGCCCCTGCGCTGACCAGCCGGTCGAAGCTTTCCAGGTCCTGGACTTCGAGGTTGTGCGGGTGGGGGCCCAGGTTTCCGGAGAGGTTCACGGTCTAAACCTAAAGCAAAGCGGGGCCGGAAACCGCCCGTCCAGGAGTTCCGGACGGGCGGTATCCGGCCCCGCGTTAGTGAAGGTGCTAGGCGGGAACCCGGACGGGTTCGCCGTGGCGGAAGTGCGCTTCGAGATCCTCGAGCGAATGGCCCTTTGTCTCCGGGACGAACTTGCTGACGAACATCAGGGATGCGAGGTTCACCAGGACGAACAGGCCGAAGGTTCCGGTGGAACCAAGCGCCTCGACCACGATCGGGAACAGGAAGGAGATGGCGGCGTTGACCGTCCACAGCGCGAACACCGCGATTCCCATGGCGAAGCCGCGGATGGCCAGCGGGAACATCTCCGAGAGGAGAAGCCACACGCAGGTGCCGATGAAGCACTGCACGAACGCTACGAACAGCATCATGGCGGCGAGGATGGTGTAGCTGGCGAGGTCCGAGTGGGGCAGGAGGAAAACCACAGCGAGCAGGGCCTGGGAGCCCACCACCCCGGAGAAGCCGATGATCAGCATTCTCCGCCGGCCAATAAAACCGAGCAGCCAGATTCCAAGGATGGTCATCAGCACCGAGGTTACGCCGACGCCGATGGTGGCCACCAGGGATGCGCTGACGCCGAGCCCGCTCTTTTCGAGGATGGTGGGGGCGTAGTAGTTCACGGTGTTGATGCCCGTGGCCTGCTGCACCACGGCGAGGCCAATGCCGATCCAGAGAAGGCGGCGCATCCAGGGGTTGTCCCGCAGGTCCCGCCAGGCGTGGCCGCGTTCGTCCTTGGCCGTCTTTGCAGCCTCGGCAATTTCCTGGAACTCGCTGGCGGCTTCTTCAGGGCTTCGGCTGAGGTTGAGGACGCGGCGGCTGTCCTCGAGGCGGCCGCGGATGGCGTACCAGCGGGGCGACTCGGGCAGCATCAGCATTCCCGCGAGCAGCGCTAGGGCGGGAAGGGACGCGATGCCCAGCATGGTGCGCCAGACTTCGGTGTCGTGGATCAGGGCATCGAGCAGGGCGTTGATGGCGAACGCCAGCATCTGTCCGGTGACGATCATGAGTTCGTTGATGGTGACCATGCGGCCGCGCAGGTGGGCCGGTGCCATTTCGGCCAGGTACAGCGGGCAGGTGACGGCCGCCGCGCCGACCCCCAGGCCCAGCAGGATGCGCGCCGCAATCATGAACGGCACGTTGGGGGCGATGGCACAGCCAATGGCGCCGAACAGGAACAGCAGGGCGCAGACCAGCAGGGAACCCCTGCGGCCAAGCTTGTCCGCCATGCGGCCGCCGGTGAGCGCACCCACCGCGGCGCCGGGGAACAGCAGGGCGCTGACCACCGTGGCTTCCTCGACGGCGGTCATGTTCAGGGAGTCGTTCATGTACAGCAGGGCGCCGGAGATGACGCCGGTGTCGTAGCCGAAGAGCAGGCCGCCCAGGGTGGAGATGACAGTGAGCCGGGCGAGATAGCCGCGGCGCCGGTCGCCGGGGGCGGTCAGCGATTGTTTCTGCAACAGCATTGTTGCCTCTCAGATTCTCTCGGGGAACTGCGGTAGCGGTCAGGAATGTGATGCGTCCCACCTACGTTAGAGCGCTCTAACGATTCATGTCAACACAAAGTCCTAATGTCAGTACATGATTCGTTTCTGGCGCGCTCCCGCTACTGCATGGCCAATCCCTTGACCCTCGGACAGCGCCTGCTAGGATCGGAGGAGGAAAAAGTATGTCCTATCAAGCGAACATATAGTGGCAAAGCGGCCGTCCATGCCCCGCCCGGGCGAAGGCGCCCCGCAACAGGAACGTAAGGGAAGTACCGTGGCGAACAACCTGGGTCTCAGCATCGACCGCTCCTCCCCCGTCCCGCTCTACCACCAGGTGGTGCAGGGCATAGAAGCGGCCATCTTCAGCGGGGTCCTGGAACCCGGCAGCCGGCTCGACAACGAGATCGACCTGGCGGCACAGCTGAACCTTTCCCGTCCCACGATGCGCAAGGCCATGGACGAACTTGTCCGGTCCGGCCTGCTGGTGCGCAAACGCGGCGTGGGAACCCAGGTGGTTTCCAGCCAGGTGCGCCGTCCGCTCGAGCTCTCCAGCCTCTACGACGACCTCACCAATAACGGCAAGAAGCCGACCACGGACGTCCTGAGCTTCTCCCATGTGGAGGCGGACGACGCCACCTTGGCCACGCTGCAGCTCCCTGCCGGTTCGAAGGTCTACCACTTCACCAGGCTGCGCAAGGTGGGGGGCAAACCGCTGGCGCTCATGGAGAACTGGGTCCGTGATGACATCACCGACATGGATGAAGCGATGCTGGCCGGGGAAGGCCTGTACGCCATCCTGCGCCGCGGCGGCGTGAACTTCCGCCTCGCCAACCAGCGCATCGGCGCCGTGGTGGCCAATGACTACCAGGCCTCCCTCCTGGACACTGCGCCCGGATCCGCGCTGGTCACCATGGAGCGTACTGCCACGGATGACACCGGCCGGCGCGTGGAAACCGGCCACCACGTGTACCGGGGTGATTCCTACAGCTTTGAAATGACACTCGTACAGCGCTAACGCAAGGAGCCAACTCCATGACCAACTGGGTCTACCCCCTGGGCACCGCCGCCGACGGCAAATGGGACGTCTCGATCGGGACCTCCGATTCCTCCCTTGCCGTGGACGGCTGGGCACACACCGGACTGAAGGTGGGCACCCTCGCCGCCGGGGCCGACGTCGTCCTTCCCGCCGCCGCTGAGGAGCGCATTGTGGTGCCCCTTAATGGATCCTTTACCGTCACGGTGGACGGCATCGAGTACCAGCTGGAAGGCCGTGCCTCGGTGTTCCACGGCCCCAGCGACGTTCTCTACTCCGGCACGGGGCGGGGGGTCACCATCAGCTCGGCCGACGGCGGCCGGGTGGCAGTTGCCACCGCACCCGCCAAGGACTCGTACCCCACCCGCCTGGTGACTGCCGCCGAGACGCCGGTGGAACTGCGCGGGGCGGGCAACTGCTCCCGCCAGGTCCACAACTTCGGCACGCCCGCCGCGCTGGAAGCTGACCGGTTTATCGTCTGCGAGGTCCTTACTCCCGCCGGAAACTGGTCCTCGTACCCGCCTCACAAGCATGACGAGGAAAAGGACGGCGAGACGCACCTGGAGGAGATCTACTACTTCGAGACGCGGGTGGCCGCCGGCTCGGCTGCCCCGGCCGACGCCGATGCCATCGGCTACCAGCGCGTCTACGCCTCCGATGAGCGCCCCATCGACGTGTCCGCCGAGGTCCGCACCGGCGACGTTGTCCTGGTTCCTTACGGCTGGCACGGTCCGGCGATGGCTGCACCCGGCTACGACCTGTACTACCTGAACGTGATGGCCGGACCGGGACCGGTGCGGGAATGGCTTATCAGCGACGATCCCCACCACGGCTGGGTGCGCCAGACGTGGGACGGGCAGGACATCGACCCCCGGCTGCCGTTCGGAACGTAGTGTGCGCAGGGGCGCAGGACTGCCAATGGCATAGTGGAGACTTGTGAAGCAGACTTCCCCCGCCCGCTCCGTGACCATGGAGGACGTGGCACGTGAGGCAGGGGTGAGCCGCGCCCTCGTCTCCCTGGTGATGCGCGATTCCCCCAAAGTCTCGGCCGCCAAACGGACGGCGGTGCTGGAAAGCGCCGCCGCCCTGGGCTACTCCCCCAACCGGCTTGCCAGCCGTCTCGCGAGCCACCGCACCAACACCCTGGGCGTCCTCTTCCTTGACCTGCACAACTCGGTCTTCGCAGACATTTACGACGGCATTGCCGAGGGCCTCGCCGGCAGCGGCAACCAGGTGATGGTCGCCGTCGGCTCCGCTGATCCCGGCACCGAACTGGAAGCCGTGAGGAACTTCGTGGACCTCCGCGTGGACGGGGTCATCCTGGCCGGCTACACCGGCTCGGCCGGTGAACTGGAGGCCGCCCTGCGCGGGACGGCCGCCGTCGTCATCACCAGGGAATTAAAGGTCGACGGCGTCGATTCAGTCCTGACGGATGACTTCCGCTCCGGAGCGCTCGCCGTGGAGCATCTGCACGGGCTGGGGCACCGGCGGATCGCCCACGTGGATATCTCCGACTCGCTGCCGTACACCGACCGCCGCAAAGGCTACCTGCACGCGATGAAGCAGTTCGGCCTTGAGCCGATGCTGGTGCACAGCGACATGACCGAGCGCGGCGGGCGCAACGTCATGGAACGCTTCCTGGCTTCCGGCGCCGTGCTGCCCACCGCGATCTTTGCCCACAACGACCTCACGGCCATCGGCATCATGGAGGCCCTGGCTACGCACGGGCTGAGGGTCCCGGACGATGTGGCGATCGTGGGCTGCGACAACATCGAGCTGGCCGCCTCGCCCCTCATTGGACTGACGTCCGTCGACCAGCACGCCGGGGAACTCGGCCGGGTGGCGGCGCAGGTCATGCTGGACCGGCTTGCTGGTTCCGCCGGCCCTGCCGTCACGCGCAAGCTCGAACCGGCCCTGGTGGTCCGGAGCTCCTCAGATCCCGGTGCGGGACCCTAGCCACCCACGGCAAGGTCCCGCACCCGGAGTTTCAGCGCACGCCCGCCGTGGCTTGTTCCACCCTCACCGGGACACCGCTGGCCAGCGATTCCTGGGCGGCGTCCGCCACCCGGGAGGCGGCCACGGCGTCCTCCGGTGTGCAGGGGCTGTCACGCTGGCCAAGGACAAGCTCAACGAACGCGGCCATTTCGGACCGGTAGGCCTGGTCAAAGCGCTCGGCGAAGGTCCTGTGCGGCTCACCGGACGGGAACCCCACGCCGGGCTCGGCCGACGCCATGGCGGTTTTTTCATCCAGGCCCACCGTCAGCGATCCCTTGGAACCCTGGATTTCCAGGCGGACGTCGTGGCCGGCCCCGTTGTAACGCGTCGCTGAGACAGTGCCCACGGTGCCGTCGTCGAACGTCACGAGCGCGAGCGCTGTGTCCACGTCCCCCACAGCGCCGATGGCCGGGTCCCCGTTGTTGGAGCCCTTCGCGTACACCTCAACGATCTCCCGGCCCGTCAGCCAGCGGAGGATGTCAAAATCGTGGACGGAGCAGTCGCGGAACAGGCCGCCTGAGGTGGCCAGGAACTCCACAGGAGGCGGTGCCATGTCACAGGTGACGGCCCGCAGCGAGTGGATCCAGCCCAGTTCGCCGGCCTGGTATGCCCGCCTGGCTTCCAGGTAGCCGGCATCAAGGCGGCGCTGGTGGCCGATCTGGACCACACCGTGCTTGCTGCGGATGTAATCCAGCACGGGCAGGGCATCCGCCACATTCATTGCCACCGGTTTCTCGCAAAATACCGGGATGCCCGCGTCCACGCCCGCCTTGATCAGCCCGGGATGGGTGGCGGTGCCTGTGGCCACCACCAGGCCATCGATGCCGGAGGCAAGGAGGGCTTCGACGGACGGAAGAAACTCGGCGCCCAGGCCGGCTGCCACCGTCCGCGCGTGCTCTTCGGCCACGTCCGTTAGCCGGAGCCTGACGTTGATGCCCTTGGGGTTCAGCACCCCGTTGAGGCCCGCGATGTTGCCGGCGTGCATCACGCCGATCCGGCCCACGCCTACCAGGCCAAGGGTTACATCCTTCATTGTTTTTCCTCTGCATAGACGGTAAAGGCGGTCCGGAAGGCGTCGAGGGCTGCGGCACTGCCGTCCCTGGCCCACGCCTCCATGCCCACTGTGCCGTGGTAGCCGGCATCGGCGAGGGCCCGGGCAACGGCTGCGTAGTTGATTTCTCCGGTTCCGGGCTCGCAGCGGCCGGGCACATCCGCAACCTGGACTTCACCGATGTGCGGCAGGGCCGATCTCACGAGTTCGATGAGGTTCCCCTCCCCCAGCTGCGCGTGGTACAGGTCCAGCATCAGTTTGGCGTTGGGGTGCCCGGCCGCCTCCACCAGTGCCAGGGTGTCCTTGGCCCGCGCCAGCGGGATGCCGGGGTGGTCAAGGATGGTATTCAGGTTCTCCAGGCAGAACGTCACACCGTGTTTTTCGCCCAGGGCGCCAAGCCGCTGCAGGGTTCTGGCGCCCGTGGCCCACATGCGGCCGGTGGAGCGGTATACCGGGCGGGCGGCGCGGCCTTCCACCAGTTCAGCCGGGTGCACCACCATGCGGCTGACGCCCAGTTCGAGGGCGGTGGGGATCAGCGATTCAGCCGTCCGCACCACCTCATCGGCCGTGTCCGGGTCCACCAGGCTGCCCGATACGTAGCCCGTCATGGAGGAGAAGACCGCCCCGGTGGCCTTCAGCGCCTGGATGTCCTTTCCGCGCGAGTCCCAGAGTTCGACGTCGAATCCCGCCTCGTGGATCCTGCGCACCCGTTCCACAAACGGCAGGTCCAGGAAGACCATCTCGGCGCATACTGCCAGGCGCATCAGACGGCTGCCTTCCCGGCGACGGCAACAGGGGCGCCGCTTTTGACGGACTCGATGCAGGCCAGCGCCATTGCCAGGGCGCGGCGGGCGTCGGCAGCGCCCGGCGTCAGGGTGAAACCGGACGACGGCGATGGCACGCCGCCGCCGCGCCGGGCACGGACCGCCCCGGCGAAGTCCGCCAGTTCGTCCGTGTAGGCCTGGCGGAAGAGTTCGACGTTGAGCCGCGGGGTGTCCGCGGACAGCCCCTCTGCGGTGTAGCGGCGGGCGGCCGTCTCCGTGGCCCGGCCGGCCTGGACCATGCCCTTGGAGCCGAAGACTTCGCCGCGGATGTCGTACCCGTACAGCGCACTGAAGTTCGCCTCGGCCACCGCCAACGCACCGTTGCTGTACCTGATCGTCACCACCGCTGTATCCAGGAACCCCTGGTCACGGAGCGAGGGCTCCACGAGCGCATCGGCCACCGCGTAAACCTCCACGGGTTCGGCCCCTTCGTTGAACCAGTTGAGGGTGTCGAAGTCGTGGATGAGGGTTTCGAGGAAGATGGTCCAGGCCGGGACCCTGGCGGCATGGGGGATGCTTCCGTTCCCCGGATCACGGGTCAGCGAGCGCAGGAGTTGCGGGGTCCCGGCGATGCCCGCGGCGAGGTCCTTCTTTGCTGCCTGGAAATCTTCGGCGTAACGGCGGTTGAATCCGATCTGGAAGTGCACGCCGGCAGCGTCCACGGCTGTCAAGGCGGCGTCGAGTTCCGCCAGCCCCTGGCCGCCCGGCTTCTCGCAGAAAACGTGCTTCCCGGCGGCGGCCGCCTGGGTGATAAGTGCCGAGTGGAACCGTGCCGGGCTGGCGATGATTACGGCGTCAACCTCCGGATCCGCGAAGATGTCGTCGGCGCTGGCCGTGACCTTGGTGGTGCCCAGTTCCAGGGCAAGGCTCCGGGCGGACTCGATGTTGGGGTCGGCAATGGCCGCCAGGACCGCGCCGGGGACGCGGCGGGCAACGCTGTCGGCATGGAATGCGCCCATCCAGCCGGAGCCGATGAGCCCTATCCGTACCGGTACCGGGACTGCCGTGGGGTTCTGGGTGATGTAAGCCAAGGGCTCATCCTTTCGGGTGTGTGAAGAGACGGTTAAGCGGGGGGTCATTCGCCTGGAAAGCTAATGCCGAGCTGGCGCCGGATTTGGTCGGCGGCTTCCATGGTCCGGATGGAGGCTGCGAGTGGACGCTGGGGGCTTTCTGCCTGTCCGGCCGCGATGCAACGGGCCACTGCTGCGGCTTCGAAATGCAGGCCCTCGAAGTGCCCGCCCGCCGGCTCGCTGTAGCGCCGCCGTGTCCCGTCGGGGAAACGCAGCTCGAAACCGCCGGGCATGTTGAATGGTCCGTCCATGGTCAGTGTTGCCTGGGAGCCGACAATGGTGGCAGCCGTGGGGGTGAAATTATGCAGCTGCGTGTTCATGACTGCCTGGCTGCCGCCCGGGAAGTGCATGATCGCCGAAACCTGCGCGTTAACCCCGGACTCGTGCTGCTGGCCAATGACATGCATCTGCTCCGGGGAGCCCAGGATTTCGGTGATAAGCGCCAAGGGATAGGTCCCGAGGTCCAGCAGCGGACCCCCGGCCAGCGCTGGATCAAAGATGCGGTGGCTGCGGTCGAAGTACTCGCCGTATTCCGCCAGCACAGTGGTCACGGTCCCCAGCGTCCCGGCTTCGAGGATCTGCCGGATGACGTCGAATTTTGGCAGGAAGAAACTCCACAGCGCCTCGGCGGCGAAGACGCCGGCGGACCCGGCCCGCGCGGCGATGTCCCGTACCTGGTCCGCATTGAGCCCTAGGGGTTTTTCGATCAGGACGTGTTTGCCTGCTTCGAGCGCGAGCAGGGCTGCGCTGTGGTGGAAATTGTGCGGTGTGGCGACATAAACAATGTCGATATCGGGAGCCGCTGCGAGCTCCTCGTAACTTCCGTACGCGGCCGGCACGCCAAACTTCCCGGCAAACTCTTTGGAGCGGGCCACGGAGCGGGAGCCGACGGCGGCAATCACCTGGCGGGAATGCGCCTGCACTGACTCCGTGAACCGCTCTGCAATCCAACCGGGCCCCATGATTCCCCACCGCAGGGAGGGTGCGTCCTTCGAATCCGGGACGCGTGATGCCGGCATGACGGGAACGGCCATCAGTAGATTACTTTCGTGAAGGCTCCGTCACTGTGCAGCGACCGGATCATGGCCTGGGCAACCTGCGATGCCCGCAGGCCGTCTTCTCCGGTGGCGAGCGGTGCGGGCTCGCCCCTTTCGAGGGCGGAAATCCACGACTGGAGCTGCAGCCGGTAGGCGTCGGCGAAACGCGGGCGCCAGTCAGCAGGGATCTCAGCCGTGCGGTGGCCCTCGCGCTGGACCACCAGGGCTGCGGGTTCGGGCAGGGCAGCGGTGCCGCCCTCGGAAACAACTTCGCACCTGGTGGTATAGCCGTACTGCGCGTTCAGGAACAGCTCCAGGGTCGCCAGGGTTCCGTCGGCCGTCCGGAGGAGCATCACGGCAGGGTCCTGCAGTTCTCCGGGACTGTGCCGTGAGCTGCGCCCCGCCTGCCATGCAACTTCGGTGATGGGCGAGTCCAGCAGCCAGGGGATGATATCGAACTCGTGGATGGCCGAATTGGTGATGGCCGTTTCCGAGCTGGTGCCGGGGCCCGAGGCTACCGTGCGGCTGGTGCAGTGGACAATCAGGGGTTCGCCGTGGCTCCGAAGCCGCGTGGATTCGCGGAGGGCGGCGTAGCCGGGATCGAAGCGCCTCATAAAGCCCATGGACAGCAGCCTGGCACCGGTCGCCGCGACGATGTCCGCCTCAGCTTCCACAACGTCAAGGCTCTCCAGGAGCGTCGGGGCCAGCGGCTTTTCACAAAGCACGGGCGTCATCGCTTCGAAGCATTCCAGCACCAGTCCGGCGTGGGTGGAGTCGTGCGAAGCGACAACGACGGCGTCCACCTCGCTGGAGTTGATCAGCTCCGAGGGGTCCGTCGTGGTCCGGGCCGACGGCGGCGCAGCAGCAGCTGCGCGTCCGGCGTCGAGGTCTGCCACGAAGGTGACTTCCGCACCGTTGACGGTGGCGGAAAGGTTCCTGATATGGTCTGCGCCCATAACGCCGGCGCCAATGACGCCCACCCGGATCGGCATGCTCTTTCCTGTCTAATGTTCAGTGCGCACACGAATGGCAGAGCGAGGGGGCCCATCGGGCATTTGCCGTCGGGCCCCCGGCGGGGTGCTACACGTGCCGCGGGCTGCTTTCCTTGGCAGATTCCGCGATTTCAGCGACGTCGGCAACCTCGGCCTGGACTTCCTTGACGATGTCGCCGTGGCCGCCGAGCTGTTCGAGCTCGTGGGCAAGTTCGGCAAGTTCCGCGCCGCCGGCCATTTGGGCGGTGAGCTCGTCCAGGGTGATGTCCTTTTTGTCGTAGTAGCCGATGGATTTGCCCCGCTTGAGCAGGAGGAACCGGTCGCCCACGGGGAAGGCGTGGTGCGGGTTGTGGGTGATGAAGATGACCCCGAGGCCCCGGTCCCTCGCCTGGAGGATATAGCGCAAAACTACGCCCGACTGCTTGACGCCCAGGGCCGCCGTCGGCTCGTCCAGGATCAGGACCTTGGCTCCGAAGTACACTGCCCGGGCAATGGCCACACACTGGCGCTCGCCGCCCGAAAGCTGGCCGATGGGCTGCTCCACATCGCGCAGGTCGATGCCCATGTCGGCGAGCTCTTTCTTGGTGATGTCCTTCATCTTCTGGACATCGAGGCTCTTGAACGGGCCGAACCCGGTGGTGAGCTCCGAGCCGAGGAAGAAGTTCCGCCAGATGGGCATCAGGGAAACCACCGCGAGGTCCTGGTAGACCGTCGCGATTCCGACATCGAGGGCATCGCGGGGGGAACTGAATTTCCGTTCGTCACCCATGACGTACAGTGAGCCTTCGTCGTGCTGGTGCAGGCCCGCGATGATCTTGATCAGCGTGGACTTACCGGCGCCGTTGTCTCCCAGAACGCACGTGACGCGGCCGTTGTCCACGGCCATGGTGACGTCACGAAGGGCAATGATGTTGCCGTAGTGCTTGCCTACACCTTCCAGGGAGAGCAAATGAACCGGGGTGTGCGTCAGCGGATCCTTTTCGTTCTTGAGCAGGGTCTGCTGGTCGATTGCTTTGGCGTTCATTTTCTTCGCCCCTTACTTCAGTTCCGCGCGGCGCTTGACGATGAGGTTGACGATGGTAGCCAGCAGAAGCATCAGGCCGAGGAAGAACTTGAACCAGTCCGGGTTCCACTGCGCGTAGACAATGCCTTTGTTGGCCATGCCAAAGATGAAGGCACCGATCGCACCTCCCACGGCTGAACCGTAGCCACCGGTGAGGAGGCAGCCGCCGATCACGGCGGCGATGATGTAGAGGAATTCGTTACCCACGCCCTCGCCCGACTGCACGGCGTCGAAGGCGAACAGGTTGTGCATGCCGAGGATCCAACCGCAGAACCCGACCGCCATGAACAGCCCGATCTTGGTCTTCGTCACGGGCACGCCCACGGCGCGTGCGGAGTCGGCGTTGCCGCCGACTGCGAAGATCCAGTTGCCCACCTTGGTGCGCAGCAGTACCCAGGATGCGATGGCAACCAGGATGATCCAGAAGAACACGGTGATTTTGACTTCAACGCCACCGATGCTGATCGACGAGGCGAACACGGCACGGGCCGATTCGAAGCCGTCCAGCTTGGAAATGGACGGCGAGGACACGCTGCCGCCAATAAGCCTGGTCAATGCCAGGTTCAGGCCGGTAAGCATCAGGAACGTCGCGAGGGTGACGATGAAGCTGGGAAGCTTGGTCTTGATCAGGATCCAGCCGTTGATGAACCCGATGGCCAGCGAGACTGCGAGCGCCAAGGCAACGCCTACCCACGCGTTCATGGAGAAATTCCAGCTGAAAAGGGATGCGGTCAGCGCTGATGAGATCACGGCCACGCCGGTGGAAAGGTCAAATTCGCCGCCTATCATCAGCAGCGACACACCGACGGCCATGATCCCGATGGTGGAGCTGCCGTAAAGAATGGTTGCCAGGGCGTTGGGCTGGGTGAAGGTCGAAGAAACCAGCGCGAAGAAAACGAACAGGACCACTGCTCCTACGAGAGCGCCAACTTCAGGGCGGCCCAGGAGCTTCTGGAACGGGTTCCGTTGTCCGACTCGCTCATCGCCGCGCGGCCCGGCTGCTGCGGCTGGTGCCGGAGGCAGGGTTGCTGTATTTGCCATTGGAAGAACTCCTTGTTGGTCAGGCCGTTCGGCGGATACCCTCCGCACGGCCTGAGTCCTGGATCTAGCGGACGCCCTGCTGGGCGAATTTGAGGACGTCTGAAGCGTTCGACTTATCGACAATGGTCGGGCCGGTCAGGACAGGCTGTCCACCGCCGAGCTTGAAGCCGCCGCGCTTTGCCTGCCACAGGGAATCAATCGACATGTAGCCCTGGAGCCACGGCTGCTGGTCCACGGTGAAGATCACGGCACCATCCACGATCTTCTGCGCGAGATCTGCGTTCAGGTCGAAGCTGGCAACCTTCGAAGAGCTGCCGGCATCAGCGACGGACTTGAGCAGCGTCAGGGTGATCGGTGCGCCCAGGCCAATGATGACGTCGGCGTCCTTGGCGGCCTGGAGCTTCGCGGTGGCGGTGGACTGGACTGCGGTCATGTCTTTGCCGTCGACGTACAGTATCTCCGCTCCCGGAACTTTGGCCTTGACGCCTGCGCAGCGTGCTTCCAGACCGACGTGGCCCTGCTGCTGAATTACGCATACGGGGTGCTTGAAGCCCTCGGCGGCCAACCGGGTCCCCACGGCCTCGCCGGCGAGTTTCTCGTTGGACCCGAAGTGGGTAAATGCGCCGAGCTGTGACGAGATGCTCTCGCCCGCATTGAGGCTCACCACCGGGATGCCGGCATCAGTGGCCTTCTTCAGGACGTCCTTCAGGGCATCCGGGGTGGCGAGGGTGACGGCGATGCCATCGACCTTCTGGTCGATTGCCTGCTGGACGAGCTGCGCCTGGCGACCGGCTTCAGGATCGCTGGTGTAGAGGAGCTCAACGTTGTCTTTAGCCGATGCTTCCTCCGCCCCCTTGCGGACGATGTCCCAGAAGGTGTCGCCTGCTGCTGCATGGGTGATCAGGGCCACCTTGATGCGGGCGGTGGTTGCCACCTGCCCCGATGAGCCGGAGTTTGCAGTGTCTGCCGACTTGCCTCCGCCGCTGGAGCAAGCGCTCAGTGCCAGCATCGGAACGACGGCCGCCACGAGGGTCGCCTTCCGCCAGGAAAACTTCTTCACGATATATCTCCTTTGATAAGGGTTGCGGCCCTGCCTCTCTGCAGGAACTCGAGGCCCTCTACAGAGATCATGGGTGATCGGGATCACCCATGTCAAGACTTTGTCCTGACATTAGTATGTTTTTACTTCAAAGAAGATGGTTGGGCGCTTGAGGACGGCGCAGTGGCTGTAGTCGAGCGGACCATCAGGGCAGGATCGATCAGGGTCCGCTGAGGTACGGCGGCAGGATCCTCAAGCCTGGCCAGCAGACGGCGCGCGACCTCAATACCCACAAGATCACTGCGATTATCCACGGAGGTGATGTCCAGGTACCGCGACTTGGCCAGTTGTGAGTTGTCGTATCCGATGACGGAAATCTCATGCGGGACCGACAGTCCGCGGACCCTGATGGCCCCGAGGGCGCCCACTGCCATGGTGTCGTTTGCTGCAAAAATGGCAGTCGTGTCCGGATGGTGCTCCAGCAGCCAGCGTGCCGATTCGTAACCGTCCTCTTCAGACGTGCCCCCCGCCTCCCCGACGACGCAAACCTCGACACCAGCCTCCCGGAGATGCCCAGTAAAGCCGGCCCTTCGGTGGGCAGCGGCACCACCGGACCCGGACAGGTGTCCGATCCTGGTGTGTCCGAGGTCCAACAGGTGGGCGGCGGCCATGGCGCCCCCGGCGTCGTCATCATTCGTTACCAGGTCCATGCCTTCAGGCACCCCGTTTCGCCAGCCTGCCACGATAGTGGGCACCCCCGCACCGGTCAGCATGGACAAAGTGGGCTCGGCAGCAATGACCAGGCCATCAACGTGCATGGCCAGCAGTCCGTCCACAGCCTCGCTGATACGGTTTGCGCCAGGGCGGGAATCGGCCAGCATCACCTGGTAGCCACCCTCCGTCAGCACGGATTCCATACCCCGCAGCAGATCGACAAACCAAAGGTTCCGGTAGTCATCTATGACAAGTCCTATGCTCTTTGTCCGGCTGCTGGCTAGCGTCGTGGCTGCCCGGCTGGGACGGTAGCCAAGTTCCGAGATCGCCGCCTGCACTGCATTGCGGCGCTTCTCGCTAACGCGCACCGGGTTCTGCAGCACCAGCGAAACCAGCGATGGCGAGACTCCTGCATGCTTGGCCACGTCATAGATGGTGGGGCGCCGGTTTTTGAGGCGATCATGCGTCATGGAAATGCCTTTCTTCTCTCGGTTGAGAATATCCCGGCGAACGATTGACAGGACATATGGACATGGATACGCTCAAGGTCAGCGTAAAAATTGTAGCGCTACAAAATGCCGCTGGCGATTCCGCTGCGGCTGAATTTCAAAGGAGAAATCAATGGCTGAAAGCCTCGGTGTAGCAGTCATCGGCGCAGGCATGGCAGGCAAGGCGCACGCTGCCGCGTACCGGACGGCATCCGCCCTGTACAGCCCGACGCTTCCTCCGGTGCGCCTGGTTTCCATCGGCGACGTCAATGCTGAATTCGGCTCCCTAGCCGCCCGCCGATTCGGGTACGAGCGTAACGACACCTCATGGCAGGCAATCGCTGAAGCCGATGACATCGACGTGGTCAGCGTGGTCATCGCCAATTCCCTCCACCGCGAGGTTGTTGAGGGTTTGCTGGCCGCCGGCAAGCACGTGCTGTGCGAAAAGCCCCTGAGTGATTCGATGGACGATGCCCGCGCAATGGCCGACGCCGCCCGAAATGCGTCCAGCATCGCCCGCATTGGCTTCACCTTCCGCCGTACACCGGGCATCGCCTACATTCGCAACCTCATCCGGAACGGGGTTCTCGGCAACGTCCTGCATTTCAGCGGCCGGTACTGGACCGACTATGGCTTCAGCCCCTTCGCCCCCATGAGCTGGCGGTACAAGGGTGGCGCAGGTTCAGGTGCCCTTGCCGACGTCGGGTCCCATCTGGCTTACGTCTCTGAGTTCCTCTGCGGCGATATTCAATCCATCTCCGGCGGACAGCTCAGCACCGTCATCGGCAAGCGTCCGCTGCCGCTGGCCGCAGTGATGGGCCATGACCACGTGGCCGTCAGCGACACCTTCGAAGCCGTCGAGAACGACGACTACGCAGCCTTCAACGCAGAGTTTGCCGTCGGCGCGGGAAGCTTCGAAGTCTCCCGCGTTGCCGCCGGCCACGCCAACAGCCTGCAGTTCGAGGTGTTTTGCGAAAACGGCGCCGCCAAGTTCGACCAGCGCCGGCCGTCCGAGATCCAGCTCTTCCTCAACGACGACTCCGGCAACGAAAACGGCTACCGGCAGGTCATCCTCGGCCCAGGCCACCCCTACATCGCCGGCGGCCTCGCCATGGACGCCCCGGAAGTGGGCTTCGGTCAAAACGATGCGTTCGGCTACCAGGCACGGGCATTCCTCGAAGAGGTTGCCGGCATCAGCGAAGCAGAGTCCCTCCCCCGGTGTGCCACCTTCGACGAGGGCGTCCGCAACATGGAACTGCTCGGCGCCGTCACCGAGTCCGCCCTCAACAACGGAAAGAAGATTTCGCTATGAAACTGGGTGTCTATAACGCGATCCTGCATGACCGGCCCCTTCCCGAGGCATTGAAGGTCATAGCCGACCTCGGCCTCACCGGGATCGAAATCAACACCGGCGGGTTCCTGCCTGCGGTCCACGTGCCCGCCATGGACCAGATCCTGGAAAGTGACGCAGCCCGCGATGACTTCCTGGCGATCTTCGAGGGTACCGGGGTGTCAATCGCCGGCCTGAACTGCAACGGCAACCCCCTGCATCCCAAGCGCGAGATCGGCGAGAAGCATGCCGAAGACATCCGCCGTTCCATTCGCCTCGCGCACCGCCTTGGGCAGAACCGGGTGGTCACAATGTCAGGGTTGCCCGGCGGAGAGCCCGGCGCCACCGTCACCAACTGGATCGTCAACGCCTGGAACTCAGCCGCCCTGGACGTTCTGGACTACCAGTGGGGCGTGGCTGCCAGATTCTGGAAGGAAACAGACCAACTGGCCCGGGAGGATGGTGTGAAGGTTGCCCTGGAGCTGCACCCGCAGAACCTGGTTTTCAACCCGGCCGACGTGCATAAGCTCGTGGAGCTGACCGGAGCGACACACATCGGTGTGGAACTGGACGCCTCCCACCTGTTCTGGCAGCAGATGGACCCCATAACCGTTGTCCGCGAATTGGGGCCGCTGGTATTCCAGGCTGCGGCGAAGGATGTACGGATCAACAAAGAAACCGCCGCACTCTACGGTGTTTTGGACAACCGGTTCCGGCGGCTCTCCCCGGAAGAACACCGGACGAACCTCGGCGGCGACGAGTGGGCTAACGAATGGCCCAGGCCTGCAGCTTGGGACTTTGTCGCGCTGGGCAAGGGGCACGACACCGCCTACTGGGCCGAGTTCCTCCGCGCCCTCCACGAAGTGGACCCGAACATGCTCGTCAACATCGAACACGAAGATGTCGAACTGGGCCGTATCGAAGGGCTGGAAGTTGCGGCCAAGGTTCTCCTGGACGCAGACGCAGCGCTCTCGGCTTCGTTGAAACTGACGGCCTGATCGCACAACAAACCCGCACAGCAGGAGGGGTGGCGCACACGCGCCGCTCCTCCTGCTGTCTTTCTGCTGTCTCTCCCGGCGGGGTTGTCCTGAATGTCGGCCATAAGCGGCGGCGTGTCGCCGATATCCTGGCTTTGGCCCGCTTCCAAAGAGGAAAGGCGCCCGACGCCAGCCGGCGTCGGGCGCTTTTTTTGGCACGGAGTGTGCCTTGCGTTGGGGGGATTAGGCGTTCATGCCGGAACGCTCTTTGAAGAGGTGTTCGAGCTCCTCAAGCGACTTGTCCTTCGTTTCCGGTACCACCCGCTTGACCCACGCGATCGCGCAGATCTGCAGTGCCACGAAGATGAGGAAGGTAGCCGATACTCCGATCCACGAAACCATCTGCGGGAAGAAGAAGCCGATGAGGAAGTTGACCATCCACAAGACAAAAACGCAGATTCCCATGGCGACGCCGCGGACATGCATCGGGAAGATCTCGGACATGGTCAGCCAGGTCACGGTGCCGATGCAGCCCTGCATAGAGGCCAGGAACGTCACCATGAACAGCAATACCAGGTAGCCGCGAAGGGTGCTTTCCGGCAGGGCCAGAGAGATCATCGCGATGGCCAGCAGGGATGTGGCCGTGCCGCAAAGTCCCACAATTAGCATGGGTTTGCGAGGCACACGCGACATCAGGTACATGCCTATAACGACGGCCACTACGGAGGTGATGCCGTTGAGAACGTTTGCGATCAGTGCGCCCTGGTCGCCGAATCCTGATGAAGACAGGATGGACGTTCCGTAGTACATGATTGCGTTGACGCCGCTGATCTGGTTAATGATCGCCATGCCGAGACCCACCACGAAGATCCTGCGGATCCAGGGAACGGTAAGGTCCTTGACCGTTCCGAGTCTGGCCTGGTAGTCCTCGCGGGCCGCCTGCCGCACTTCGTCGAACTCCGCCGATACGTCCCCGGCAGCGCGGGTGGAGCGCAATACTTCCAGAACAGCACCGAACCGGCCGGCAGACGCCAGCCAGCGCGGGCTTTCCGGCAGGACCAGCATCCCAAACCACAGCACCACAGCCGGCAACGTAGCGATCACGAGCATCCACCGCCAAATGTTGGCCTCTTCCGGGAAGGCGTTGCCCAGGACGGCATTGAACGTGAAGGCGATGAACTGGCCTGTGACGATCATCAGTTCGTTCTGCGTGACGATGCGGCCACGCTGGGCCGCCGGCGACATCTCCGCAAGGTACACGGGCACGATTACCGACGCGCCGCCCACGGCGAGCCCCAGCAGGGTCCTGGCCGCTATCAGTAGTTCAGTGCTGGGCGAGATGGTGCAGAAGATGGTGGCGACGACGAAGATCAGCGCCAGCCCCATGATGGTTCTGCGTCTGCCGAAACGGTCAGACAGACGGCCGGCACTGATGGCGCCAAACGCTGCACCGAACAGGAGCGTCGATGTCACGAGTCCTTCGGTCAGCGGTGTAAGGCCAAGGTCGCGCTGCATGAATGGGAGGGCGCCGTTGATGACTCCGGTGTCGTAGCCAAAAAGCAGGCCGCCGAAGGTGGAGAACAGCGCCACCTTCCGCATGAACTTTTTCGGATCGGATTGATAGGCCTTTGCAGGTGCTCCCCCGCCGATAGCCGTGTCCGGGGCTTCGGGCTCCGTTAAGATTCCTTTGCTGTGTTCCATCCGCACATCCACTACTTCGCCTTGGCGATGTAGGCCTTCATCGTCTCCAGCTGGTACCGGGAAACCTCGTCAGCGTTCTCGTCCTCCGCAAAAACGCTGGAGACCATCACCGTGTCATCCCGGTCCAGGAAGCCGATTTCCTTGAGTCCGCCGAAGAATTCATCCCAGTTCACATCGCCGTCACCGATCTTCAGGTGCTGGTGCACGCGGACGGGATTGCCCGGCGGGTTGGTGATGTACCGAAGCCCGTGCGAGGCGTGGTGGTTCATGGTGTCGGCGACATGGACCAGCCGCAGCTTGTCCCCCGCTGCCCGCATGATGTCCAGTGGAGCGTTCTTCATGTGGAAGCTGTGCGAGGCGACGTAGACCAGGCCTACGTTCTTCGAGTTCAGCCCCCTGATCACCCGGATCGCTGCCAGGCCTTCCTCCACGAAGTCGTCCGGGTGCGGGTCGATCAGCAGGTCGAGGCCCTCGCGTTCAATGATCGGCAGGAGTTCCTCCATGGAACGGTAGAAGGCCCGCTCGGACTCCTCGGCCTTCTCCGGCCTTCCGCTGAACTCCGTGTTGATGGTGCCGACGCCGAGGTCGACCGTGATCTGGATGACCCGCTTCCAGTAGCGGACTGCTGCTTCGCGGGCATCCTCGTCCGGTCCTGACCATCGGAGGACCGGCAGCACGGACGCAATCTCAATCCCCGCGTCCCGGCAGGCCTTGCTGAGCTGACCCACAAGTTCGTCATCGGCCTTGGGATGGTTGTAGAAGGGGATGAAGTCCGCGTGCGGGGTCATCTGCATGTACTTGTAGCCGAGGTCCGCAACCACCTTTGGGAACTCGAGCAGGCTGTGCGAGTGGTGGAAGGGCGTAGGGTCAAGTGCGATTTTCACGAAAAAACACTCCGTTGTGGATCGGTAAAGGGTTGGAGACGGGAAAGGGGACGGATCGCTCCATCCCCTTTCTGTCCTACTTGTAGAGGTCCGGCTTGGGGGCAAGCTTCACGGCCACCTTTTCGCCGTTCTTCTGCGCCTCGACGCCTGCTTCACAGCAGGCTGCGGTGGCGTAACCGTCCCAGGCCGTGGGACCGCCGATCTCGCCCTTAAGTGCCGCGTCCACCCATGACTGGATTTCGACGTCGTATGCCGCACCGAAACGCTCCTCGAAGCCGGGGGTGACGTTGCCGCCCCAGCGGCCGGCGCTGCGGGTGTACGGACCCTTGTCTCCTCCGATGCTGACGATGCCCTCTTCGAAGGAAGCCTGGGTGGCCACTTCGTAGCCGAACTTGGCATTCACGTAGATTTCGACGTCGGCCAGGACACCTGACTCGGTCTCGAGCAGGACGTGCTGGGGGTCGTGCTGGCCCGCGGGCGCGTTCTTGGTCGCCTTGCCCAGGCGGACCTGGACGCTGGTGATCTCCTCGCCAGTGAAGTACCTGATGGCGTCGAACTCGTGCACAACGGAGTCGTTGATCAGCATCTCGTTGGTGAAGCCGGCCGGCGTGGTGGGGTTGCGGTGCTGGTGGTGCAGCATCAGCAGTTCACCCAGTTCGTGGTTCCGGATGATCTGGCCAAGGGCTGCATATTCTGCGTCGAACCGGCGCATGAAGCCGACCTGGATGCGCTTGTGGCCCAGTGCAACCTCGGCCTGGACGATCTTCCAGGAGGACTCGGCATCCGGGGTCAGCGGCTTCTCGCAAAGGATGGGGATGTCCTTGGCAACGGCCTTGAGCAGGATGTCCTCGTGCAGGAAACCAGGGGTGGCAATGAGTACTGCATTGACGTCGCCGTTGTTGAGCGCTTCCTCGGCGTTAGCAAGGGCAACGGCTCCCGGAATGCCTTCAACGGCCGCCTGGGCACGGGCCAGGTCAACGTCGACGACGGCGGCAACCTCGGCACCGTGGATGCGGGTGTTGAGCCGCTGGATGTGGTCGGCGCCCATGCGCCCGGCGCCGATGACGGCGACGCGGAGGTTTTGAGTCATTGTTTCGTCCTTCTGTATCTGTAACGGATGCGGGCTGTCTTGTTGTCAGTTGACGGTGGTTCGGGAACCGCAGGACAGCAGGTAGTTGCGGGTGCGCTTGGCGATCGGCATGGGCACGTCGAAGGCCACCGGGTACATGTCCTGCTCCACGATGCCGAAGATGGGGCGGTTGAGGCCCTCGACCGCTTCGATAACGGCGCGGAGGTCGGGCAGGCCGTTCGGCGGCTCGGTCATAACGCCTGCCAGGTTGGCGGCAGCCCAGGTCATGTTTTCCTCGTTGACCTTCTTGAGGATCTCCGGGTTGATCTGCTTCAGGTGCAGGTAGCCGATCCGATCCGGGTAGTTCTTGATGAGCTCCAGGCTTGATGCGCCGCAGTACTCGGCATGGCCCGTATCCAGGCAAAGGTTCACATACTTCGGGTCAGTCGCAGCCAGCAAGGTTTCGATGTCCTCCTGGGCTCCCACGTGGGAATCCGCATGGGAGTGGAACTGCTGCTTCAGGCCGAAGTCCTCCAGAAGCGTCTTGCCCAGGCGGTTGTGGCCCTCGAAGAGGTCGCCCCAGGCCTTGTCGTTCAGGGTGCCGCTTTCCACTGCCTCGCCGGTAACGTCATCGCGCCACATGGCAGGGATGACCACGATGTGCTCGCCGCCCATGGCTGCAGTCAGTTCGGCAACCTTCCGGGCGGGCTCCCACGCGGTTTCCCACTGGTCCAGTCCGCGGTGGAAAGCGGTGAACACAGTACCGGCGGAGATCTTGAGGTCGCGCTGCTTGAGCTCCTCGGCCAGCCGCGCGGGGTCGGTGGGAAGGTACCCGTAAGGGCCCAGTTCGATCCACTTGTAGCCGGATTCGGCAACCTCGTCGAGGAACCGCTCCCACGGCGTCTGCTTGGGGTCGTCCGGGAACCAGACGCCCCAGGAGTCCGGCGCCGTGCCGATGATCAGTTTGTTCTCAGTCATTGTGCGTTCCTCCTCATCGATTGCTCCGCAGGTGTCGTTTTGGACGCTCAAAACGGCGGGTACGGAGCAGTCGATGGTGGTTGTCGGGGTGGGGCCTAGTTGGACGGGAAGTTGTAGGAGGCGCCGGAGGCGTGGTGGGTTTCGGGCCAGCGTGAGGTGACCACTTTGCCGCGGGTGTAGAAGGAGACGCCTTCGGGGCCGTAGATGTGCTTGTCGCCGAAGAGGGATGCCTTCCAGCCGCCGAAGGAGTGGTAAGCCACGGGAACGGGCAGGGGCACGTTGATGCCGATCATGCCGACGGTCACCGAGCGCTGGAACTTGCGGGCCGCGGCGCCGGAGGAGGTGAAGATGGCGGTGCCGTTGCCGTACGGGTTGGCGTTGATGAGGTTGATGCCGTCCTCGAGGCTGTCAACGCGGACCACGACGAGGACCGGTCCGAAGATTTCCTCGGTGTAGGCGGTCATTTCGGTCCTGACGTGGTCGATGACGGTGGGGCCTACCCAGAAGCCGTCCTCGTGGCCGGGGACCACGAGGTCGCGGCCGTCAACGACCATGGCGGCGCCGGCCTGTTCGGCTTCGGTGACGATCCGGACGATGCGTTCCTTGGAGGCGGGGGTGATCACCGGGCCCATTTCGGCGTCGGGCTCGGTGCCGTTGTTGACCTTCACGGCCAGGGCGCGTTCTTCGACCTTCTTGACGATCAGGTCGGCTGCGTCCGCGACGGCGACGGCGACCGAGATGGCCATGCAGCGTTCGCCGGCGGAGCCGAACGCGGCGGCGGCCAGGTGGTCCGCGGCGTTGTCCAGGTCGGCGTCGGGCATGACGATGGCGTGGTTCTTCGCCCCGCCCAGGGCCTGGACGCGCTTGCCGTGCTTGGTGGCAGTCTCGTGGACGTACTGGGCGATCGGGGTGGAGCCGACGAAGGAGATGCCGTCCACGTCCGGGTGGGTCAGGAGCCCGTCCACGGTTTCCTTGTCGCCGTGCAGGACCTGGAACACGCCGTCGGGCAGGCCGGCCTGCTTCCAGAGCTTGGCCAGGAGCATGGAGGCGGAGGGGTCGCGTTCGGAGGGCTTGAGGATGAACGCGTTGCCGGTGGCGATCGCCATCGGGGCCATCCACAGCGGGACCATCACCGGGAAGTTGAACGGGGTGATGCCGGCGACCACGCCAAGGGGTTCGCGGAAGTTGAAGACGTCGATGCCGGTGGAGACCTGGTCCGAGTAGTCGCCCTTGAGCAGGGTGGGGATGCCGCACGCGTATTCGATGACTTCCAGGCCGCGGCCGATCTCGCCCTTGGCGTCGGAGAGGACCTTGCCGTGCTCGGCCGTGATCAGCTGGGCGAGCTCATCGATGTGTGAGGCGACGAGCTCGCGGAACTTGAACAGCACGGCGGTGCGCTTGGCCAGGGAGATGTCGCCCCAGGTATCGGCGGCCTTGCGGGCGGCCGCAACGGTGGCGTTTAGGTCCGCCCGGTTCGCCAGCCGCAGCTCTGCGCTGACCTGGCCGGTGGCCGGGTTGTAGACGTTGGTGGTGCGGTCGCCCTCGCCGGCGGTCTCGGCGCCGTTGATGAAGTGGTTGATGACAGTGGTGGTCGTCGTTGACATGTGTGGACTTCCTTGGTCTGTGGCTGTGCGGGGGTGGAGTGTCAGCCGAGCAGTTTGCGCTGGCGGGCTTTGTGGTCGGTGTAGGTCTGGTAGGCCGCCTTCGTCGAGTCCAGTTCTGATACCTGGGAGACGGGAACGTCCCACCAGGACTCGGAGGACGGGGCGTCCAGCAGCGGGTCGGATTCGACGTGGATCAGGATGGGGCCGCCGCGTTCCGGGGCGGCCTTGGCGTCGCGGATGGCCTGTTCGAGTTCGGCGATGACCTTCTCCCCCGGTTCGATCCGGATGACCTTCACGCCCAGGGACTCGGCGTTCAGGGCCAGGTCCACGGGCAGGGTTTCGCCTTCGTCGAAGCTGTGCTGTTCTTCGTCCAGGGCCCGGTACTGGGTGCCGAAACGCTGTGAGCCGAGCATCTCGGAGAGCGAGCCGATGGAGGCGTAGCCGTGGTTCTGGATCAGGACCACGATCAGTTTGATGCGTTCGGCGACGGCGGTGACCAGTTCGGTGTGCATCATCAGGTAGGAGCCGTCCCCCACCATGACGACGACGTCGCGCCGGGTTCCGCCTTTGGCGGCTTCCGCCAGCGCCGCGCGCTTGACGCCGAGGCCGCCCGGGATTTCGTAGCCCATGCAGGAGTACGCGTATTCCACGTGGTAGCCGAACGGGTCCCGGACCCGCCACATCTTGTGCAGGTCACCGGGCAGGGAACCGGCCGCACAGATAACCACATCCTGCGCGTCCATGGCCCGGGAGGTGGCGCCGATGATCTCGTTCTGCGCCGGCAGCGGGGTGAAGCGGGTGTCGAACGCCGCGTCCACGGTGGCGTCCCAGCGCTTCTTCTCGGCCTCGATCTGCTGCTCCAGGTCCGCACCCACCCGGTACCCGCCCAAAGCTGCGTTGAGCTTCACCAGTGCCTTGCGGGCGTCGGCCACGATCGGCAGCGTGGTGCCGTGCTTGTACGCGTCGATCGGGGCGACGTTGATGTTGATGAACCGTACGTCCGGGTTCTGGAAGGCCGTGCGGGACGCGGTGGTGAAGTCCTCGTACCGGGTGCCGATGCCGATGATCAGGTCCGCCTCGGCAGCGATGGCGTTCGCCGCCGTCGTCCCCGTGGAACCAATCGCCCCCAGGGAGAACGTGTGGTCCCAGGGCAGGACGCCGACGCCCGCCTGCGTGTTGCCCACCGGGATGCCCGTCAGCTCCACGAGCTTCGCGAGTTCGTCGTTGGCGTAGGCGTACAGGACGCCGCCGCCGGCGATGATCAGCGGGCGCTTCGCGGCACGGATCGCCGCCGCGGCGCGGGCGATGTCGTCGTCGTCCGCGTCCGGGCGGCGGATCCGCCACTCCCGCTCGGCCAGGAACTCCGCAGGCACGTCAAACGCCTCGGCCTGGACATCCTGCGGCAGCGAAATGGTCACCGCGCCGGTCTCTGCCGGGTCCGTCAGGACGCGCAGGCCGTGGTGGAACGCGGAGAACAGCTGCTCCGGCCGGGTCACCCGGTCAAAGAACTTGGACAGCGGCCGGAACGCATCGTTCACGGTCAGGTCGTACGCGTAAGGCTGCTCCAGCTGCTGCAGCACCGGATCCGCGGCACGGGTGGCGAACGTGTCGGACGGCAGCAGCAGCACCGGCAGCCGGTTCGTGGTCGCCAAAGCGGCACCGGTCAGCAGGTTCGAGGAACCCGGACCGATCGAGGTGCTGACCGCGAAAGTCTGTCGGCGGCGGGTGTGCCGGGCATACCCCACGGCCTGGTGCACCTGGGCCTGCTCGTTCCGGCCCTGGTAGTACGGCATGATGGCCGGGTCCAGCTGCTGGTACTGCTTCAGCGCCTGGCCCACACCGGCCACGTTCCCGTGCCCGAAGATGCCAAAGGTCCCCGGAATCAGCCGCTCGCGGTACTCAACGCCGCCAACGGAGTCCACCGTGTACTGCTTGGAAAGGTATTCCACCACGGCCTGGGCGACCGTCATTCTGCGCGTTGCAGTTCCTGATGTTGTTCCCATGGGGAGGCTACTCCGATACTTCTTCGGTTCGGTTTGGGGTTGTGTGGTTCAGCAGCGAGGCGGCGGTGGCAACGGCGCCGGCAACATCGCCGTCGGCCGGGTACAGGAGGGTCCGTCCCACTGTGAGGCCCTGCACCCCGGGCAGCGCGAGGGCTGCCTGCCAGCTTGCGAAGACCTCGTCCTGGCTGCTGTCCGGGTCCCCGCCCAGCAGGACGGTGGGCATGGTGGTAGCTGCCATGACCCGTTCCATGTTTGCAACAACGGGAAGCTTCATCCACGTGTAGGCACTGGTGGAGCCCAGACCCTCGGCGATGGCGATGGACTTGATCACGGCGTCCGTTGAGAGGTCGTTCCGGACGCGGCCGTTTTCCCGGACCGACAGGAACGGCTCCACCATGGCGATCAGCTTACGCTCGGCAAGCGAATCGATGGCCCTGGCCGTTGCCTCGAGGGTGACGACCGTATCCGGGTCCCCCAGGCAGATGCGCGTCAGCATCTTGCCGCCATCGGCACCAAGCGCTTCCAAGGCAGCAGCCGTGTGCCCGGTGAAACGGTCATCGAATTCGTTGACCAGGCCCGCGAGCCCGCCGCGGTTCATCGAGCCAAAAACGAGTTTTCCGTCCAGCGCACCCAGCAGGAGCAGGTCGTCCATGATGTCCGGCGAGGCAAGCACACCGTCCACGGCCGGGTTGGCCAGCGCAATCTGCAGCCGGTCCAGCAACTGCCGGCGGTCTGCCATGGCCACGGGATCCGAACCGACGGCAAGGGCACCGCGCGCGGGGTGGTCCGCAGCCACAATGAAGTTCTGCTTGCCGTATTTCAGGCCGGGGTGGCGGCGCCGCGCCTTCGCGGCCCGGGCTATGGCGTCCGGGTCTTCAAGCCGGATGGTGCTCAAGTGGGCATAACGGCGGGGGTCGTCGTCCAGGGCATTGTTCGAGGCGAGGGGCGTGAGGGTCACAGCGCTGCTCCTTCGGTGGCAAACTGACCAGGAACCAGGCGGCCGCGTTCGGCAAGCAGCGAGGTGACCTCCTCCGGCGTCGGCATCGCGTCCGCGCAGGAAAGCCGGGACGCGACGATCGCGCCTGCGGCGTTGGCATAATCCAGGACCCGGGCAAGCGGCCAGCCCGAGAGCAGGCCGTGGCAGAAGGCGCCGCCGAAGGAATCGCCGGCACCCAGGCCGTTGACGGTTTCCACCGGTACCGGCGCAGAAACAACACGCTCCGTGCGGGTCTTGGCCATCACACCCTCGGCGCCAAGCTTCACGACGGCGATCTCGACTCCGGCGGCCAGCAGCCGGTCCGCCTGCTCATCGGGGGTTCCCTCCCCTACCGCCACGGCGCATTCCTTGTCGTTACCAATGGCCACGGTCACGTGCGGCAGGATCCGGCCGACCTGTTCCCGGGCTTCCTCTTCGGAGGCCCAGAACATGGGCCGATAGTCCAGGTCCAGGATGGTGAACTGGCCTTCCTTGAGGCCGGCGCGCGGGCGGGCCTCATGAGCGGCAATGTGCGCGCTTCGGCTGGGCTCCTGGCACAGGCCGGTCACGGTGGACCAGAAGATCCGCGCGTCGCGGATAGCGTCCAGGTCAAGCTCTTCGGCCTTGATCTGCAGATCCGGGGCGGTAGGGAAACGCCCGTAAAAGTAGAGCGGGAACTCGTCCGTAGCCGGCTTGATCGCACAGAACGTCACCGCGGTGGGCCATTCCCTGACCGGGGTGACGAAGGTGTCGTCAACGTTGAACTTCTTCAGTTCCCTGTGGAGGTACTTGCCGAAAGCGTCGTCACCGGTACGGGTAATCACCCCGGTCCGGCGGCCATGCCGGGCGGCCGCTACCGCAACGTTCGACGGCGATCCGCCGAGGTACTTGCCGAAAGACGTCACGTCCTCCAGGTCCACCCCAATGTCGTTCGGGTAGATATCAACGCTGATGCGCCCGATCGTGAGCAGTTCGTGGGTCACGGTATTTGCGGACCTTTCTAGTTTGAACTCTTACCTCAAACAGCTAGAGCTCCGGTGCCTGGCTGGCCCCTCCATGAGCGGGGTCACACCCACTACTTTGCCCTAGAATTAATGTCCTGTCAAAGGTTTGTACTGACATGTTTACAAGTTGCCATAGCGGCAGTTTTAGACTCCCCAGGGGGAGCCGGAAGGGTCCCGCGAGCAGAAGACGACGCCCTACTTCCGGGGTACAGCCAGCTCGCCGGTAACGTACTGGGCGCGGCCAAAGCCGAAGGACCAGTCGCCGGCGGTGTTCTCCACATAGCCAATGAACACGTCCTCACCGGCGATCCCCACCCCAGCGAGCTTGTCCGCCACGGCGGCAAAGAGGCGCTGCTTTGCCTCCTGCGACCGTCCGCCCTGGGTAAAGATCTGGATCATCACCACACCACTTGTCCGCTCAAAACCGAGTCCGGCATCCTGGGCAAAGATCTGCCCGGCGGGATGCTCGGTGAGGATGTGGAAGTAGTCGCGCTCCGGGATGCCGTATTCAGCAAGGATGGCGTCGTGGATTCCCCGGCTCAACTGCTGCAGGTCCTCCCGGCTGCGGCCCAGATTTACATCGATACGAACGAGTGGCACTGTCTCTCCTTTGAAAGTTTGTACTGACATACTAACAAAGTTCTTCAGGCTGCGGCAAGAGCGCCTCTGGGGATCTTGAACAGCCGCCGGAACAGGCATAGACTTAAACAACCTAAAGGTTGATAAAGGAAAAGGTTGAATAAGGAAGGGACCTGATGAACTCCGAAAGCGCAGCCTTGGACTCGGCCTTCATGGCCTTGGCCGATCCCGTGCGGCGGAGCATCATCGCCCGGCTCAGCCGGGGCCAGGCCACCGTGAACGAACTGGCGGAACCGTTTGAGATCTCCAAGCAGGCGGTCTCAAAACATATCCAGGTACTCGAGCAGGCGGGACTGGTCACCCGGACCAGGGATGCGCAGCGCCGGCCCGTCCACCTGAACCCTGCGCGGCTTGAGGCGCTGACAGCCTGGATCGACCAGTACAGGCTGGTCCGCGAAGGGCAGTTCCGGAGCCTCGACGCCGTACTTAGATCAAATGCTGCGGCCAGCAGCGATCCATCTCCAAGGAGTCATCATGAGTAATTCCCTGAAACTCAGCGTTCCTGAGGGCGTCCCCTTCATCGACTACGAGCGCGAGTTTGATTTCCCCGTCGCGGACGTCTTCCGGGCCCACAAGGAACCGGACCTGATCGTCCAGTGGCTGGGCCCGCGGGGCTACAAGATGGAAATTGACCACTACGATTTCCGGACCGGCGGCAGCTACAGCTACCTGCACACCGGGCCCGAAGGGGTGCCCTACGAGTTCAGGGGCATCTTCCACACGGTCCGCGAGAACGAATTCGCCATCCAGACCTTTGAGTTCGGCGGCTACCCGGACGTGGTGAGCCTGGAATTCATGACCTTCGAGGACCTCGGCAATGGACGGTGCCGCCTGCGGGGCCACTCCGTCTACCCAAGCCAGGAGGCGCGGGACGGGATGGCCCAGTCCGGAATGGAAGGCGGCATGAGCGAGGGCTACGAGCGGCTGGACGAACTCCTCAGCGGCGCCAAGGTCTGACAGGCAAAAGTACGACGACGGGAGGTCACCTTTCGCTGGGAAAGGCGACCTCCCGTCGTCGTACGTTAAGTCGTCCGTTAAACAGCAACGCGGGGTCACTCCGCGCCCAATCCAGGGGATGGATCGGGCCGGGAGTGACCCCGCGTTGTTTGTTACTGGGAGTTAGAGCGCTGCGTAGACTTCGCGCAGCAGCTTGGCGGTTTCGGACGGCGTCTTGCCGACCTTCACGCCAGCGGCTTCCAGGGCTTCCTTCTTGGCCTGGGCGGTTCCGGCGGAACCGGAAACGATGGCCCCGGCGTGACCCATGGTCTTGCCTTCGGGAGCGGTGAAGCCGGCAACGTAGCCGACGACCGGCTTGGTGACGTTGGCCTTGATGAAGTCGGCTGCACGCTCTTCGGCGTCGCCGCCGATTTCGCCGATCATCACGATCGCCTTGGTCTCGGGGTCAGCCTCGAACGCGGCCAGGGCGTCAATGTGCGTGGTGCCGATGATGGGGTCGCCGCCGATGCCGATGGCGGTGGAGAAGCCCAGGTCCCGCAGTTCGTACATCATCTGGTAGGTCAGGGTTCCGGACTTGGAAACCAGGCCGATGGGACCCTTGCCCGTGATGTTGGCCGGGGTAATGCCGACCAGCGCCTCGCCGGGGGTGATGATGCCGGGGCAGTTCGGTCCGATGATGCGGGTGACCTGGTTGCCGTCGGCGTCCACCTTGGACTGGGCCAGCGCCCAGAACTCGGCGGAGTCCTGGACCGGCACGCCTTCGGTGATCACAACGACCAGGCCGATGCCGGCCTCGATGGCTTCGACCACGGCGCTCTTGGTGAACGCCGGCGGCACGAAGACGATGGAGACGTCAGCGCCGGTTTCCGCCATGGCTTCCTTGACGGTGCCGAAGACGGTGATTTCCTTGTCGCCGTGCAGGACGGTGGTGCCGGCCTTGCGGGCGTTGACGCCGCCCACGATGTTGGTGCCGGCCTTGAGCATCAGGGCGGTGTGCTTGGTGCCTTCGCCGCCGGTGATGCCCTGGACGATGACCTTGGAGTCCTTGTTCAGATAGATAGACATGGTGCGTCCCTTTACTTAGCTGCGTTGGCGAGCTCGGCTGCCTTGTCGGCGCCCTCGTCCATGGTTGCGGCCAGGGTAACCAGCGGGTGGTTCGCCTCGACCAGGATGCGGCGGCCTTCCTCAACGTTGTTGCCGTCAAGGCGGACTACCAGCGGCTTGTTCGCGGAGTGGCCCAGCTCGGCCAGTGCACCGACGATGCCCTTGGCTACCGCGTCACAGGCGGTGATGCCGCCGAAGACGTTCACGAAGACGGACTTGACCTGCTCATCGCCGAGGATGACGTCCAGGCCGGCGGCCATGACCTCTGCGGATGCTCCGCCACCGATGTCCAGGAAGTTGGCGGGCTTCACGTTGCCGTGGTTCTCCCCGGCGTAGGCGACGACGTCCAGGGTGGACATCACCAGGCCTGCACCGTTGCCGATAATGCCCACTTCGCCGTCGAGCTTGACGTAGTTGAGGTCCTGCGCCTTTGCCTTGGCCTCAAGCGGGTCAGCAGCGTCTTTGTCCTCGAGGAGGGCGTGCTTTGCGTGGCGGAACTCGGCGTTCTCGTCGAGCGAGACCTTGCCGTCGAGGGCGACGATTTCGCCGGCGCCGGTCTTGACCAGCGGGTTGACCTCCACCAGGGTGGCGTCTTCCTTCTTGAAGACGTCCCAGAGCTTGAGGATCACTGCGGCGACCTTGCCGCGGAGTTCCTCAGCGAAGCCTGCGGCTGCGACGATTTCGTCGGCCTTTGCCTGGTCGATGCCCACGGCGGGGTCGATGGCGATCTTGGCGAGCGCCTCGGGGCGTTCGACGGCGAGCTGTTCGATTTCCATGCCGCCCTCAACCGAGCACATGGCCAGGTAGTTGCGGTTGGCCCGGTCCAGCAGGACGGAGAAGTAGTACTCCTCGGCAATGTCCGCACCCTGGGCAATCATCACCTTTTTGACGGTGTGGCCCTTGATGTCCATGCCCAGGATGTTGGTGGCGTGTTCAAGTGCCTCATCCGCGGACTTTGCCACCTTGACGCCGCCGGCCTTGCCGCGGCCGCCAGCCTTGACCTGTGCTTTAACGACAGTAACGCCGCCGATCTTCTCGGCAGCTGCCTTTGCTTCTTCTGGGGTGTACGCCACGATGCCAGCAAGCACGGGTACACCGTGCGCCTCGAACATATCGCGCGCCTGGTATTCAAACAGGTCCACGGTTTAGTGTCCTTCTACGTCGAAGTAGTTTCTGTACAGTCGGACACCATCGCAAGACGATGACCGGGCTGCGGAATTGCACGCACCGGCGGCCTGTCGGAAACGAGCCACGCGGCGTGATGCTCCACTGGGAACTCTAGTCCTTTGGGAGGACCGGCCCGTCCCAGACTACCCCTTATGTGAGTAAGGACACTATTCTATGAAGCGTAGAAAAACCGCGGAATTACGGGGTTTTTGAGGCCCCTGCCGTCGCCGCCGGGGGGCTTGCGGCCGGTCCTGCGATCAGTTCGTAATGATCCGGCGACACGAAAAAACCGACCCCTGCGGACACGTTTCCGCACGCTACGCCGCCGTTATAGGCAGAGCAGCGCAGCCCATTGCGTTCGAGGATTTTCCCGTCCGCCAGGACAGTCAGCTGCGCCAGCGGTCCTGCCTTGCTGCCCCGGGGGCCGTACGCTGCCTCCATTTGTGTGACGCCGGAACGGCACTCGCCATACGTTGCGGCGTCAGGCGTCAGCAGCGCAACGCCGCCCAGGTAGCCGAGGTTCGTTGCCGCACAGTCGTCTGCCACGTCTTCCGTTTGCGGCTTGGGGTACCTGGCCAGTTCGCAGTGGGCCACCGGCACAATGGCCAGCTTGTTGTTTTCGCTGTCGCTGAAGCTGTTCTGCTCATAAGGGAGGTTGATGTGCGGCCCGCGGGCAGCCGTGAGGGAGCATGCCACAGTTCGGTCTTCCGTGATGAACGAAACAACGCCATCAGCTCCGCCGGAGTAGTCCTCCGGGTCAACCAGCGCTGCCTGCTCCAGCTGTTGCATTGGTGGCAGCGGCGGCGGTGCTACATACCCGCGGTCTTCCACCGTCACCGCGCACCCTGTGGCACCCAGCAGGAAAAGGGCGGCGAGCATCCCCCAAACAGTCCGTCGCATGGGCTCCATTATGCTTCACCGCGGCCTTCATTCTGCCCGCAGGCCGGCCGCCTTTTCTACGACGCCGGCAGCAACAGCGGCGGGATCCCCGGCGGCAAACTGGTCACGCATGTTCCCTGCCCGGGCCCGCCAGGCAGGATCCGAGAGAATTTCGCGCACTGCTTTGGCGATCCGGGATGGTCTGGGCCGTTCGGTTTTCAGGCTGATACCAACGCCCGCATACTCCACCCGGGCGTTGACGTCGCTCTTGCCCTCGTTGATTCCGGACACCACCATGGGCACTCCCTTGGACAGGCTGAGCTGCACTCCGCCAAAGCCGCCGTTGGTAATGAAGACGTCCGTGAAATCCAGGACATTCGCGAAATCCACGAAATCGCGGACAACAATGTTGGGCTGCGGGTAGCGGGACTTGAGGGCTTCTGTTCCACGCCCACCGGTGGCAACGATCACCAAAGCGTCCATGTCCTTTACCGCCTCCAGCGCCGGAACAATGAGCTTGTCCTGGTCCACGTTGTCCACCGTTCCCTGGGTCACCAGCAACGTGCGCGGGTACTGCGGCCACGGTTCCGCCACCTGCGCCTCATCACCGGATGCCTGCGCTGCAGTTCCCGGCAGCCTGTAGGGCAGGAGTGCCCCCACATAATGCACCGCGGGATTCCTGTTCCGCCGCGGGAAGTCCAGCGCTTCCGGCCCGGTCTGGATCACTGCCTTTGAAGTGTTGTAGGGCTCGTCCGTCAGCCGACCGCGCTTCGGGACGTTCTGGCCGTAAGCCGCAAGCTGGCGGCGGTAGCTGAGGCCGGCGGGCCGGAGAATCACCTTATCGGACAGGACGCCCGCGGCGGCCTGGACGGATCTCTCCACCGCGTTGCGAGGGGGCTTGAAACCGAAGAAGAGCGGGGGTACCTGCGGGTCGCTTTCCATGTTGGGAATGGCAACGAAGTTCACCAGCGGTTTACCCATCAGGTGCGAGACGAGGCGGTGGACAAACATGGAGCTGTCAACCACGGCCACGTCAAAGGAGAAGTCCTGTTCCAGTTCGCGGATGTCCTCGAAGAAGTTGCTGACGTTACTGGCGAAGATCTTTTCCCCGTCGAACCCGATAGCCCGCGGGCCTTTGAGCTTGGCGCGTTCGGGGTACAGCTCGAACAGGTTGTCCGCCCGGTGCTCAATGGCCCGCTTGAAAGGCATGAGCGGAACGTCCAGTTCCCGGAGTTTTTGGCTGAAGACAGGACCGGTGTACCACGCGACTTCATGGCCGCGTTCTTTGAGGCATACGGCAACACCCGTCATGGGATTGAAATGCCCGTCTATTGCCTGGCTGGCGAAAAGGATTTTCATTGGACCTGCTCCGACTGGTCCTGCGGCTGCTGCGGGACGGTCCCTGAACCTTAGCCCTGGGCCCCGGCACCGGCAAGGGGTATGGTTCCTTGCCCGTGAAGGGGTGAGCGGCTTATGCGACTGTCAGGCATCGAGCTTTGTCAGCGGGGCGTAGCGCAGCAGCAGCCGCTTCTCGCCGACGTCGAACTTCACCTTGGCCACTGTCTTGTCCCCCGCTCCCTCAAGCGCCAGGACTGTTCCGTTGCCGAAGCTGGTGTGGTTGACCTTGTCCCCAACGCTGACCGCCACAATTTCCTTTTGCGGCTGAACGCGGTTCCGCGCGATGGCGGCGGGAACATCCGCATTGAAGCCGGCCGAGGCATCAGCCGACGCACCGCGCGCGGTTCCCGCGCCCCAGAAGGACCCGCTGTAGCGGTTGGAGCCGATGGAACCGCTGCTCCCCCAGCCGCCCTGCCTGCTGGTCCCTTCGCGCTTCCACTCCAGGAGTTCGGCGGGAATCTCCTCGAGGAACTGGCTGGCCGGGTTGTACTGGCTCTGCCCCCACATGCTGCGGACCTCGGAGCGGGTGACATAGAGCCGTTTCCGCGCGCGGGTTAGGCCCACATAGGCAAGCCGGCGTTCCTCGGCCAGTTCCTTGGGGTCCGTGGCTGAGCGCTGATGGGGAAACAGTCCATGTTCCATGCCGGTCAGGAACACCACCGGGAACTCGAGGCCCTTCGCGGTGTGCAGTGTCATCAGCGTGACTACGCCCAGCCGTTTGGCTTCCGCCACGGCGGCATCAATGTCTGCTCCCGGCGCGTCAGGGATCTGGTCTGCGTCTGCCACCAGCGAGACCTGTTCCAGGAAGGCGCCCAGCGACCCTTCCGGGTTCTCCTGCTCATACTCACGGACGACGGCGACGAGTTCCGCCAGGTTTTCCACCCGCGACTCGTCCTGCGGGTCAGTGCTGGAGCGCAGCGCGGCAAGGTAGCCGGTCTGCTCCAGGACTGCCTCCAATGCCGCTGCGGCGCCTGAACCGGCAGCCACCTCGGCGAGGTCATCCAGCAGCTTCACAAAACCGAGGACGGCGTTCACGGACCGGGTTGCCATTCCCGGAGCCTGGTCAGCACGGCGTGCAGCGTCCATAAAGGAGGTCCGCTCGCGCTGGGCCAGTGCCGCTACGGCGCCTTCGGCCCGGTCACCGATGCCCCTTTTCGGTTCGTTAAGCACCCGGCGGAGGTTGACGTCGTCGTCCGGGTTGACCAGGACGCGCAGGTAGGCGAGGGCGTCCTTGATCTCCTTGCGCTCGTAGAAGCGCGTGCCGCCCACCACCTTGTAGGGCAGGCCCACGCGGACCAGGACGTCTTCGATGGAGCGGGACTGGGCATTGGTGCGGTAGAAAATGGCGACATCGCCGGGACGGAGGTTGTCTTCGTCCTGGAGCCGGTCAATCTCCTTGGCAATGAACTGGGCTTCGTCGTGCTCGTTCTCGCCCACATAACCGATGATTTTGTGGCCGTCCCCCTCCGCCGTCCACAGCCGCTTCTCGGGACGGTTCGGGTTCCTTGAGATGACGGAGTTCGCTGCGCTGAGAATGTTCTGGGTGGAACGGTAATTCTGCTCCAGCTTGATGGTCCGGGCTTCGGGATAGTCCTTTTCGAACTCGACGATGTTGCGGATGTCGGCGCCGCGGAATGCGTAGATGGACTGATCGGAATCACCCACGACCGTCAGCGCTGACGCACCCGGACCTTCCCCCACGATTTCCCGGACCAGCGCGTACTGGGCATGGTTGGTGTCCTGGTATTCGTCCACAAGCACATGCCTGAACCGGCGCCGGTAGGACTCAGCAAGCGCGGGGAAAGCCCGGAACATGTAGACGGTCTCCGCGATGAGGTCGTCAAAGTCCATGGCATTCGCCTGGCGCAGCCGCTGGGTATAGCCCTTGAAGACATCGGCTACGGCCTGCTCGAAAGGATCGTTGTAGTTCGCGGCAGAGGCGTACGAGTCAGCATCGATGAGTTCGTTCTTCAAGGCGGAAATCTTGTGCTGGATGGCCTTGGGCGCGAACTTCTTGGGATCCAGGTCCAGGGCTTTGGATACTTGAGTGACGAGCCGGAGCGAGTCCGCGGAGTCGTAGATGGAGAAGTTCGACTTCAGGCCAACATTTGCCGCCTCCTGCCGAAGGATGCGAACGCAGGATGAATGGAACGTGGAAATCCACATGATCTTGGCACGTCCGCCCACGAGCTTTTCGATGCGTTCCCGCATTTCCGCCGCGGCCTTGTTCGTGAAGGTGATGGCCAGGATTTCGCCGTGGTGGGCACGTCCGGTGGCGATCAGGTAGGCGATCCTGTTGCTAAGCACACGGGTCTTACCCGAACCGGCGCCGGCCACGATCAGCAGGGCGGGCCCGACGTGTTTGACCGCTTCTTCCTGCTGCGGGTTCAACCCCTCCAGGAGCTGGGCTGCGTCCGGCCTGCGATTGCCGTGGCGATGCCCCTCCCCGTGCTGAGCATCAGGCTCGTGGTTGCTGCCCGCAAGGCCCGCACCTGGCCGGTTCTCCCAGGGCGCAGAACCGCCAGGACCAGCCGCCGTAGCGCCGTCAGGGCGCGACTTGGTGCGGGAAGCCGCTGCGGAAGCGGCCTTGAACGGTCCGTCAGAGTACGGGTCAAACAACATATCCATGGTGCCTACAAGTCTAGGCGGTGGGGCCGACAGCCAGTTCCAGGCTGTGGATTACGGGGCTTTATCCACATAGCGCTGAGGGGTCGTGCCGTGCCTGGGCTGTGGCATGCCCCTAGGCCACCGAACCTGACGCGAGGGCCGCACGCAACTCGCGTACCGCCGTCGCGCCTCCTGCCATGAACCATTCCAGCCCGTTCACGCGCACGGTGTCCACAGCACCTCCGGCGGCCCGCACGATCGCCTTGCCGGGCAGCCAGTCCCATTCCGGGCAGCTGTGCTGGAACCAGCAGCCGATCTGCCCATCCGCTACCCTGCCAAGGTCGCAGGAGCCGGAGCCGAGCATCCGCAGGGCAGCGGCCGATGTTGCCGCCGCATGCCAGGGCATGGCGCAGAGGGGGTCCATCAGCCAGCTGGGATGGATATAGGTGGCCGCCCCCAGCTCGGCAACGGCGGTCGCGTTCCGCTCTCCCCTGTTGTCGTGGAAAACCGTCAGCTGTTCGCCGTTCAGGGTGGCGGGGTGCGACCGTCCACCCAGCCAGAGCTTGTCCTCCTCCGGCTGGAAGATGGCGCCCAGCACCACGTCGGACTGGTCTTTCAGGGCGATGGCCGAGCACCAGTATGTGGAGCCGTGCAGGAAGTTGTAGGTGCCGTCCACGGGATCAATCACCCAGGTGCGGCCGCTGCTGCCCTGCACCGACGCGCCTTCCTCACCCAGGATGCCGTCCTGGGGCCGGCAGCGCTGCAGCTGCTCAAGGACATAGGCTTCCGCTGCATGGTCGGCCGCTGTCACGACATCCGAGATGGACGTCTTCTGCTGCGACTGCAGGCCTGCCATCCGCATCAGGAGCGCCAATTGGCCGGCCTCGCGCACCAAGGCGGCCGCAAGCTGATAGTCGTCAAGTGAAGGGTCAAGTTCAACAGCGCTGTGCCGGCCAATGGTCATGGCTTCAGTTTATGGGGCGCGATAATGGTGCCATGGCCAAGACACCTGCCCAGCGGATCAAGAAGCACGGTTCCAGGGCGGCGGTACCCCAGCACCACCTCCCGCCCGTGGTGAACCCCACCACGGCCCGTACCCCGCAAAAAGCCCAAAGCAACAGCAACCTCATCCTCATCGCGGGCGTCGTGGCCAGCCTGTTCCTTTTCTGGTACCTGCACCTGCTGACCCTGGACCAGCTCCGGCAACTCTCCGGCGGCCTGGCCATGCCGGACTCCCTCATTGGCGGTTTCGACCCCTCCTACGTCGGCACGCTGCAGGCCGCCATGGACGCGGACGCCCGCGGTCAGCTCAACTACGTGCACAAGACGGCGGGCACCCTGTTTCCGCTGATCTTCGGGTTCACGTGGCTGCTGCTGATCGGCACGAACGTTGCCCGGAAGGCGCTGCGCTGGGCGCTTTGGGCTCTCCCGCTGCTCTTCGTCGTGGTGCGGCTCTGGGCAAACGTGGCTATCGACGGCATGCTGGGAGCAGAAACACCCGACGCCGGCCAGGTTGCCCTTGCATCCGGCCTCACCGTTGCCGGCTGGGTCCTGCTGGTCCTGAACCTGCTCGCGGGCGCTGCCGCAGTCGTCCTCGGTACCCGGAAGCCGAAGGCAGCTAGCTGACCGCAGCCCGGGCCCGGACCTCCTTGCGGTGCCGGTGCACGCGGTGCGCAATCACCAAGCCTGCGGTGGCCATGCCCACCGTGACCGGGTAGCCCATCAGCCGCTCCAGCGTGCCCGGCTCCGGCACGTCCATGCGCGTCAGCCCGCCGGTTACCAAAGCAGCGGAGGAAACAGCGCCGCAGGCCAGGATGAACCAGGCGAAAGCGGTCTTCCGCAGCCAAAGGACGCCCAGCACCAACAGGGCGGCCGCCCCGGTGAGGAAGTACACCACAGCGCCCACGAGGTGCCAGCTGGAGCCCGCATCCTCCGGCACCAGTCCCACGATTACAGTCCCGGCCCCGGCCGCCCCGGTCAGGATCCGCACCCAGACAGCCGCCATCCAGGGCCGCCGCCGCGGCAGTGCCCATAGATCCGCCCGGGCCGCCACGCACAGCAGCCCGGAGGTCAGCAAAACAGCACCCAGCAGCATCCCCAGGCCCTGGACCACGAACGAGGCGTTCATCAGCCAGTTCAGCGGGGAACACACCTGGCGGCCGTCATAAATTCCGCAGTTCAGTGCCCCGAGGTCGCTGATATAGCCGGTCCGGAGGTCGTAGGCGGCGGGTCCTGCCCACGCTCCGATCACTGCCGCCTCTGCCGCGAAATATTGCAGCACGCTCAGGACGGACCACGCGCCGATGTACTGCCGTGTGGAGGTGGTGTCCGGAATGAAGGCGAAGGCTGGGGCGGCGGACGGCGCTGAACTCATGCCTTGAGCGTAGTACGGCCCCGCACCTTGTATGCTTGTATCCGTGTCCGGCCGGACTGGCCCGCCGATCCTACGGACGCAAGCCCTCGTAGCTCAGTGGATAGAGCACGGCTCTCCTAAAGCCGGTGTCGTTGGTTCGATTCCAATCGAGGGCACTTGAACGATCCTTCCCCGGAGTTCCAGCTTCGCGCCTACCTCCTTGGCACCAACGGGCCCGCCCGCGCCGCAGAGGCGGGACGGTGGGCCGTCCAGCGGGACCTGCTGGACCGCGCGGAGGGCACGCGCGGCACCTTTTCCGGCGTCGTGCATTTTGCTCCCACGGACGACGACGGCCTGGCCCTTCGCGAGGAAGGCACCATGCGCTGGCCATCCTTTACAGGCCCCGCCTCCCGCGAGTACCTGCTGAAAAGTACAGCCCGCCCGGACGCACTGGACGTCTTTTTCCCGGACGGCCGCCCCTTCCACACCATGAGTTTCACGCCGGAGGCCAACCTGGACCAGCACTGGTGCGATCCCGACACCTACCGCGTCGCCTACACCTACGGGGACGCCAACAGCTTCAGCTACACGTGGGACGTGAAGGGCCCAAAGAAGGACCTGCTGCTGGCCTCGCATCTGGTCCGGATCCCGGGCGTTGCCGCATGAAGGACCGCATTGTGGTCTCCGCCGTCTGCGTGTTCGACGACGCCGGCCGGCTCCTCACGGTGAGGAAGCGCGGCACGGCAATGTTCATGCACCCGGGCGGGAAGCCGGAGGCCGGCGAAACAGCTGTCCAGGCGGCAGCCCGGGAGCTGGCTGAAGAAGTTGGCATCGTCCTCGACCCGCGTGATCTGCAGCTGATGGGCGTCTGGATTGCCGATGCCGCGAACGAGGCCGCCACTGATATTGAAGCCACCGTCTTCACTGCGCCGGGCACGTGGGCGGCCCGCCCCTCGGCGGAGATCGAAGAAATCCGCTGGCTGGACCTGGCTGCCCTGGGCAGCGGCACGGAACCCGTCGAAGACCTGGCACCGCTCCTGACGGACCACATCCTGCCCGAGCTCGCCGCCAGGCCGGGCAGCGCTCCCTTGGGAGCCTAGAACTCCGGAACTGCTTCCTGGGCTACTGCCGTGGCCTCGTTGAACTGCGTCCGGTAAAGCTCGGCGTACCGCCCTTCGGCAGCAAGCAGTTCGGTGTGGGTCCCGCGTTCCACGATCCGGCCGTCCTCCACTACCAGGATGGCGTCCGCGGCCCGGACCGTGGACAGTCGGTGCGCAATCACGACGGCGGTGCGCCCCTCGAGCGCGGCCCCCAGGGCCGCCTGTACGGCCGCTTCGTTGGTGGAGTCAAGGGCAGCCGTTGCTTCATCGAGGATGACCACCCGCGGCTGGGCGATAAGCAGCCGCGCAATGGTGAGGCGCTGCCGTTCACCGCCCGAAAGCCGGTAGCCGCGCTCCCCCACCACGGTGTCCAGCCCGTCCGGCAGGGAACGGATCATGGTTTCCAGTCTGGCCTGCCGGATGGCCTCCCACATGTCCGCTTCCGTGGCATCCGGCCTGGCAAGCCGAAGGTTGGAGGCGATGGATTCGTGGAAGAGGTGGCCGTCCTGCGTGACCATGCCCAAGGTCTGCCGCATGGAGTCGAAGGTCAGGTCGCGGACATCCACCCCGGCGCCCCGCTCCACGCCGCCGAAACGGACGGCGCCGGAATCCACATCGTAGAGCCGGGCCAGCAGCTGCGCGATGGTCGACTTGCCGGCGCCGGAGGAGCCCACCAGCGCCACGGTCTGCCCGGGCTCCACCCGGAAACTGATACCGTGCAGGACTTCCTCCCCGCCGCGGGTGTCAAGGATGGAGACGTCTTCGAGTGAAGCCAGGGAGACCTTGTCCGCAGAGGGGTAGGAGAAGCGGACGTTGTCGAACTCCACCGAGAGCGGGCCGCGCGGCGATTCCACCGCATCCGGCTTTTCCCGGATGAGCGGCTTGAGGTCCAGGATCTCGAACACGCGCTCAAAGCTGACCAGGGCGCTCATGATTTCCACCCGGGCATTGGAGAGTGCGGTCAGCGGGGCGTAGAGCCGGGTAAGCAGCAAAGCCAGCACAACAACGTCGCCTGCGGCGAGTTGGCCTCCGAGCGCCAGCCATCCGCCCAGGCCGTAGACCAGGGCGAGAGCCAGTGCGGAGACCAGGGTCAGTGCCGTGACAAAGGTGAACTGGAGCATTGCCGTGCGGACGCCGATGTCCCGCACCCGGCCGGCCCGGAGGGCGAATTCGCGGGATTCTTCGTCCGGGCGGCCGAAGAGCTTTACCAGCGTGGCGCCGGGGGCGGAGAAACGCTCCGTCATCTGCGTGCCCATGGTGGCGTTGTGTTCGGCGGCCTCGCGGCGCAGCTCCGCCAGCCTGGAACCCATCCGGCGGGCCGGGATCAGGAAGATCGGAAGCAGGATCATGGCCAGCACAGTCACCAGCCAGGACTTGTTCAGCATCACCACCAGCGTCAAGGCCAGCGCCACCACGTTGCTGACCACGCCGGAGAGCGTGCCGGCGAAAGCCGACTGCGCGCCGATCACATCGTTGTTGAGCCGGCTGACCAGCGCGCCGGTGCGGGTGCGCGTGAAGAACGCTATCGGCATCTTCTGCACGTGGTCGAAAACCTTGGTGCGCAGGTCCAGGATCACGCCCTCACCGATCGAAGAGGACAGCCAGCGCGTCACCAGTCCAAGCCCGGCTTCTGCCACGGCTGCGACCGCGATCAGCACCGCCAGCCATATCACCGTTCCGGCGTCCGCCTTCGCGATGATCGCGTCGACCACCTGGCCTGCGAGCACGGGTGTGGCCACCGCAAGGACCGCCATCACGATGGACAGCAGCACAAAGGCGGTGAGCTTTCCGCGATGCGGCCGGGCGAAGCCGAACACGCGCTTGAGGAGCTCCTTGGAGAACGGCTTGGAGCCGTTCGTAGCGCGGGCGATGTTGTAGAGGGAGCTCCAGGCCACCCGGTCCATACTCATTTTCTGGTGCCTTTCGGGGCGCTGGCGCCCGGCATTTCCGTAATGACGCCGTTATCCACATTCCAACGTACATCCAGCCGCACGTTTTCCAGGAGCCGCCGGTCGTGGGTCACCAAAAGCAGCGCACCATCGTAGCTTTCCAGGGCCTCCTCCAGCTGCTCGATGGCGGGAAGGTCAAGGTGGTTGGTGGGCTCGTCCAGGACCAGGAGGTTCACGCCGCGGGCCTGCAGCAGCGCGAGCGCGGCCCGGGTCCGCTCGCCCGGCGACAGGGAGTCGACGGTCCGGGACGTGTGGTCCGCCCTTAGGCCGAACTTGGCAAGCAGGGTGCGGACCTCGGCCGCGGTCAGATCCACCAGGACTGCCTCGACGGCGTCAGCCAGGGTCAGGTTGCCGGCCAGCAGCCCGCGGGCCTGGTCAATCTCGCCAATGGCAACGGAGGCCCCCATGGCGGCACTGCCGGAATCGGGCTCGATGCCGCCCAGCAGCAGCCGCAGCAGGGTGGACTTCCCGGCACCGTTGGGTCCGGTAATGCCAATCCGCTCCCCCGCGTTGAGCTGGAGGTTGACGGGTCCCAGGGTGAAGCCGCCCTGCCGGACCACGGCATCGCGGAGCGTCGCAACCACGGAACTGGAGCGGGGTGCCTTGCCGATGGAGAACTGGAGCTGCCATTCTTTCCGCGGTTCTTCCACCACATCCAGCCTTGCAATGCGGGACTCCATCTGCCGCACTTTCTGGGCCTGCTTCTCTGAAGACTCGGTGCTGGCGGCGCGCCGGATCTTGTCATTGTCCGGGCTCTTTTTCATGGCATTCCGGACGCCCTGGGAGCTCCATTCGCGCTGGGTCCGGGCCCGGGACACCAGGTCGGCCTTGGTGGCCGCAAACTCCTCGTACTTTTCGCGGGCGTGCCGCCGGGCAACGGCGCGTTCCTCGAGGAAGGCGTCATAGCCGCCGTCGTAAACGGCCACGGCATTCTGCGCCAGGTCCAGTTCCACCACCGTGGTGACACAGCGGGCCAGGAACTCGCGGTCGTGGCTCACCAGCACAGCACCGCCACGCAGGCCTTTGACGAAGTCCTCGAGCTTGTCGAGGCCCTCCAGGTCAAGGTCATTGGTGGGTTCATCCAGCAGCACCACGTCAAACCGGCTCAGGAGCAGCGCAGCCAGCGCAACCCGCGCGGCCTGCCCGCCGGAAAGGGCCGTCATGGCCGCATCCGGGCCGGTCTCCAGCCCAAGGTCCGCCAATACCGCTGGAAGCCGGTCGTCCAGGTCGGCCGCACCCGAAGCCATCCACCGGTCGAAAGCCAGTGCATAGGCATCATCGGCTCCCGGGGCACCTGCTCCGAGCGCCTCCGCCGTGGCTTCCATGTCGGCCGTGGCCTGTGCACAACCCGTGCGCCGCGCAATGTACCCCGCAACGGTTTCACCCGGCACCCGTTCATGCTCCTGGGGAAGCCACCCCACGAAAGCGTCGGCAGGGGCAAGACTGACCGAGCCGTCCTGAGGCTCGTCCACGCCCGCCAGAAGCCGGAGCAGCGTCGACTTCCCGGCTCCGTTGGCACCCACCACGCCCACTACGTCCCCGGGCGCGACGGTCAGGGAAAGCCCGGAGAAAAGCTGCCGGTGGTCATGACCGCCGGAAACGTCCTTGGCTACAAGGGTTGCAGTCATTGATCCATCCTTTCGCCGCTGTTGCGCAGCGTCTTTTCTGCCTAAAACCGGCCGGCAGGGCCATGCCGATTGCCCGGGAGGAAGGTGCGCGGGCCGCAGGACATGAAAGAACCCGCTGGTCCGGACTTGGGGGGTGTACGGACCAACGGGCTCGACCATCAAGCATAGTCGAAACGGCTGCGCGGGTAAAACCGGGACTCAAGGGGCAGGCTAAAATCAACGAAACACCCGTTCTGCAGAGAGCCCTCCATGACCATCCCCGCCAAGGCGTTCCAGCGCTGGCTGCAAGGCATTGCGCCGGACGCCAGCACGGCAGATGTCTGCAGGATCTCCGGGATCAAGCGGACCACGCTCGCCCAGCAGCTGGTCCGCGGGAAAGTCGCCGTGGGCACTGTCGTGAGCATCAGCCGCGCCTACGGCGTCAATCCTGTTGCGGCCCTCGCCACCTTCGAGGCCTACCGGGACCTGGCCGGTCCCCTGCCTCCGCCCACCCGGTGTGAGCTGGTGAGCCAGATTTCCACGGCCGACCTCCTGCAGGCACTGCTGGCGCGGCCGGCGATGGAAGCAGCCGCCCCCGGGAAGGAACCCCTGCCGCTCTCTGCGGCGCCGCATTCCACTTCGGTCAAGAACTGGGTTGATGCAATCGACGACGGCGAACTGCGGCACCGCGTATCGGCTGCCACGGGGGTTGCGCCCCAGAACTACTCTGCCCAGCTGACCGCGAACCGGCTGTCCCCTGAACTGGCCATAGCCACGTCCCTCGCCGCGGGCGTCGGACCCACAGGCGGGCTGGTGGCTACCGGCCTCATCACGGAGGAAGAGGCCGGTTGGCCGGCCGGCGCCCGGCAGCGGGCCTTGGACAGCCTGTCCGACGGCGACCTCACCGCCTTGGCCGGCGACAGGCTGCAGGCACTGGGCAAGGTACTGCGGCGCCAGGAGCAAGACCAGGCGCAGACCGAAAAGATCTGGGAGAACCTGGGATGATCGAAATTCTTCAGTGGTCCACTCTTGCCATCTGCGGCCTTGTTGCGGCTGCCCGCCTCCCCAGCGCCCTGCGCGGCGAGAACAGGTCGCTCTTCTATATCTTCGCCCTGATGACCGCAGCCATCCTCTTGAGCATCGAGGCGCCGTACGTAGCCATCGACCAGGCGTTGGGCGGCATCAACCTTGCCAACCTGCTGCTGCGCTTCATCATCTTTGCCGCCATCTATTTCATCGGGATACGCGTCACGCGCGGCTTCGGTGCTGAAGGCGCGTACCGGCTCATCACGGGAAAGGCCGGCATGATGGTGCTGGCGGTCGTTTCGCTGGTGATGACAGCGGTGTTCTTCATGATGGACACCACCGGTTCATCGGCGGGACTGTCGGCACCGTCGGTCAGAAACCAGCACAACGCCATCCTGGCCCAGTACTACGGTGCCGCCGGCCGCGCCTACCCCGCATATGTAGGCCTCGTCCTGCTGCCCGCCATGGTGCGGGCAGTCCGGAGCCGGCTGCCGGCGCTGGTGCGGGTGGCAGCCGCCCTTCTTGCCCTGGGCGGCGTGGCGATTGGCCTCAGCCTGCTGTTTCCCCTGGTGCCTCCGGGATGGGGCGCCATCATGTTCGTGGTCAACTACACCGCCGTGCTGTGTTACGTGGTTGGGCTGGCGCTGATCTGGGCGGCGCGGGTGCGCAGCGGCAGGCCTTTGTCCACCAAAAGGACATATACCGAAAAGTAACAAAGCGGGCTTTCACAAAAACATTAGAATGTGAAACAATCATGAATGTGTGAAGGTGGAGCGCATGGCGTTTGCGAACGGGGATATTTCTTGAACGCTTGCGTTCCGGGGGCCTTCGCACGCATTGGGGGGATGAGTGGTGGCGGGACGTTGGGGACCGCCCCCACTCAGCCTATTTAACGCTGTTTTCGGGGCGCCAAGCCCCCCCGCCCCTCATGCTCATTTAGGGGCCGGGCGAGTCTCCCTGGCAAGCCTGAGGGTCACCAGCTGGAACGGCCGCAGAACCAGATCCGCTCCGTCCCGGCACGTTTCCACTCCGGGTGCGGGGACCGGGCGCTCCAGCAAGTCGACGGCAGTGACGCGCCGCACCGGAAAGTTCGCCGTGAGCTTCCCCGCAGAGCGCTCGCCCAGTGACTCGTACAGGCGGACAACCACGTCGCCGGACCCGTCCTCGGCCAGCTTGACCGCTTCAATGACCAGCGCAGGATTCGTCACGGAGAAGAGCGGTTCCACCGGCGAAGCGCCGCGGACCAGCCGGGGCACGAGGTTGGTCCGGTAGCCTTCCTCCACGGCATCGGCAATACCGGCTCCCGGACGGATGGTGACGGTGAGTTCATGAAGCCCGCGGTCGGCGTCGGGATCCGGGAACTTCGGGGCGCGCAGCAGTGAGAGCCGCACGGTAGTGGTGGTGCCGCCGTCGGACTCCCTGATGCTCCGCGTGACATCGTGCCCGTAGGTGGAGGAGTTGGAAATGGCCACGCCGTACCCCGGCTCGGCCACGTGGATCCACCGGTGTGCGCAGATTTCGAACTTTGCCGTTTCCCAGGACGTATTGGTGTGCGTGGGCCGGAAGACGTGGCCGAACTGCGTCTCCGCCGCAGACCTCTCCGCCCGGACATCCAGGGCGAACCCGAGCTTGAGCAGCTTTTCGCGTTCCTGCCAGGCCACGGATGTGGTGATGGAAAGGGACGGGCTGCCGGCCGCAAGGCTGATGTGCTGCGTAACGGGGGACGCGCCGGCAAGCCGCTCCACCGTGACGACAGCCTCTGCCCCTTCCCGGCTCAACCGCACGGATGCCGCCTGGGTCAGCGGCGTGACGTTGCGCCGGTAGAACCCGTCGATGTCCCAGGCGTCCCATTCGTTGGGCGTGTCCCGGTGCAGTTCGAGGAGGTTGCCGCGCTGGCCCGGCGCAATGGCTTCGCGGCCGGTGGCATGATCCACCAATGACGTGAGAAGCCCGCTACCGTCCAGCACCGCGCGGATGACGCCGTTGTCCATGATGTAGCCGCCGTCATGGGCCTTGGCATGGACCTGTCCGGCCGGCGCGGCAGGTTCGCCCGCAGCCAGGGCGGGAACGCCGGCCCTGGCATGCGGCGCTGCGTTCAGCAGGAAGGTCCGCTCGCCGTTGCCCAGCGTGGCGGCGGCAGCCTGGCTGATGATTGCTTCAAGGGCTTCACCGATTGCCTGGTAGTTGCGCTCGGCATCCTGGTGCACCCAGGCAATGGCGCTGCCCGGAAGGATGTCATGGAACTGCTGCAGCAGCACCAGCTGCCACAGCCGCTTGAGCTCAGCGGCCGGGTAGGCGTATCCGCCGCTGGCACGGACCGCGGCCGTGGTGCACCACAGTTCGGCCTCCCGCAGCAGGTGCTCACTGCGCCTGTTGCCCTTCTTTGTCCTGGCCTGGCTGGTGTAGGTTCCGCGGTGCAGTTCGAGGTACATCTCGCCAACCCAGACAGGCAGGACGGGGTAGTCTTCCTCCGCCTGCGTGAAAAAGCTCTCGGCCGAGCCGATCCGGACCTTGGGCGAGCCTTCCAGGTTGGCGGCGCGCGACGCTGCCGCCAGCATTTCCCGCGTTGGTCCGCCACCGCCGTCGCCGTAGCCGAACGGCACCAGGGACACGGTGCCGCGCCCATGGTCCCGGTAGTTGCGTTCCGCGTGTGCAAGTTCGCGGCCGGTCAGCTCCGAGTTGTAGGTGTCTACCGGCGGGAAGTGGGTGAAGAGCCTGGTGCCGTCAATGCCCTCCCAGTTGAAGGTGTGGTGGGGAAACTTGTTGGTTTGGTTCCAGGAGATCTTTTGGGTCAGGAACCAGCGGCTGCCGGCAGACTTGACGATCTGCGGCAGCGCAGCAGAGTAGCCAAATGAATCAGGCAGCCAGGCTTCGTGGCACTCAACGCCGAATTCCGCCATGAAGAAGCCCTTGCCCTCCACGAACTGGCGTGCCATGGCCTCACCGCCGGGCATATTGGTGTCCGACTCGACCCACATTCCGCCCACGGGGACAAACTGGCCAGAGCGGACCTTCTCGCGGATACGGCTGAACAGTTCAGGGTAGAGCTCCTTGATCCAGGCCAGCTGCTGCGCGGAGGAGCAGGAGAACACAAAGTCCGGGTTTTCATCCATCAGGGACACCACGTTGGAGAAGGTCCGTGCACACTTGCGGACCGTCTCTCGCACCGGCCAGAGCCAGGCGGAGTCGATGTGCGCGTGGCCGGTGGCCACCAGCTGGTGGGCTGAGGCATAGGCCGGCCGGGCCAGTACTTCGGCAAGTGCTTCACGTCCCGCTGCGGCGGTGCCGGGAACATCGTCCGGGTCCATGACGTCCATCATGCGTTCAAGGGCGCGGAGGATCTCATGCCGCCGCGGCAGTTCCAGCGGCAGTTCCGCCATCAGGCCGGAAAGGGTCCGGATATCCTGCTGGAGTTCCCAGACCGCCTGGTTCAGTTCCGCAATGGCGATGTTCCCCAGCCGGTACTGCGGCGCCGTCCCGGCCGTGGATTTGTCACCGTACGGCATGGGGGCGAAGGTCCAGCCCTGCGCGACGTCCGGGTTCGCGGCGGCTTCCACGTAGAAGTCCACCGCCATGCCGCCACCCAGCAGCTTCAGCGGTATGTACTGGTTCCTGGGCGAGACAGCCTTGATGGTGGTTCCGTCCGGACGCCAGGCCAGGCCTTCGCACTGGAAGCCGGGAATTTCGGTGGTGAACCCGAGGTCCACGAGCACTTCAACAGTGGTGTCCGGCCCGGTGCCCCACGATTCGGGGACTTCGCCCTGGAGCCGGAGCCATTTGGTCCCCCAGGGCTTCCCCCAGGGAGCCCCGTGTTCCTGGGGCTGGAAGTCCTGCCGCATTGCCTCCAGCGCGGGGACTGGCTCATCGGGCGCATCCCAGCTGCTCAGGGTAAGGGGAAGGCTCCGGCCGTAGACCGCCGGGCTAATCCGTTCACGCACGAACCTTTGGAGGCGGACTTCCGTTATCCGGCGGTCGTCATGCAATGTGGGCCCTCTTCAGCGGTTGGGACTGGACCATGCTGTCCATTCGATGGATAAATCTACCCGCTGGTAGCCCGTTAACCAACCCTTTCGGAAAACGCATCCCGGACGCTGACCTGCGCGCAAGTCAAGCTTACGACGGCGGCCCAAGCTTACGACGGCGGCGCCGCGGCCACCGGCCGCCGTATCCTTCCGTCACCGGCATAGATGTTAAGGCTGGTTCCCCTGCTGAAGCCGGCGAGGGTCACTCCGCTGGCCTCGGCGAGTTCGACGGCAAGGCTGGACGGCGCACTGACCGCAGCGAGGACGGGGATTCCGGCGAGCGCAGCCTTTTGGACCAGCTCGAAGGATGCCCGGCCGGAGACTTGGAGCACGGTGCCGCGCAGCGGCAGCAAACCTTCCCGCAGGGCCCACCCCACAACCTTGTCCACCGCATTGTGCCGCCCCACATCCTCCCGAAGGCACAGAAGCTGGGGGCCGCCGTCGTCCCCTATATTGAAGAGCCCGGCAGCATGGACGCCGCCGGTGTCATCGAAGAGGCGCTGGGACTCCCGGAGGATGCCCGGAAGCGAGGCAAGCACCTCCGCGGAGACGCTCAGCGGATCCCCGGCGGGGTTGAAGTGTGAGGATTTCCGGACGGATTCTATGGAGTCGGTCCCGCAGATGCCGCATGAACTGGAGGTGTAGACGTGCCGGCCGATGGAAGGAAGCTCCACGTCGGGCCGCAACTGGGCCTCCACCACGTTGAAGGTCTGCACCCCGTTTTCGTCTTCCCCGGCGCAAAAGCGCAGCGAAACGAGCTGGCCGGACTCCCAAATGACGCCCTCTGACACGAGGAACCCGGCCACGAGGTCGAAGTCATCCCCCGGCGTGCGCATGGTTACCGAGTAGGACAGGCTTCCCAGCCGGATTTCCAGCGGCTCTTCCACCGCCAGGACGTCCTCCCGGTACCGGACCGGAAACTCGAGGGCGTTCGGGGAACCGTCCAGCACATACTTGTGCACCTTGCGGCGCTGGGTCACGCGTCCCATATCCCACCGTTCCTGTCCATATGTCCATCATCGCAACTGCCTTGGGGCGATGCCAGCGTGGCTGCAGCACGTTGGCAGGCCTCAGCCAAGGAGTGCGCTCCAGTCTACGGGGCCGGCCGGCGCCGGTTTGGCGGCCGGCTTGCCCGTCCGTCCGGCAGTGCGCGCCTTCGTCTTGGCGGCGGGCTCGGGCGGCGCCGGGATGGGCGGCCCCCACGGAAGGGCAAAGGCGGGCACCAGCTCTCCCAGCTGCACCCCGTGGGGAGGCACAACCAGAACGCCGTCCGCTGAAGCCAGCCCGCGCATCATGCCCGGGCCGGTGTGCTGGGCCGGAGAGGCCATGCCGTAAAGCAGGCGGAACGGGACCAGGCGTGTGCGCCCGGGTTCGGGGTCGAGGGTGGTTCCGCAGGGAACCTCCTGCACGGCCGGCAGCGTGCGGTGTCCCAGCGCCGCCAGCAGCGGGGCCCCCACCGTGGAAAGTGCCATCATGGCTGCAAGGGGGTTACCCGGCAGTCCAAGCACGAACCGCCCGTCCGGAAGTTCGGCCAGGACGGCTGGGTGTCCGGGACGCATGGCCACGCCGTCAATGATCAGCCGCCCGCCCAGCTCCCGCACGGCCCGGCGAAGGTGGTCGGTGCCGGACTTTCCGGTTCCGCCTGTGGTGATGACGACGTCGGCCGGCAGGTCCGGCGCGCCCGGCACCCCGGGGACCACGTCCTCCAGTGCCGCCAGCCATTCAGCGTACGAATCGCCGATCCGTTGCTGTCCGCCCGGCAGCCCGCCCAGCATGCCCACCACGGCCGGTAGCTGCGGGCCGAAGGTGTCACGCACCTGCCCCGGAACCGGCAGGCCGCTCCCAACCACTTCAGAACCGGTCAGCAGCAGCCGGACCAGGGGCTTTCCCTGGACCACAAGTTCGTCATAACCGGCCAGGGCTGCGAGGGCCAGGTGCGCAGGGTTCAGCACCACGCCGGCCTTGACCAGGATGTCCCCTTCCGAGGCCTCCTCCCCTGCTTTCCTGACATGCTGGCCTGCACGGGGCTCGCCAGGGCGGGCAGTGCCGCCGGTCACCAGGACGGGCAGCCCGTCTTCGTCTTTGTCCAGGCGGGCGCTTTCGCTGCGCAGCACCGCCTTCGCCCCGGGCGGTATGAGTCCCCCCGTGGCAATGGGACTGGCCTGGTGCGGAGCCAGCGGCAAACCTGCATCCACCAGGATCCACGGCCCCGTGCCATTAACGGCCCAGCCGTCCATCGCCGATGACGCATAGTGGGGCATCACCTGCAGGGCCACAATGTCCTGGTCCAGCCTGCGTCCGAGGGCCAGCTCCAGGGGAACAGGGCCGGCGGGGATTGGAGTGCCGGCGTCGAAAGCTGCCCGCCGGGCTTCTTCCCACGTATGGTCGAGGTGCCTCGGCTGCCCGCCCCCGGGAGCATCCGCTGCTTGCTGGGACTCCTTCGTCATTCGCCGGGAGCCCCGGCGGCTTCAGCATCGTAGTCGGCAGCCAGGGAACGGGCCACGGCCAGGGCGGACTCCATGGAAGCAGCATTGGGTGCCCGGCCCGAGCCGGACGCCAGGCCGGCGGCATACCCGGCAATAAACGTCGTCAGGGGCGCGGCCGGACGGACCACCGAGTGGGCGGCCACACCGGCCAAGGCAAGGATGGCGTTGACGTCCACCTGGACGTCCTCCAGTTCATAGGCCTGGAGGAGGGACCTGCACCACTCCTCCAGCGTTTCATCCTGGCTTTTCACGAACGTGCCTCCCTATTTAACTGCGGCTGCGCCGGTCCTGGCCTTTGTCCTGGTTGCCGGCGGCAATCCCTAGTGCGGCGGCATCATCCCAGGTGTCCACGTCTGCCGTGGAACCTGCAGGGACGGTGACAGGCTGCACCTCCAGACTAGCAAGGAGGGAGCGCACGGAGCCGTTAATAAGGGCGCCACGGGACGAGAGCTGTGCCGCCGAGGTTTTTAACGCAGCCGTGCGGTAAAAACCGGCCAGAGGCTGGAGCCGGCCGTCTTCCGCGCGTGCCATGGCGCCGTCTGCGTTCGTCGAAACCATGGCCGCCACCAGTGCCTCCACTGCGTCCCGGACCAGCGGCATGTCACACGCCAGCACCAAAGTGAACTCCGCCTCGTGTCCGTCCCGGGCCAAGGCGTCAAGTCCGGCGGAGATGGCAGCTGCCGGCCCCGCGAACTCCGGCTCTTCCCGGCAGAAAAGCACCCCGGGGACAGAATGTCCGGCGTCCGGGCCCACCACCGCCGTCCGCGCAGCATCCGCTGCAGCGGCCAGGGCGCGCTGGAGGAGGGTGTCATGATGGAAAACCAAGCCCTGTTTCGGCACCCCGCCCAACCGGGAAGACCGGCCGCCGGCCAGGATCACTGCATTGAAGTCCAGCCGCTTCTGTTCCATGCCCCCAGCCTAGCCATCGGCGGCGCTGCGGGCGTGCCGAAGGTTCCGGTCAGGCGGCCCGCTCCGGCAGAAGGAACGGATCCCAGGCTGGAGTGGGCTTCTCAAGTTCCTTGATCTGCCAGATGGTTCCATGCGGTGGCTCCGGGACGAAACGCAGTTTCCAGCCCATTTCCGCCGGCGTATGGTCGCCCTTGACGTTGTTGCAGCGCAGGCAGGCCGCCACCAGGTTCTCCCAGGAGTCCTCGCCGCCCCGGGACTTGGGGTGGACGTGGTCGATGGTGTGGGCCGCTTTACCGCAGTACGCGCATCTGTGGCCGTCGCGCCTGAGCACTCCGCGGCGGCTGACAGCAGTGGCCTGGTTGTACCTCGGCCGGATGTAACGGTTCAGGAGAATCACCGAGGGACGGCCCAGGATTTCCTGCGGTCCCACCACGGGATCATCGCCTTCGGCAACCACGCTGGCCTTGCCCGTGAGCACAAGCACCAGCGCCCGGCGGAAAGTGATCACCGCCAGGGGCTCATACCCAGCATTCAGAACGAGAGTGCGCATGCACGTACCTCTTCACGGCCGCACCCGTCCAGGGGCACGAGGGCCGGCTGCCCTCGGCATGTCCGGGCTATGGATCGACACCACAAGAGTAAACATAGAAGCGCGCGATCGGCTAATCGCCCTTTCCCTGAACGGTCGTGTCGATCCAGTCAGGCGGCGCATACTGAACGGCTGGAGCAGCCGGCAGTTAACCCGCAGTTAAAAGGAAAGAACCCTTGCCGTGAGGGCAAGGGTTCTTTTGAGTCCTGGCTGGACCGCCGGAACTGGCGGGTCAGTTCACTCGGATGAACACGGGGCCGGAGCCGACGTTGGCGCTGAAGACCACCGTCTGGTTTCCGTTGTAGCCACCGTGGACGGCCTGGCCGTTGCCTGCGTAGACAGCGATGTGTGCCATGCCGGCACCGCCGTCAGCGTAGTAGATCAGGTCGCCGGGCTGCGCCTCGGCAGCGCTGACGGTGCGACCCAGGGAGAGGTAGCCTGCAGGCCAGTCGTGGAAGTTGATCCCCACTGCTGCCAGGGAGTTCGTGACCAGCATGGTGCAGTCCTGCATAACACCCAGCTGGGCGTATGCAGCCGACAGGATGGCTGCACCCTTGCCGCTGGCGGAAGCAGTGGGAGCGGCGGCAGGGGCCGAGGCCGTGGAAACCTTGGCGGTGACCTTGGGAGCAGCAGGCTGGGCGACGGGGGCCGGCTCGGCCTCCTGGACCTCGACAGGTGCGGGTTCTTCGATAACCGGGGCCGGCGTGGTGGTGACGGCGGGCTTTTCGAAGGTGATGTTGATCGTGGAGGCCGCGGAGATGGGGGCTTCGACGGCGGATTCAACTTCCAGGGTGGAAGCCGGAGCGGAGTCGCGCTGGACGTTGGAGTCGGCAGCGTTCGCCGCGATGCCGCTGGTCAGTACCAGGCCGGAAGCGGCGGCGATGACAGCGGCCTGGCGGCCTACGCCGCCGGCGTTCTCGCCGACAGCCTTGGCGATGATGGCGATTGAGCTGGTTTTGGTGACCTCGGCGCGATGCCGTGCGGTAGCACGAGTAGTCATCAGTTCTCTCTTTCGTTTTCCTCAGGCCGTTGTGGGCACCAAGGGATGTGGACGCGCCGGCATCTTGGGGGTACGCCGGCACGCCCCGAACGGGGATGTGGTGTTAGCGGAAAGCGTGGTGGAGCAAAGAAATAGTTCTTGGACCCGAGGGTCCAAGAACTATTTGCTGATGGTGAAGAACGAAGAGGTGCCGGTGGCGGCTACGGCGTGGAGCAGCGTGCCCTGGGAGGGGTTGAGCGCGCTGACCATCATGCCGTTGCCGACGTAGATGCCGACGTGCGCTCCGCCGTTCTGCATGACCAGGTCGCCGGGCTGCGGGGTGGAGGTGGGGGTCATGGCAGTCCAGGCGTTGACGCGGGGGATGCTGATGCCGGCCTGGGCGTAAACCCACTGGGTGAAGCCGGAGCAGTCCCATCCGGTGACCGGGCTGGTGCCGCCCCAGACGTAGGGGCTGCCAATGCCCGTGTAGGCGATGGCAGCAATGCCTGAGGTGGAAGCGGAAGAGACAGTCTTGGCCAGCTTGTCCGCTGCAGACTCCGAACTCGACGCTGCGCCCGTTTCCGTGGCGGTGGACTGTGGGCGCACCCGCTCCGGCTTCGGGGCGGCAGTGGTCTTGACCACGGGCCGCTCGAACGACACGGTGGCCGTGGGGGCTGCGGTGACTGCCAGGGCAGCCTGCGCGGAGCCGGACTCGGTGGAAGCGGAAACACCAGCGGTGGTGTCCGCTGCGTTGGCGGGCAGGCCCATGCTGAGGATAAGACCGGAAGCTGCGGCGATAACGGCAGCCTGGCGACCTACTGTCCCGGCATTGGCACTAACAGCCTTGGACATAGTGTCCAAGGGGTTGGTACGAACCGTTTGCGCACGGTGGCGCGCAGAATTATTGCGTGAAGACACGAAGGTAGCCTCTCCCAATGCCTGCGAGGTGAGCTGTCGGATTCGGATGGGAGTCACCCGGCCGCGCTGCTTCCAAGGAAGTTTTGCGACTTAACCCCAAGGTCTTAGCCAAAGCCAAGACCAAAATTGGTTCCCCCGCCCCTGCCAGACGATGAAATGCGAACGGACCTTGAGCGGTGGCAGAGTTAGGCAATCCGCACAAGAGCGTCAACTTCGGAAAAGTTGACGCGAGTTAGACGGTACAGCAGTTTTGAGTGAATGTCACATTCAGGTCACGGCAAGTCACGATCATCTGATAGTTCACCGTCACTTGACTACAGCCAGCCAGTCGGATCGACCACTTCGCCGTTGACCTGCACCTCGAAGTGGAGGTGGCAGCCCGTGGAGGCGCCCGTGGTCCCGCTAAGGGCAATTACGTCCCCGCGCGAGACGGTCTGCCCCTCCCTCACGCTGAAGGAGGAGAGGTGGTTGTACGTGGTTTCCAGGCCGTTGCCGTGGTCCACCACAACGCGGTTTCCGCCGCCGAACTGGTGCCAGCCCACGAAGGTCACGGTACCGGTGGCGGCAGCGAAGACCGACGTACCGCACTGGGCCACATAGTCCTGGCCGCGGTGGAAGTCGCCTGAGCCACCGGTGATCGGGCTGACGCGGTAGCCGAAGGGGGACGCTGTGGTCAGCGTGGCCAGTGGAGCGCCGAGGCTTCCTGCCGAGGCAGCACGTGACACCGAGCCGGCGGACTGGGCACTGAGAAGCTGCTTGAGCTTGCCGTCCGGATCCGCCTGGGTGACCACGGCGGAACGGCTGAAATCGATCTGGGCACCGGCCTCGGCTGAGATCTGCGGCTGCGGCGTGACGGCTGAGGCTGCCATCGGAGTAACACCGGGAGCGTCGGTGGCCATCACGGGGCTGGTGGCCGGCACCGTCACGGTCAGCACCAGGCCTGTGGCTGCGAGTGCGATTCCGGCCTTCTGGCCGATTCCGCTCGCAGCAGCGAACTCGGTGACTTGGCGGAAGGGACCACGACGGCGGCGCGCATCACGGTGGGGATCGCGGGGGCGTTCCGTGGTGATGACTTCAACAACCCGCGGCGTCGAAGCGGGCACCGCTGCGCGGCGGCGTCCCCTGGGGGTCTGCATGGACAAGAAGGGTTCCTCTCTGGAAAGCCTGCGAAGTTAGCTGTCGGATTCGGGTCAGAGAGTTCAAAGACCCGGTCCGCCGTAAGCAAGCTTCGGCACAGAGGTATCCACGGAGGATCCTTCACTGGAAGAGGCTTGCTGCTGACGGACTTCACCCCAAGGCAGTCCCCCGGCTGCCGTTTGTGGTTCCCCCGCCTCTGCCAGTAATGACTCGTGCACCTGATCCGCTGGCAGAGCTCGGCTCCAGATCAGGTAACGCTTTAGTATCAACGCTTGGGTTTAACTATAGGGGCAAAAGTCCCAAAGTAACAATTCCGTTATCTTTGCGTAACCGGCACCCGTTGGGGTAGCCGGGAGGCCTCCAGCGGTCCCTAGCGTACGGCCACGAAGACGTGCGCCGCGACTTCCGGCGGCAGCTCCAGGGCCCCTTCGATGCCCGGGACGCGGACCGAAATGTACTCCCCCACCCGCTCCAGCGAGACCGAGGCACCGGGCCGGATTCCGCCTTCATCAAGCTGGACCAACAACTCGGGTTCCACCTGGATCGGCTCTGCCAGGCGGCTGACTGTCACCTCAGACGTCGGGCCGTAGGTCTTCATGGCCTCAAGCAGGCTGACCGCCGCGTCCGCAGCGGCCTGCGCCTCGCCCCCGAGGGCCGCCAATCCCGGGATGGGATTGCCATACGGGGACTCAGTGGGATGGTTCAGCATTTCGTAAATGCGCCGTTCCACCCGTTCGCTCATGACGTGCTCCCAGCGGCAGGCTTCGTCATGGACGTAGGCCCAGTCCAGCCCGATGACATCGGCCAGGAGCCGCTCCGCCAACCTGTGCTTCCGCATGACTTCGGTGGCGCGCTTCCGGCCCACCTCCGTGAGTTCAAGGTGCCGATCTCCGGAGACAACCACCAGGCCGTCCCGTTCCATCCTGCCGATGGTCTGCGACACAGTGGGCCCGGAGTGGCGCAGCCGCTCCGCGATCCGGGCCCGGAGGGCAACGATGTTTTCTTCCTCAAGCTCCAAGATGGTCCGAAGGTACATCTCCGTAGTGTCGATCAGATCCGTCATCCAGCTCAGCTCCTCGAGCGCAGTACCTTGCGTTGTCCCACCGTACCGCCTTCACATGCAGCGTGGTCCGTTGGAAAGCTTAGCCTATTTTGAGTTTGTCCGAATAGTTGACGGCGCGGGCAGGGGCCCTGTCTCAATGTCTGGACTATGACGGCCCCGGTTCCCGCTGAAACAGCTGTTCAGGCAGAATGAGGGAGGGCCCGAGTCACAGTCGCCGCGACTGCCTGGCACCCACATCCGTCCGGACCAACACCCCGTCCACGCCGAAATTGGAGCACCTGTGAGCGAAACCAGCATCACTATTCCCGCCGACCTCCTGCCCAAGGACGGGCGGTTCGGCGCCGGTCCCTCCAAAGTCCGGCAGGAGCAGATCGATGCCTTGTCCGCCGCATCGAAGACCATCCTGGGAACGTCCCACCGGCAGGCACCGGTCAAGAACCTGGTGGGGTCCGTACGCGAAGGCCTGAGCCAGTTCTTCCGTGCCCCGGAAGGCTATGAGGTGGTGCTGGGCGTGGGCGGTTCCACGGCGTTCTGGGACGTCGCCAGCTTCGGCCTGGTGGAGAAGAAAGCGCAGCACCTCTCATTCGGTGAATTCGGCTCGAAATTCGCGGCAGCCACCAACAAGGCTCCTTTCCTGGATGCCTCCTCCATCGTCAAATCCGAGCCGGGAACCCGCCCTGCTGCGCAGGCTGAGGCGGGCGTTGATGCCTATGCCTGGCCGCAGAACGAGACGTCCACTGGCGTGTCCGCCCCCGTGAAGCGCGTGGCAGGCGCGGATGAGGGCTCACTGGTCCTTATTGACGCGACGTCGGCAGCCGGCGGCCTGGACGTCGACGTGGCGGAGAGCGACGTCTACTACTTCGCCCCGCAGAAAAACTTTGCCTCCGACGGCGGGCTGTGGCTTGGCCTGTTCTCGCCGGCTGCACTGGAGCGCGCGGCCCGGATCAAGTCCACCAGCCGCTGGATCCCGGACTTCCTGGACCTCCAGACGGCCATTGACAACTCCCGCCTGAACCAGACCTACAACACGCCGTCGCTGTCCACCCTGGTGACCCTGGACGCCCAGGTGCAGTGGCTGAACGCGAACGGCGGGCTTGACTTCGCTTCGGCGCGGACTGCAGATTCTGCCGGACGCATCTACAGCTGGGCGGAGTCCTCCGAATTCGCCACGCCGTTCGTCGCCAACCCGGACGAGCGCTCCAACGTAATCGCCACGATTGACTTCGACGATTCAGTGGACGCGACCGTGGTGGCCAAGGTCCTGCGGGCCAACGGCATCGTGGACACCGAGCCGTACCGGAAGCTGGGCCGCAACCAGCTGCGCATCGCCACGTTTGTGGCCATCGAGCCGTCCGACGTCTCTGCCCTGCTGGCGAGCATCGACTACGTGGTGGGCGAACTGCGCAAGTAGGCCGGCAGCCTTAACGTACGACGGCGCCGCCCGGGATCATCCCGGACGGCGCCGTTCGTGTGTGGTCAGGAAGTCCTTGCTTCGTCGCCGGGCTGTCCACCGTCCCCGGGCTTTTCCTCCCCGGATTCCGGGCCCTGTTCCGGCTCCTGGGCCGGCACCTGATCCGGCTCCTGCTCGTCCTCGGGTCTGACACGTTCCGCCCACGGCACCCATTCCGGGGCAAGGATCGAATCCTCCGACGGCAGCAGGCCGAGTTCGTTGACGGTGACGACCTTGGAGCGGGAGTTACGGGTGAGCACCGCGTACCACTGCCAGCCCAGGTAACCGGCCAGCTTCGATTCAAACAGATGGGTCACCAGGCGGTCGCCTTCGCTCTTGGCCGCAAGGTGTTGGCCGATCGTAGCCGGTGCCGTGATGCCCTCGATGGCGGTGCGGGCGGTGTCCACGGCTGCAGCCAGGAAGGCATCAGGCTTGCCTGTCCGCCACACCGGAACTCCCGCGCGGCGCTTGGACATGGCCTTGGCCCCCGCAGCCGCAGGGTTGGCAGCGGCAGCAGCCCCCGCCGTCGGACCGTCCTGGTCCTGGGCGGCGGCCACCGGCTGTTCAGCTTCCGGGTTCATCGGCGCCTAAACGTCCAGCTCGTCGGCAACCTTACGCAGGGCAGCGGCGATGGCCTTGCCCTTGTTGCCTTCCGGATACTTGCCTGCGGAGAGGGTTCCGGAGAGATTGTCCAGCACGGTCACCAAGTCCTGGACCAGCGGGGCGAGTTCCTTGGCGTTGGGCCGTTTGGCTTTGGCGATCGAGGGCGTCTTGTCCAGGACGCGCAGTCCCAGGGCCTGGGCGCCCTTGCGTCCGTCGGCTACCCCGAATTCAACCCGGGTGCCTGCCTTGAGCTCTGTTACGCCTTCGGGCAGCGACGATTTGGGCAGGAATACCTCCTGGCCGTCTTCGCCTGCGAGGAACCCGAAGCCCTTGTCCTTGTCATACCACTTGACCTTGCCGGTAGGCACGTAATCAACCTTCTTCGTTCTGACGTCTTCTGACACGGCCAGCCGTCACCGCATCCGCACTGCAATGCGGGTTCAAGGTATGGCGGCTGCGGACCGTGTTGGTCTATCCCTCAAGGTTATCCTGCCCACCGCCCTATTGACGCTTTCAACGGCCCAGTGCAACCTTCCGGCTGCCTCCTTCAGCACCATTCACTCCCGGTGCGGCAGGAGGGGTAGCGTTACGTCCATGACACCCTCGCGCTACCGGCGTGCCCTGATGATCATCGCCGCGGCTGTGGCCGTGCTTTCCCTGGTGGCAGTGGGCACCGTGATGGCCCTTGCCTTTGCCGGCTCAGTGGCTCCGGCCTGGGTCACCTATACGGCGCTTTACGGCCTGCCGCTTGCGTTCCTCCTGATGCTGTTCCTGGTTCTGGACAGCGTTGCCGGGCGCCGCCGGGCAGCAAACCCGGACCGGCGGTAACGTTGGACTGATGTCCCTCATTCGCGCATTGAGCAAGGAGCTGGAGGCACGCAGCGACGATTCACTGCGTGCGCTGTTCGATGCGCGGCCGGACCTCATTTCGCCCCCCGTTCCGGACTTCCCTGCCCTTGCCGCGCGGGCAAGTGCCCGGCTCAGCGTGCAGCGGGCACTTGAACGCCTCAACCGCCCGCAGATGCAGGTCCTCGAAACCCTCCACCTGTGCACCAATACGGACACCGGCCACAGCGCGTCCGCCGCGGGGCTCCGGAAGATGATTTCCGGGTCTTCGGCAGCCTCGGTGGAGCGGATCCTGCATTCGCTGCAGGAACTTGCGCTGGTGCACCGCGCCGAGCCGCCGCACGGCACCCCGGCATCCGCGGCGAAACACCACTACTACCTCCCGGTGGGTTCGCTGAAGGACGTGGTGGGCATCTATCCCGCCGGGCTGGGCAGGAGCTACACCGAGCTGGTCCGCCTTCAGCCGGCCTTCGCGCAGCGGGCCGTGCAACTGGTGTCCGAACTGCACCGCAGCGGTGTTGCCATCCACGATGCCACCACCCCCATGGAGGCGGCGCTGGCGCTGCAGCACTGGACCTCCTCCCCCGAGGCTCTCCAGAGCATACTGTCCACTGCCCCGGAGCGGACGACGGCGCTGCTCGCCAGGTTCCGGAACTGGGCCATGGGTGCCGTCCCCCAGGCCCAACGGAAGGCCTCAATCGCCACGGAAGGATCCGACGTCGGGCCCGTGGACTGGCTCCTGGCGCGGGGCCTGCTGGTGCCGCTGGACGCGGCGCACGTCGAGCTGCCGCACAGCGTGGGGATCTCGCTGCGCGGCGGTGCGGTGATCGACGATTTCACGTTGTCGCCCCCGGTCCCCCAACTCGGCCGGACCTCAGCGGCGCTGCGCCGGAACGCAGCACTCAGCGCCATCTCGGAGACGCTGCGCCTGGTAAGCGATTTGCTCCACGCCGTAGGGGAGCAACCGCTGGTCACGCTGCGCAGCGGCGGTGTGGGAGTGCGCGAGATGAGGCGCCTTGCCGAACTTCTGCGGATCGACCTGCAGCACGCGGGAATCCTGCTGGAGCTGACCGCACTGGCCGGACTCATCCGCCTGGATGTCGATTCCTCGTCCTGGATCCAGCCTCCGCAGCTGGAATGGCTCGTCCTGCCGCGGCAGGAACAGTGGCTCTGGCTGGTGAACGCCTGGCTGTCCAGCCAGCGCGTGCCGTCCCTGGTGGGCCAGCCCGTCAATGGAACGCGCAGCGTGCCGGCGGCACACCGTTCCGCCTCCGGCAGCACCGTCATCGCGCTGTCAGCCGAAGCGCAGCGGCCTGATGCCCCTGTGGTCCGCAAACGCATCCTGGAGATCCTGGAGGAGCTGACTGCCGAGGCAGGCGCCCCGGACGGGACCGCACCAGTACTTGATGCCGCGGCCGTTCTCCAGCGCGCAGAGTGGGCACAGCCCAGGATGGCCAGGCGCTTCAGCTCGATGATCCGCGGCGTGCTCGCCGAAGCCGAGCTCCTTGGACTGGTGGGATCCGGAGCCCTGAGCCAGCTTGGAAGCGCGCTGGCGGAAGACAACCCTGAAGCCGCACTTGCCATCCTGGGCGAGCACCTGCCGGCAGCTGTCACCCACGTTTTACTGCAGGCCGACCTCACTGCCGTCGCCCCGGGGTACCTGGCCCCCGAACTAACCGGGAAGCTGCTGCTGATGGCTGACGCGGAAGGCCAAGGTCCGGCCACCACCTACCGCTTTTCCGCCGGCTCCATCAAGCGGGCCCTGGACAGCGGACAGGACGCCGCCGGCATCCTGGAGTTCCTCCGTGAGCACTCTGCCACCGCCGTGCCCCAGCCACTCGAATACCTTGTGGAGGACACGGCCTCACGGCACGGAAGATTGCGGGTGGGGGCGGCTGCCAGCTTTATCCAGAGCGAAGACGAAGCCGCGCTCCTGGAGCTTCTCTCCGGGCCGAAGGCGTCCGGCCTGAACCTGGTGAAGATTGCTCCCACCGTCCTGGTTTCCTCGGCGCCACCGCGGGAAACCGCCCAGGTTCTTCGCACCCTGGGGCTCTCCCCCTCCGTGGACGGCGCGGACGAACCGGTGGTCCGGCTCCGGGCAGCCCCGACCCCGCAGGACCACCTGCGCCCTGTCTATACCGCCCCGCGGACGGCGCCGGGGGCTGAGGAGGTGGACGCACAACTCGCGGTCCTGCGCCAGGTGGGTGCCGCCGTCGGACACCGCGGCGGGTCCGGACACCGGGACGGCGAGGCCGGAACCCAGCTGGGGCTTGAGGCCCTGCAGCGGGCCATCAGGCTCAAGCAGCGGATCAGCATGAACGTGGTGGACGGGCTGGGGAATGCCAGCCTGGAAGTAGTTGTTCCGCTATCAGTAAGCGGCGGACGCGTCCGGGTGTTTGATCCTGCAAAGGAAACAGAACGCGTGCTGTCCATCCACCGCATCATCGACATTGAGGCTGCAGAGGAACTGCGCCAGTGAAGGACTTCCCCGAGTGAACGACGGACCCCTGATCGTCCAGAGTGACAAGACCATCCTGCTTGAGGTGGACCATGAACTGGCAACTGAAGCCCGTCATGCCATCGCGCCCTTCGCCGAGCTGGAACGGGCACCGGAGCACATGCACAGCTACCGGCTGACACCGCTGGGGCTCTGGAACGCCCGCGCCGCCGGGCTGGATGCGGAAAAGGTGCTGGACACGCTGCTGAAGTACTCGCGCTTCCCGGTTCCGCATTCGCTGCTGATCGACGTTGAAGAAACCATGTCCAGGTACGGGCGGTTGCGCCTGGAGAAGGACCCGCAGCACGGCCTGGTCATGCGGACGGACGACTACCCCGTCCTGGAGGAAGTGATCCGGGCCAAGAAGATCCAGCCCCTGCTGGGGCCCCGGATCGACGGTGAGACCGTTGTGGTGCACGCCTCCCAGCGGGGGCAGCTCAAGCAGCTCCTGCTGAAGATCGGCTGGCCGGCGGAGGACCTGGCCGGGTATGTGGACGGTACCCCGCACCTGATCGCGCTCAACGAGGATGGCTGGAAGCTGCGGCCGTACCAGCAGATGGCGAGCGACAACTTCTGGTCGGGGGGAAGCGGCGTGGTGGTGCTTCCCTGCGGAGCCGGGAAGACCCTGGTGGGCGCCGCGGCAATGGCTACCGGCTCCACCACAACCCTGATCCTGGTCACGAACACGGTAGCCGCCAGGCAATGGAAGGACGAGCTGCTCAAGCGCACGTCCCTCACCGCGGACGAGATCGGCGAATACTCAGGAGCGGTCAAGGAAGTCCGGCCGGTGACCATCGCCACGTACCAGGTGCTGACCACCAAACGCGGCGGCCTGTACCCGCACCTGGAGCTTGTGGACGGCCACGACTGGGGACTGATCATTTACGACGAGGTGCACCTGCTGCCGGCACCGATTTTCCGGATGACCGCCGACCTCCAGGCACGGCGCCGGCTGGGCCTTACCGCAACCCTGGTGCGCGAGGACGGCCGCGAGGGCGAGGTGTTCAGCCTTATCGGGCCCAAGCGGTACGACGCCCCCTGGAAGGACATTGAGTCCCAGGGCTACATCGCGCCGGCAGACTGCGTGGAGGTCCGGGTCGACCTGCCCAAGGACGAACGGGTTGCCTATGCCATGGCCGATGATGCGGACAAGTACCGGCTTTGCGCCACCTCCGAGTCCAAGACGCACGTAGTGGAACAGCTGGTGGCCCGGCATGCCGGGGAACAGCTGCTGGTCATCGGCCAGTACATCGACCAGCTCGATGACCTCGGCGAGCGCCTGCAGGCGCCGGTGATCAAGGGCGACACCTCCGTGAAGGTACGCCAGAAGCTTTTTGACGACTTCCGTGCCGGGGACATCCAGACGCTCGTGGTTTCCAAGGTGGCCAACTTCTCCATCGACCTTCCGGAAGCATCGGTGGCCATCCAGGTATCGGGTTCGTTCGGCTCGCGGCAGGAGGAGGCGCAGCGCCTGGGCCGGCTCCTGCGGCCCAAGAAGGACGGCAGGGCGGCGCGTTTCTATTCGCTCGTTGCCCGGGACACCCTGGACCAGGAATTCGCGGCGAAGCGCCAGCGGTTCCTGGCGGAACAGGGCTATGCCTACCGGATCATGGATGCCAAGGATGTGGAACAGAAACCCACTGGCACCTAATCGCCACCTACCGGGTATGTAACGGGATGCCCGCAAACGTGTTGTCCGTGCCGCACCGGCTCGCGTGGCTGATGCTTCCGATGCCCGTGGTTTCTGCTTCCAATATGCCCGAGTTTTCGCGGCGGCGAGGGCGTAGCGGTAATGGAAGGCGTGCCCGCGGGGGAGTTCGCCCAGGACCCTGACCGCCACGGACGTGTTCACCGGCTAGACCGAGAACCTCGCGGTCCGCAACGGCTCGCACAGGTAGGTGCCCGCCTCCATGGACGGGATCGCAGCGTGGAGCCGCATGTCAGCTTTGATGAACCCTCGGGCAATATTTGGTCAATATCTCTTCCGGACGTTGTCATCCCGTTATCCCCGGGCTACGCTCAGAGCGCTGGGTTACACATTGGTAAAAGGTCCTGAACTCAGATCAGGATGGGCGAAGCCTCATGGCTTTCCCCGTGTATGAGGACGCGTGCATGCGCAGTCGCCCCAGCCGATCCACCCGCGCACCCCCAAGCTATAACACTTGGCTCCGTGCTGCCTGCCCGCTCCGTGCCGCAAAGACGCGACCACCGGAGTAGCCGGCGGGCACCCGACGCGCGGGCGCCATCCGATCAGATTCTTGGAGAGGGATGCTGGGGGACCTCCCGGTGCCGGACCACAGGTCCGCGCCGACCGTCACACCATCCGCCACTCCCAGAAGTGAGTAATTCAATGGAGAATATAACGCGCGCCCGCTGGGGCGCAGGCATGGCTTGTCTGGCTTTGATCCTTACCGGAGTCACGTCGGCTCAGGCCACGCTGACCGGCACCACATTCGAAGGAAATGACGGAAACACGGTGCATACGGGAACCGGCACTGACTGGGACAACGTTGCCGGCCTCCACACCGGCATCGACAAGCCTTCGGGGAGGACGGACAATTCGTTCGGACAGGGCACCAAGGAAGACGCCCCCGCCGTGACCATCGTGAACGGTTCCATCCCGCCCAATAAGAACGACCTCACCAAGTTCTATGAGGCTTCGGAACAAGTAACAGGCGGCGACATCTTCCTGTACCTGGGATGGGAACGCCTGGTAAACATTGGCAACGCCAACCTGGACTTCGAGATCAACCAAGTCAACCAGGCGGCACCCTCCCCGGGGCCAGGCTTCACTACGTCATCCGTTGGGCCTCTGACCCTGCAACGCACTGCCGGCGATCTGCTGATCAATTACGATTTCAGCGGAAGCGGAACACCCACGCTGGGCCTTAATTTCTGGCTCACGGCCGCTAATGGCAACACCGCGGGCCAGTGCTACTCGGCCAACACCCTGCCATGTTGGGGCAAGCATGTGACGCTCGGCAGCACGGTGGCAGAGGGCGCAGTCGACCCGTCCACCGGTCTTTTCGGTGAGGCCTCCATTAACCTGACCGACGCAGGCGTCTTCGAGCCGGGCGTATGCGAAGCCTTCGGCAGTGCCTTCGTCAAGAGCCGTTCCTCCTCTTCGTTCACGGCGGAACTAAAGGACTTCATCGCCCCTGTTCCTGTCAATATCACAAACTGCGGAAGCATCACCATCAATAAGGTCACTCAGAACGAGCCCGTACCAGGGACGGAGTCCTTCGATTACACAACCTCGTCCAACCTGACTGGGTTCTCATTGAAGAACGCTGAATCGAAGAACTTCGACAAACTGGGCGCGGGTACTTACACCGTGACCGAAAGTGCTCAGACCGCACCCTGGAGCTTCGTTTCCCTGACCTGTGACACGACGACAGGGGTGACAATTACAGGCCAAGAGGTATCAATTGCACTGGGCAACGGTCAAAACGTGACGTGCACCTACACGAACACGTTCACGAAGGGACAGCCATCTGTTGCGACTGCCCAGGACCTGATCCCGAACGACAACCTCACCCTGTCCGGCGGACTGGGCACACCGACGGGGACCGTCACGTTCAACCTTTACGCTCCGACCGACGCAACCTGCGCTGGTACCCCGGCGTATACGCAAACAGTGACACTCACCAACGGCGCTGCAGCCACCACAAACACCACGTTCCATGCCACCACCGAAGGAACCTGGCGTTGGGCATCGAGCTACAGCGGTGACGCGTACAACAACCCGGCCTCTTCCGCCTGTGGCGTTGAACAGTTCACCATCGATAACAGCGTGCCCTAGCCACAAGCACGGCAAGTAGAGAAAGTAAGGGTCCCCGGGCAGTGTCGGCCGGGGACCCTTTGCTGCGCGCCGCGGACGCCCATGCAACATTCACCATGCATCCAGAAAACTCACAGACTCTGGGAGCAGAATGGGAGCATGAACAAGAACGGTCCCGAGGCAAAGCTCCTTGTTGTTGACGATGAACCCAACATCCGCGAGCTGCTGTCCACCTCGCTAAGGTTTGCCGGCTTCGAGGTTGTCTCGGCCGCGAACGGCCGGGACGCCCTGGCGGCTGCCGAAACCCATGCCCCAGACCTGGCCGTGCTGGATGTCATGCTTCCGGACATGGACGGCTTCACCGTCACCCGCCGCCTCCGGGCCTCGGGCAAGCACTTCCCGGTACTGTTCCTGACCGCGAAGGACGATACCGAGGACAAGGTCACAGGCCTCACCGTCGGCGGGGATGACTACGTCACCAAGCCGTTCAGCCTTGACGAGGTGGTGGCCCGGATCCGCGCCGTCCTGCGCCGGACGCAGCCGCTGCTGGATGACGACGCCGTCATCCGCGTCGACGACCTGGAGCTCGACGACGACGCGCACGAAGTGCGCCGCGGCGGCACGGTGATCGAGCTCTCCCCCACCGAGTTCAAGCTGCTCCGGTACCTCATGCTCAACCCCAACCGGGTGCTCTCCAAGTCCCAGATCCTGGACCACGTATGGGAATACAACTTCAACGGTGATGCCTCCATCGTGGAGTCGTACATCTCCTACCTGCGCCGGAAGGTGGACATCGATCCCGACGCTCCCGCCCTGATCCAGACCAAGCGCGGTGTGGGCTACGTGCTTCGGACGGCTGAAAAGCGCTGACCTTGCTGCAGCGATGGAAGTCGGCCTCGCTGAGGACGCAACTGGTGGCCATGATCATGGCGCTGCTGATAGTTGCCCTGACGGTGACCGGAGCGGGAACGCTGGCCCTGCTCCACAGCTACCTGCAGGCACAGGTGGATGACAAACTCACCGCGGCGGTAGACCTGGCCCGGCAGCAGCGGTCCTTCACCCCGCTTCAGGCGCCCAACCCGATGGTTCCCACTGACTACTCACTTATTCTCTTCGCGCCAGGCGAGGAGCCGTATCCGTTCGGCGGCGACCCTGAGAGCCGTCCGGACATCAGCTCCGTCACGGTGCAGCAGGCGCAGGAACGCGGCGCCGTTCCCTATCAGGTGCGCGGTACGGACGGGCAGAACTGGCGGGTGGTGGCCGTGCCGGTGCAGAACAACCAGACCACCGCTGTGGTGGTCATCGGGCTGCCCCTGCAGAGCGTGGACGATGTCCTCAAACATGCCTCCCTGGTGGTGACCGGCGTAGGGCTGCTGACCCTGCTGCTCGCCTCCCTCATCGCGAGCTGGACCGTGTCCCGCTCCTTCCGCCCGCTGGCCCGGGTGGAAAAAACGGCGGCCGCCATTGCCGCCGGTGACCTTTCCCGCCGTGTCGACGTCGAAAATCCCGGCACTGAATTGGGACGCCTCAGCAGGTCGCTTAATGCCATGCTGGCCCACATTGAGACGGCCTTCGCGGCACGCACGGCCTCGGAGGCGAGGATGCGGCGGTTCGCCGCTGACGCCTCCCACGAACTGCGGACCCCGCTTGTCACCATCCGTGGCTTCTCTGAGCTGTACCGGCACGGCGCACTGACCACCGAGGAAGACGTGGCCACAGCCATGGGAAGGATTGAAAGCGAAGCCAAGCGCATGGGCTCAATGGTGGAAGACCTTCTCCTGCTGGCCCGCCTCGACGAGCAGCGGCCGCTGCAGCAGAAGCCCGTGGACCTTCAGCTGCTCGCCCATGACGCCGTGGTGGACACGCAGGCCAGCGACCGCTCGCGGGCGATTTCGCTGACCGGGCTCGACGGCGGACCTGCCGCGGCTGCCCCGGTGCTGGGGGACGAAGCCAAACTCCGACAGGTGGTGGGGAACCTCGTGGGCAATGCCCTGCGTTACACGCCGGAGGGCAGCCCGATCGAACTGGCGGTGGGGGTGCGCGCCAAGGAGGACGGACAGCTGCGCTCGGTCATTGAAGTGCGCGACCATGGACCCGGCATCTCCGAAGAGGACGCCTCCAAGGTCTTTGAGCGCTTCTACCGGGCGGACACCTCACGGACCAGGGAAACGGGCGGAAGCGGACTCGGCCTGGCCATTGTGGCCGCAATTGTAGGGTCCCACGGCGGTTCCGTCCGGGTGGAAAATACCGATGGCGGCGGCGCGACCTTGGTGGTCAGCCTTCCGCACCGTGATGACGCGCTGAATACTGGGGCAGCTGCCGAGGCGGAACAGGCAGCGACAGCGGGGTTGTCCACATATAGCGCCGGACCGTAGCGGCTCCAGGGGCCTGCTCCCTACGCTCGTTATCAGCGGTCCGGACCAGCCGGGCCCCGCAGGCGAAAGCTGCCCCCACAGCGAAAGGCACGGCCATGAGCATCATTTCCGTCGACACCGAACTCCTTCAGCTGAAGTCCGCCAGTGTCCAGGCGACAGTGGACAGGATCAGCGCAGACGTCCAGGCAATGAAACGCGGGCTGGACGAGCTCCAGGGGTCATGGCGGGGCACCGCCGCCACGAATTTCCAGGCGCTCATCACGGAGTGGACCATCACGCAGGGACGCGTGGAGGCCTCGTTGGCGTCCATCAACACGGCGCTTGCCTCCGCGGCTGCCACCTACGCACAGGCGGAACAGGGCAACACGCAGCGGTTCAGCTGACCGGGTAGATACCCAGGAGCCGGCTAAGCCTCGGGAGTACCTTGGTGGAACCGCAGCCGCCAGCGGCCGCCGTCCAGCACCCACAGTGAGCTTCTGAGCGTGGTGCCGGAGCGCGCGTAGCTGCGGTACGTCAGCAGGACCGCGTCAGCGCCAATACGGTCCGCGCCAAGTATCTCAATGTCTGTCCGCTCGCCCGGGTCCTCCTCGAGCGCCATCATCATGGCGTCCCGGGTCCACACCCTGCCCGAGCTTCCGATCTCCATGAAATCGGGGTGCAGCAGGACAGCCGTCCGGCCGATGTCCCCCCGCACCAGGGGGCCCAGCAGCTCGCGCTCCAGTTCCTCCACCAAGGCCTCCGGCACGGCGGCACCTGGCTGGGCAGCGGCGTCCGGTCCGCCGAAAGCGCCGTTGTCCAGCTGGCTGAACAGGTCCGGCTCCTCGTAGGCTCCTGGCAAGGTCGCGGCTTCCCGGGGTGCACGGGGGGCGGCCTCCGGCGTATCCTTGGCCGCCGGCGGATGGTGGGCGTGGTGGGCGCCAGGGAAACCGGGCCCGGACCGGGCAGCCACCCCCTGCTGGTAGGCGGTCGCGGCCGCCCTGGCGCGCTCGTCCGCGGCTTCGTTCAAGTCATGCCCGGCATGCCCCTTGACCCATTCGAAGGTGTACTTCCGGCCGGCGAGCTCCCGGTCCAGCTCCTTGAGCAAATCCACGTTGAGGACCGGCTTGCCGTCGGCCTTGCGCCAGCCTTTGCGTTTCCATCCCGGCATCCACTTGGTGATCGAATTGATGACGTACTGGCTGTCGCAGAGGATGTGCAGGTCCTCCTGGGGAAGGTGGGCCGTGGCCCGCAACAGATCCAGGACCGCCATCAGCTCGCCTTGGTTGTTCGTCCCGTGGGGCCATCCTCCGGCGCGCCAGCAATCGTCGTTCACGTACCAGGCCCAGCCGGCCGGACCGGGGTTTCCCAAGGCCGAACCGTCGGCCGCTGCAGTAATTGTCACCGGTCCATCCTCCCAGACCGGCAGGACAAACCGGGCCTTTGCCACCGTACGATGCCGTACCGTACCTCCGCCGCACACGCGCCCTACCCGGGCCGCCAGGCGGATCAGGCCTTGACCTGACGGAAAGCGTTTACCGAAAATGCTTGACGCGGGCAATGGCAGGCAGGCAGAATCGCACTACTGACATGAGAAAGCGTTTTCTCAGCGGCCGGCACTGCCGACAACCCGACGCCAGCGTCCACCCAAGAGAAGCGCCCCGCCATTAGGAAGGCATATCAATGACGATTCCAACCCTCCGCCGGAGAAGGTTCCAGCTCGGCGCAGCAGCCGTCGCCCTTTCCCTCCTTGCCACAGGCTGCGGTTCCTCTTCCGGCTCCGAGGGCAATGAGCAAGTAACCCTGCGCTTCGCCTGGTGGGGGAACGAATACCTCAACGCCCAGACCGAAAAGGTCATCGATGCCTTTGAAGCGGAACACCCGAACATCAGGATTGAGTCCGAGCCGGGCGAATGGGGCAGCTACTGGGACAAGCTGGCCACCAAGACCGCGGCCAACGACGCGCCGGACGTGATCCAGATGGACCAGAAGTACATTGCCGAATACGGCGGCCGCGGGGCGCTCCTGGATCTGTCCAAGCAAAGCGGCATTGATACCTCCAAACTCGACAGGGAAGCCCTGGCCTCGGGCCAGTACGACGGCGCCCAATACGGCCTGAGCACCGGCCGGAACGCCTACGTCATCATGGCCAACACGAAGGTTTTCGAGGCAGCAAACGTTCCGCTTCCGGATGACACCTCATGGACGTGGGACGACTTCATTGAGACTGCAACGAAGATCAGCGCCGCCGGAGACGGCAAGAACTACGGCGCAGCATATGGCAGCAACGAGGCAGACCTGATCATCTGGCTTCGCCAGCATGGGGAGAATCTCTACTCCGAGGACGGCAAGCTCGATTTCGACACTGCAACGGCCGCTTCCTTCTGGGAGCGGCTCAAGGAACAGCGCGACTCCAAGGCAAGCCCGCCGGCCACGGTGGCTACCGAGGACTCCGGCGCGGGCCTGGAAGAAAGCCTCTTCGGCACCAACAGGGTGGGGATGGCATGGTGGTGGACCAACCAGCTCGGATCGCTCGGGTCCACTACCGGCAGCAGCATCAAGATGCTCCGTGCGCCTAGCCTCGACGGTGTTGCCGCTGAGAACGGCATGTACTACAAGCCCACCATGTTCTGGTCCGCTTCCTCACGGTCAAAGCACACCGAAGCCGCCTCAACCTTCATCAACTACCTGGCGAACAGCCCGGAAGCCGGCGCAATCCTGATGACGGACCGCGGCGTGCCCACCAACACGGAGATCGTAAAGGGCATCACACCGTCCCTGAAACCGGCAGACACCACCGTGGTGGGCTTCCTGAAGGACATTGCTCCGGATATGAAGGACGCGCCGCCCGTTCCTCCGGTGGGCGCGGGCAGCGTACAGAACGTCATCAAGCGGTACACCGATGAGGTTCTCTACGACCGCCTGACTCCCCAGGCAGCGGCAGAGGCCTTCAAGAGGGAAGTCGAGGGAATGCTGTCCAGCGCCCGGAAGTAAAAGCCAGGCACTCTCCAGGAACACAAATGCGGCCCCCTCAAGAGAGGGGGCCGCATTCGTTTCCAGCGGGACAAAGCCCGGCAGGAGGGCTTAGAAGCCGCCCATGCCGCCCATGTCGTCGCCGCCGCCCATGGGGGCCGGGTTCTTCTCCGGCTTGTCGGCAACAACAGCTTCGGTAGTGAGGAACAGGCCGGCAATGGAAGCCGCGTTCTGCAGGGCAGAGCGGGTTACCTTGACGGGGTCGTTCACGCCGGCAGCCAGCAGGTCGACGTACTCACCGGTTGCGGCGTTCAGGCCGTGTCCTGCGGGCAGGCCGCGAACCTTGTCAACCACAACGCCCGGCTCCAGGCCGGCGTTGAAGGCGATCTGCTTCAGCGGAGCATCGATGGCAACGCGGACAATGTTGGCACCGGTGGCCTCGTCGCCGGACAGCTGCAGGTTGGCGAATGCCTTGGCACCGGCCTGGATGAGGGCCACGCCGCCACCGGCAACGATGCCTTCTTCAACAGCGGCCTTGGCGTTGCGCACTGCGTCTTCGATGCGGTGCTTGCGCTCCTTGAGCTCAACCTCGGTTGCGGCACCGGCCTTGATCACTGCAACGCCGCCGGCCAGCTTGGCCAGGCGTTCCTGCAGCTTCTCGCGGTCGTAGTCCGAATCGGAGTTCTCGATCTCGGCGCGGATCTGGGACACGCGGCCGGCGATCTGGTCGGCGTCGCCGGCACCTTCAACGATGGTGGTCTCGTCCTTGGTGACCACAACCTTGCGTGCCTTGCCCAGGAGTTCCAGGCCGGCGTTTTCCAGCTTGAGTCCGACTTCCTCGGAGATGACCTGGCCGCCGGTGAGGACGGCAATGTCGGCGAGCTGTGCCTTGCGGCGGTCACCGAAGCCCGGAGCCTTGACGGCAACGGACTTGAAGGTGCCGCGGATCTTGTTGACGATCAGGGTGGCCAGGGCCTCGCCCTCGATGTCCTCGGCGATGATCAGCAGCGGCTTGTTGGACTGCATGACCTTTTCGAGGACAGCAACCAGTTCCTTGACGTTGGAGATCTTGGAGTTGACGATCAGGATGTACGGGTCTTCGAGGACCGTTTCCTGGCGCTCCGCGTCGGTGACGAAGTAGGCGGAGATGTAGCCCTTGTCGAAGCGCATGCCTTCGGTGAGCTCGAGTTCCAGGCCGAAGGTGTTGGATTCCTCGACCGTGATGACGCCTTCCTTGCCCACCTTGTCCAGGGCTTCGGCGATCAGCGCACCGATTTCCTCGTCCCCTGCGGAGATGGATGCCGTAGCGGCAATCTCTTCCTTGGTTTCGATTTCCTTGGCGGAAGCCAGGAGCTCGCGGGTGACGGCTTCGACAGCCTTTTCGATGCCGCGCTTGAGGGACAGCGGGTCGGCACCGGCGGCAACGTTGCGCAGGCCTTCCTTGACCAGGGCCTGGGCCAGAACGGTGGCGGTGGTGGTTCCGTCGCCGGCGACGTCGTCAGTCTTCTTGGCAACTTCCTTGACCAGCTCGGCGCCGATCTTCTCGTAGGGATCGTCCAGCTCGATCTCCTTGGCGATGGAAACACCATCGTTGGTGATCGTGGGGGCGCCCCACTTCTTTTCGAGGACGACGTTGCGTCCACGCGGGCCGAGGGTGACCTTAACGGCGTCGGCGAGGATGTTCAGGCCCCGCTCAAGGCCGCGGCGTGCCTCTTCATCAAATGCAATGATCTTGGCCATAACGGCAGTAGTCCTTTCGGGACAGTCGTTAAGAATGAACCTTCGCTGCAGTGCCCGCGACGGACGACCCTTTGCCGGCGGCCTCTGTATGCCCCCGGGTGCGGGCCTCACTCCAGTGAGGTGTTTCTTCGCTCCTCGCCCGGTGCCGCGCTCCGCCGGCCGGAACCAGCTTTGCTTTAGCAGTCGGTACGTCAGAGTGCTAACTCAATAATTAGCACTCCCCACGGGAGAGTGCAAGCGAATGACGCGCGGAAAGCGCCTTGGCAGGCATCTCTACGCCGAGAGCGATCAGCCGGCGCGGCCTGCAGTTTCACGGCCGGTGGGCGTTGGACTGTTGTCTGTCCCGTAGGTAAACACCGTAAACGTCGCCGAGGTGATGTCACCGTTGGCGTCGAAGGCAACCGGGCCGGATTCGCCGTCGTAATTAATGCCGGTACCGGAGGCCTTCGCCGCCAGGCACTCCTTGTAGCTGGGGCAGGGCGTGCCGGGCACCGTTGCAGTCCCGCCATCCTTGCCGGCGGCAGTCCCGCCTGACACGGCGATGAGGTTCGCTGCAATTGAGCGGCCCGAGTCGTCCTCTGCTTTGGCTGCCGCGAGGGCTGCGAGGGTCACGGCGTCGTACGTTTCCGCGGCGAAGGACACGTCCTTCAGGCCGGGATCGATGCCCAGGAGCCTTTCCTGGAAGGCGGCGGATGGCAGCTCGCCGGGAACGACGGCGCGGGCACCCTCCAGGGCTTTGGTTCCCAGCTTGGACGCATACCGGCCGAACGCGCCGTCGCTGAGGATGATCTTCGAGCCGGCCAGGGCGGCGTTGTTGAGTTCAGCCAGGGCGCCCTGCGCGCCGTCGCGGGCCACCAGGATGACGGCGTCGGGTTCCGCCCCGCGGGCGGCGGCAGCGGCGCTTCCCGCTTCACCCGGCTTGAACCCGGCTGTGGCAACCACTTCCAGTCCGGCCTGTTCTGCGGAATCGGCGACGGCGGCGGAGACGTCGCTGCCGTAGGCGCCTTCCTGGAACATCAGGGAGATGGTGGCGGCGCCCGCGTCCTTGGCGAGCTTGGCCAGCACGGGTCCCTGCGCGACGTCGGCGGCCGCCGTCCGGAAGTAGTATCCGCCGCTGGGGATGGTGCTGAGCCCGGCCGCGGTGTTGGCCGGCGAGATCAGCGGCGTCCTGGCCCGGGAGAGGATGTCCACGACGGCCTTGGCGTGGCTGGAGTCGGTGGGGCCGATCACCACGTCCGCCTTGGCCTGGACCAAGGCCTGGGCCTGCGACGCTGCATCCTGGCCGGCTTCAAAGGGCAGCAGCTCCACGGGCCGGCCTTTGTGCCCACCGGCAGCGTTGATCTCTTTGACTGCGAGCTTGGCGGCGGCCGCCTGGGGCGCGTTCAGGAAGCTGCCCTCCCCCGCATTGTCCAGGATGAGGCCTACCCGCAGCGTCCCGTCACCGGAGGCTTCCGTTGTTTCCACGCGTGCGTTTCCGGTTACCCCGGAACAGGCGGTCAGGGCCAGCGTGCAGCAGAGGGCCGCGGCAAACGCAGGACGGAGGGTCCCGGCGGGGACAATCAGATGCTTCACTCCGCCGGCCGGACGCTTTCCGCCTGTGGGCCCTTCTCGCCTTCGCCGACTTCAAGTTCCACGCGCTGTCCCTCGTCCAGTGCCCGGTAACCTTCGCCTTCGATAGCAGACCAGTGGACAAAGACGTCGTCGCTGGAGCCGTCAACGGTGATGAAGCCGTAGCCCTTTTCCGCGTTGAACCACTTGACGGTTCCTCGTGCCATGGTGACCACTCTTTCCGTAAGGTCCGGGATGCTGCGGGGGTGCCCCGGCGCCGGGCCGTAGCCCGGGATTTACTCTAGCCAATGCGGGTCGGTGCCGCAGGCCCCCGGCGGTGCCGTCGGCAAACGTTATTCAGGCGTAACGCCGGGCCCCGGACCGGGTGTGGCCCAAGGCAGCGCGGCTGATGGAAGAACCCGGCTTACCGGTACCCCGGGCCCAGCACAACCACCAGGGGAACCTGGAAGTCGGTGCTGCTCACCACGGTGGGGACGCCCAGGAGTTCCGCGAGGGCTTCCGCGTTGGCCCGTTGGACTGGGCCGGAGTAGAAAATGATGGAGCCCTGCTGCGGCGCTCCCGCCCAGTTCCCTACCTGTCCCAGGGGCCAGCCGTCCGCCTGCACGGTTCCGCCTACACGGCTTGCCAGCCCGGCGGTCCCGGCGGCGTTGTAGACCGCCACAGGCTGGGTTTTGTCTACGGACGCAGCCTGCGCCGTGGGGCGGCTACTGGACCCTGTCCCGGCAGCGGGGACCGTTTCGGATCCGGCGGTTTCAGGCGCGGCGGAGGGCTCAGCGGAGGGAGTGACGGACGCGTCCGGCGCGGCGGAGGGCGTCGACCCCGTTCCGGCCAGCGGCATTGCTTCGAGGCTCGACGAGGCCTGGCTTGCCGGACCGGCAAACCCCAGCTTGGGCAGGATCAGGAAGGAAACCAGCCCGATGGCCAGGGCAACGCATCCCACCGCCAGGACGGGCCACAGCCGGACCCGTGACGGAGCAGAGGCTGTGCGATGGACACCTTGTCGCGACGCGGTCTCCGGGACCTTGTCGAATTCATCGCGGGCATATTTGGTCATGGGAAAGAGACATCCTTGTGTGTTGCTGCTGAGGAACCAGCGTGAGCGTCTTATGCGTCGGACCCCAGGCGCCGTGCAGTGCGTGCACGGTGACGCGACGTACGTAGTCTACGCAATCTCTTGACCAGCATGGGGTCATGCGCCAGCGCATCCTCGGTATCGATCAGGGCGTTAAGGAGCTGGTAGTAGTGTGTCGCGGAGAGATCGAAGAGTTCCCTGATGGCCTGTTCCTTGGCACCGGCGTACTTCCACCACTGCCGTTCGAGGGCGAGCATCTGCTGGTCACGCTCGCTCAGGGGGGAATCCCGCAGCGTGAAATCCGGCAGGAGGGCGTTCCGCTGTTCCTGCTCCGGCAGGTGCTCCCGAGCTGGTTCCGCCACGGCGCACTCTCCCTTGCTGGTTACGAAAAATGTCTGACCCCCATGCTACGGACGAATAACACTGTTGTCATTTGTGCCGGGCGGCCTGCCGAACCGGGGCCGGAGGCCGCCCTGCGAGAATGGGACGGTGTTTGAATCAGATGCCCTTTTCGAACTGGCGCAGGATCCGGCGCGCGGGCAGGGTTTCGCCGAACTGGCGCAGCTGCCGCTGAAGGAGCTGATGGCGCCTGACTGGGCAGACGCCTTGGCGGGCGTGGAAAGCGGACTCCGCGGCGTGCTCACTTTCCTTGCCGACGAAGAGGCGGCCGGGCACACGGTGCTGCCGGCGCCGTCGAACGTCCTGCGGGCCTTCCGCCAGCCCCTCGCGTCGGTGAAAGTCCTGATGGTGGGGCAGGATCCGTACCCCACGCCGGGGCATGCCGTCGGCCTGGCCTTCTCCGTTGATCCGCACGTCCGGCCCATCCCGCGGAGCCTGGCGAACATCTACCGGGAGCTGGAGGCGGATCTGGGAATTCCCGCGAGGGTCCACGGCGACCTTTCCGCCTGGACCGGGCAGGGTGTGCTGCTGCTGAACCGCGTGATGACTGTAAGGGCCGGAGCCGCAGGGTCGCACCGCAGGAAAGGTTGGGAGGAGATTACGACGGCGGCCGTCCAGGCCGTGGCCGGGCGGCGGGCTCCGGACGGGTCACGCCTGCCGCTGGTTGCCGTGCTGTGGGGAAAGGACGCGGAGAGCGTGCGTCCGCTGTTGCCGGGGGTTCCGGCCGTGTCCAGCGCGCATCCCAGCCCCCTGTCCGCGTCTCGCGGCTTCTTCGGTTCGCGGCCGTTCAGCCGCGTCAACGAGCTGCTGCGGGAGCAGGGTGCCCCGGGCGTAACCTGGGAGCTTCCGCCGGTAGCCTAGCTTAGGCTTGCCTTATGAGCATTGTTCCCGCCGCCACCAGCGCCACCAAGAAGAGCCGCCCGCAGGTCAACCTCGCAGTTCTGCGCCGGGAACAGCTCTCGCCCCACATGGTGCGGATTGTTGCCGGCGGGGACGGTTTTGCGGACTTCGTCAACAACGGCTTCGTTGACCGGTACGTAAAAATTGTCTTCCCGCAACCGGGCGTCGCCTACCCCTCCCCGCTGGATCTGTGGAGCATCCGCGAGAGCATGCCGCGGGAACAATGGCCTTTCACGCGCACGTACACGCTCCGCTGGGTGGATCCCCTGGCCAGGGAGCTCGCCATCGATTTTGTGGTCCACGGCGACGAAGGGCTGGCAGGACCGTGGGCGGCGAAGGCCCGGCCGGGCGACATTCTGACCTTCACCGGTCCGGGAGGGGCGTACAACCCTGCCCCGGACGCTGACTGGTACCTGTTCGCCGGGGACGAGGCGGCGTTGCCCGCCATTGCGGCGTGCATAGAGTCGTTGCCGGCTGAAGCCGCCGGCCTCGCCTTCCTTGAGGTCGATTCCGACGCCGACATGCAGCAGATTGCCGCCCCCGCAGGAGTGAAGCTCCACTGGCTGTTCCGTCGAGGCGTCCCTGCGGGCGAAAGCGGCCTGCTGGTGCAGGCGGTGGCAGGGGCGGACTGGCCCGCTGGCCGGGTGGACGTTTTTGCCCACGGCGAGCGCGGCTACATGAAGGCGCTGCGTGATGTGCTCTTTGTACAGCGCGGCCTTGAACGCAAGCAGGTGTCCCTGTCCGGTTACTGGGCGAAAGGCCGTGTTGAGGACGATTTCCAGGCGGAGAAGAAATTGCCCGTAGGGCAGATCTGAACAGGAAGATCCAGCCAGGCAGATCCTGCAGCCGGTCAGCGGCGGCGGGCGCGGCGCCGCTCGTTGCTGGCAAGGCTGCGGGTCAGCGGCCGCGCCAGCGTGTCGCCAAGGACGATCCCGCCGGCCGTTCCCAGGACAATGGCTCCGGCGTTGAGCATCCCGCCGGCGCCCAGCAGGATCTCGGCTTCCTCGATGGTGAGCACGTACATGGACCGGAAGATGGTGAGGCCCGGAAGCAGGATCAGCGCTGCGGGCACGGCAACCACCAGCTGGGGGGCACCCATCCTCAGGGCAACGACGCGGGCCAGCAGGCCGATGGCCACTGCGGCCAGGGCGGGAGAGAACCGGTCCCCGATGCCCAGCAGTCCGCCGCCCAGCAGCACGAAGTAGCCGGCCACCCCCACCGCCGCGGTGGGGAGCAGGAGCCGCCAGCTGGTTTGTTCCGTGACCCCGATGGCCATCACCGCCACGGCAACAAGGATGACCAGCACCCACAGGTCGTAGGCCGGCGGAAAGGTCTGCGTCACGTCAATGCGCTGCATGCCGGTCAGTTCCCCGACCACGAAGGCGACGGCGATGCCTGCCACGATGGCTCCAAAGGTGAGCAGCGTGGACAGGAACCGTCCCGCGGCCGTAACAGGGAAGCCGTTGATGGCGTCCTGCACTGAGGACACGAGGCGTCCCGTGGGCAGGAGCAGGAGGATGCCTCCCACCACCACGATGGCCGGCGATGTTGTCAGGCCGAACTGCCAGAGGACCAGCGCCAATTGCGTCACCACAAAAGAGCAGCTGGCCGTTATGAAGAAGTCGGGAACCCGCCACCGGCCGAGCTGGCGGGCCAGCAGGCTCACTCCGATGTTGGCTGCGAACGCTATGGCAGAGGACACCGGTCCGCCGCCCAGCACGGCAACGAATGCCGCTGCGAAAACGCCGAACGCCGCCGTCACCATCCAGCGCGGGAACGGCTTGGGGCTGGTGATGGCCTCGTCCAGGCGTCGGATTGCCTCGTCCCGGCCCACTCCCCCGGCGACGATGTCGGTCACCAGCTGGTGGACCTTGGCCAGGCCGGCGTAGTTGTTGGTCCAGGAGCGGACCACACGCAGCAGTGCGATGGGTGTCTGGTCCTTAGGGGCGTAGTTGATGCCAACGGACTGGTTGGTGATGTCCACCTCGATGTTCTTCAGCCCCAGGGCGGCGGTGACGGCAATGATGCTGGTCTCCACTTCCAGGGCACCCGCACCATAGCGGAACATGGTTTCTGCCAGGTGCAGGGCGAAGTCCAGGGTCTTGCGGGCGGAGGTGTCCACCCCTCCCACCTGGATCGTGGGATTCGCGTAGGGGCTGCCGGTGAGCCTGTCCACGATGCTCAGGGGAGCCGTGGGCGGGTTTTCACCCTGGACCAGGCGACGCAGCATTCTCCTGGCCGCAGCGTTTTGCCGCAGCTGGGAGGGAGTCAGCGGCTCGGTCTTGGGCAGGCCGTCCGTGTTCGGCCTGGCCTTCGGGGATCCGGCGCCGGGGCGCTCGGGTCGCTCAGTCATTGTCCCTCCTCCCGTTGTGGTGGTGTGCAGGCGGCGTCAGGCGGAGCGCTTCAGCGGCAGCTTGCCCAGCACGACGCGTGCGGCGCCTGCTGCCATCCGGGCCAGCTTGTTGGCGTGGAACACGGCGGGCCGGACGGGCAGCACGAAGTCGCCCAGGAGCTGCACCACTTCCCCGCCGAAGCCCTTCTTGAAGGCGTAGCCCCCGTGGCCTTCCTCGTCCTGGCCGGAGATGCCGAACGTCCCGTAGAAGTTGTACCTCGGGTACCCCTTTTCGAGGGCGTGGAGCATCATTCCCCAGTACAGCGAGGTAGCGCCGTTGAAGTAGATGTAGTCCTGCACCGTGCCGCCGATGACGCAGACCACCTCGTCGCCGTAGCAGACGAAGTGGATGGCGGCCACCGTGGCCACGCCCACCGAGTCGGGAAAGCGTTCGATGTCCTTCAGGCTTCGCTCGTAGCTGTCCACCAGGTCCTGGACCACTTTGAGGCGGTTGTTCTTCTTTTTGCTGCCTGTCTCCGCCACCTCCTCGCGCAGTTCATCAGCGGTGGCTGATTCCGCGGCAAGCCGCTCCGTGATGGACTTCCGGTAGGCGGGGATGTCGATCTTGGCCATCATGAGCTTGGTGAACTCAGGCGACGTGGTGCTGAGCAGCTGCTCGTAGTAGGCGCGTTCCCGGTAAATAAAGCCCTTTTCGTCACCGGCCCGGCTCAGGGCGCCGTAGAACTCGTCCAGGGTGTCCAGGGTGGCCTGTTCCAGGAAGACGCCGTTCTTTTCGGCCTTCCGAATGGCCTTCCGGGTCCGGTAGCTGGTGCCCATGATCAGTTCTTCCGCGTCCTGGATGCCTTCCAGGTTCTTGATGAACATCCAGTTCACGTTCACGAAGTTCATGTCCAGGCCCTGGTGCCGGAAGCCTAGCCCGCCGAGCTGTGCCACCAGCGGCCTGTTGTCCTCGATCTCGGGATGCTCGGCACCATCGGCGTCACGCGCAATGTACCTGAGGTTCGGGGAGATCCGCAGTTCGGCGGCCTTGCGCTCCGCCGCGCGTTTGCGGAGGAGTCCGACGACGGCACGCACCAGGTCAGGGTCCGTGTAGTCCATCAGGGGTCCCTTGGCGCATTCGCAGACTGTGTACCCCAGCCGGGTGGTGGTGTAGTTCAGTTTCCCTGCTGCAACCAGTTCGCCGTGCTGCCGGACCCCGAAAAGCTCCACCTGCTGTCCTCTGGCGCGCTGGAACCGGGCAAAGTCAACGGACTGGAGAAAGCTGTTCTGCGGGTGCTTCAGCGCGAACTGCTCGAATTCGGCATCGCTGAGCACGGCGAACTCGAGATCGGCGGCGGGGACTGCATTCAAGGAGTTACCTTCTTCACGGATAAGAGGCTTGGCAAATGGCGGGCGGCGGGCGAGGTCGGTCGGGATGGGCAGGGCAGCCGGCGGGGACGCTCCTGCTCGCGGTCAGTAGAACTGCTGGCCGGTGCGGGCGGTTTCGATCCGGCGGAAGACCTTCTCTGCTCCGTTGACCCAGAGCCGGTGTCTCAAGGGCGAGAGAACGTAGTCGTGGCATCCCACGAAGTCGGTGACCGTCTTGGTGAAGCTGGTCTTGAACATGCCCATGCCGTACAGGTTGTGGGTCTTGTCCTTGATCCGGGAAGCCGGCGGGGTCCCGCAGAAGTCGTATTCCGTGCAGCCCAGCTCCTGCATGCGGCGGATGGCGGCCCACTGCACCAGGTGGGAATCACCGTATTGCTTGCGGTTTTGGGTCGAGCCGCCGTCCTTATAGGTGGCTTTGGCCCCGTAATTGATGACGAAGGCTCCCACGCTGGGCTTTCCGTCCTCGTAGGTGAAGAAGAAACTGCCCTGGCCCCGGTTGCAGAATTCGTCCCAGAAGGCTGCGTAGTACTCGTAGCTGCGCAGGGGCATGGAGCCCTTGGCCTTGACGGTGTCGGCCATGAGGTCATAAAGGGCCCGGTAGGTTTCCGGGCCGTGTTCTTCGCGGACCACTTCGCAGCCTTCCCGCTCAGCGCGGCGGATGGCGTTGCGGGCGCGGGAGGAGATGGCCTTGAACACTGCCTCTTCCGGTCCGGAGATGTCCAGCAGGGCCGTGGAGTCGTTGGACTGGATGTTGGGTGCCTTGACCAGGCCTGCGTCTTGCAGGTGGGCCTGGGCCTCGTCGGAGTCGACGACGTCCGGCTCGATCTTGATGGTGAAGACGTTGAGCTTCCGGCTACGGACGAAAGCCGCACAGGCTTCCAGCGCTGCTTTCAGGTCATCAGCTGCTGCCAGGTCCGGGCCCTTGATGAGGTACCAAAGCCGGCCGAGCAGCGGGAAACTCTTTTCGAGTAACAGGTTGTAGCTGGCGGTTGCCGCGTTCTCCAGCACTAGGAACCGGACTTTCCAGCCGCTGGCGTTCTTGACTGAGGCATATGCGGCGGACTGCAGCATGTTGCCGCCGTTGGGATTGGCCGTGACGTGCTTGTCCCAGTTTTCAATTTCCTCGGCGGTGGCGAATCGTGCGGTGAATTCTCGCAAGGGGGCCGTGTCCAATCGGTTTCGTGCGCGGTTCGGTACTCGTGTCTGCGTGCGGACATGCAGCCTCAAGTCTAAAGCCTGATGCCGTCCCGGCTTTTCAGCAGCCGGCCCGTGCCTGCCGTGGCCCGTGCCCTTGACTCGGGTGGACCGGTTGGCAAGGGTGGAGGCATGCAGCCGAACCGTGAAGAGTCGTCATCCCCGCCGGATGCAAGCGACCAGCCGTACAGCGCGCGGGTCCAGGCAGCGGTGCTGGCCGGATTCCTGGCGGCATCCTTCCTGGTGGCTGGGCTCGGCGGATTCTCCACCATTGACAACGTGAACGGATGGTACGCCACGGCTGACAAGGCGCCCTGGTCCCCGCCCAACTGGCTGTTCGGCCCGGTATGGACCCTGCTCTACACAGCCATGGCGGCGGCTGCCTGGCTGGTGTGGCGGAAGAGGGCTCCCAAGACCAGGCCGGCGTTAACGGCCTACGCGGTCCAGTTGGGCCTGAACCTTGCCTGGACTCCGGTGTTCTTCGGTCTCTATCCCGCTATGGGTACGGCTGCCCTGTGGCTGGCGCTGGCCATTATCGTGGCCCTGATCGCCGCGGTCACGGTGACTGTCCTCTACTTCGGCCCCATCAGCCGGACCGCGGGACTGCTGCTGCTCCCCTACATTGCCTGGCTGGTCTTTGCGTCCACCTTGAACTGGTGGGCTGCGGCCCACAACTGAAGGTTCAACGCTGTCAGCATTCGACGACGTTGACGGCGAGGCCGCCCATGGCCGTTTCCTTGTATTTGGAGCTCATGTCCTTGCCGGTCTCGCGCATGGTCACGATGACCTCGTCCAGCGAAACCCGGTGCGAGCCGTCGCCCCAGAGCGCCATCTTCGCCGCGTTGATCGCCTTCGCCGCCGCGATCGCGTTCCGTTCAATGCAGGGCACCTGCACCAGGCCCCCGATCGGATCACAGGTCAGGCCCAGGTTGTGCTCCATCGCGATCTCCGCGGCGTTCTCCACCTGCGCCGGAGTCCCGCCCATCACCTCCGCCAGCCCTGCGGCGGCCATCGACGACGCCGAGCCCACCTCGCCCTGGCAGCCCACCTCAGCCCCCGAAATCGACGCCTGCTCCTTGTACAGGACCCCCACCGCGCCCGCGGCGAGCAGGAACTTCACCACCACATCCTCCCGGTCCGCCCGGGACGCGTTCTCCATCCCCGGCGCGAAATGCAGCGCGTAATACAGCACCGCCGGGATGATCCCCGCCGCCCCGTTCGTCGGCGCCGTGACCACCCGCCCGCCCGAGGCGTTCTCCTCATTGACCGCCAGGGCGATCAAATTAACCCACTCCTGCCAATACTTCGGATCATGGAACTCGGCCCCGTCGCCTTCGTCCTCGGACCCGGCCGGCCGGGCGCTTTCCTTCCGCAGCCGGTCATACCAGTCCGGGGCCCGGCGGCGGACCTTCAACCCGCCCGGCAGCACCCCCTCACGCTTCAGCGACGCGGCCACACACCCCTCCATCACCGAATAGATGTGCAGCAGGCCCGCCCGGATCTCCCCCGGGGTGCGGCTGTCCTCCTCGTTCACCCGCATCACATCACTGATGCCCAGCCCCGTTTCCCGGCAATGCTCCAGCAACTCCGCCGCGGTCCGGAACGGCAACGGCAGCTCCTTCTTGGACTCCTCCAGCTCCAGCTGGGCCGCGTCCTCCTCACCCTCACGGACAATGAACCCGCCGCCCACCGAAAAGAACGTCGCCGCATGCAGAACCTCGCCCGACGCGTCGGAGACCGTGAACGTCATCCCGTTCGTGTGCCGCGGCAGGACAGTCAACGGCCGCAGCACCATATCCTTCACCCCGTACGGCAACGCCACCGCACCGGCCAGCTGCAGCAACCCCGTCTCCGCGATCGCCGCCAGCCGCTCCTCCACCTCCTCCGGCAAAATCAGCTCCGGATGGAACCCCTCCAAACCCAGCAAAATGGCCGTCATCGTCCCATGCCCGTGGCCCGTCGCCGCCAACGACCCATACAAATCCACCCGCAACGACGCCACCCCCGCCAGCACCCCCGAGCCCTTGAGCTCCTCAGCAAAAACAGCAGCAGCCCGCATCGGCCCCACAGTATGAGAACTCGAAGGTCCGATCCCAATCGAAAACAGATCAAAGACGCCAACGGCCATGGTGGGATTCCTAACGAGACGTGTAATAGGTGGGTGGAGCGTCACCAAGGCGACGTGGGCACGAGCGCCGGCGGAGCCGGGCTTTTCGGAAGCGTGCGTCAGAGGCGAGGAACGAGCCAGCACGCGTGAAAAGTCCGGTCCGCCG